>WFXH01000065.1 GCA_015490715.1 Saprospiraceae bacterium | reverse complement strand
TTTCAGGCTCAATAGGGAGATGTATAAAAAGGGGGTATAGCGCGTATATTTTAAAATTTTGTTAAAAATCCACAAATGCACATCGGATGCGGGTTGTGTATGGGTTTTTCTTTGTAAATTGCGCAAAAATTGTACACACTATGAAGACGCAAGTAATCTATGCAACGATGCGACACCTGGCTTTTGGAGTCCTTTCTGGAATGTTACTCTCCTGTGCTTCCAGTTACTGGCTGGATGATGCCCGTACCTTGGATCGCGGAAATTGGAGGGTGGATGGGCAGATTATGAGACAGGTGATTATCCAAGAGGACTCTGAGGACGCGCTTAGCGGGTATATCTGGCTTATGCCCAAGGGAAACCTTCAATTATCCTATGGCCTTACCAATCGGATGGACGTAGGGGTCATTTTTAATCAGTTCACTCTCACGGGAGCGAGCTGGAAATACCGCCTTACGAGAAGCAACACAGGGCACATCCTCTCCATCGGTGGTCGAATGGCATTGAAATCCTTATTAGAGTACGACGAAGTTGGTATTTATGATGGTTGGCGTATTGGTAGCGCGGTGGATGGGCATTTGTGGTATACGCGCGCATTTTCTCGGACTGCATACACTATCCAACCCTCCATAGGTATGTATTATTTATATGGCCAAACCGATGATAAGTATAAAATCATCAGGAATAGCTATAAAATAGGGTATGCCAGCATGGGTTTAAGTCTAACGAGTGCCCTTGATGATAACGTCGATTTTCGTGTCGGCCTCCAGCACAGTTACTTATTTGATCTGGAGGATAAGACCAGAAGTTTTTATACGCTTAATATCACCTGGGGAGTTTCGTATTACATAAGGTGAGCAATATCTACTCACGCAAGGGGTTAAGGGCTGTGGGGAGTTTTTGTTACCTTGCAGCTTGGATAAAGCAAAACCCCTCATCTGCACATGTCGGTATTTCGATCGTGTTTACTCGTGGGTATAGGCATGATGGTGGCATCATGTGTTCCCTTTCACTGGATGGACGATGCCCGCCCTCTGGGGCGCGGAAACTCCAAGGTTGATATTCAGCTGCATGTACAGCACATACGAGCACTTTACGAGGGACTGAACACGTACGTACTTCCGTATGTGGATCTGAGTTATTCGTACGGAATGACGGATCGGATGGACTTAGGGTGGATGGTCAGCTCATCGACTTTTACGGGTCCTGTGTGGAAATACAATTTGATGCATAGCACTTCTGGGCACAGCATATCTCTTGGTGGGCGGCTGATGACGGCGATGCTGGCGCTGCGCAACGGCGATGTCGTGGTGCTTGGGCATACAGATGTCATTTATTCCTACACCTGGTCGCGGATGGTGTGGACCTTGCAGCCATCTGTGCTCTTTCAGACCGTATTTGAAAGCCAACCCGAGACGTTTGGATTCGCATCTTTAGGGGTTCATCTGAGTGTTCCGATGGGGAAGCACTTGCTTCTGCGGGGAGGAATCAGCCCAGGGTGGGTGATTTATCCCATTGAGGGGACGAGGGATGGATTCTTTTTCACGGCGGCAGTTGGAATGACTTATCGATTGGACTAATGAGATAGGAGGGAGCCTTCACCCTTGTGTCCATGATTTTTGGACATTTTCTATACGCGACCATCCCGAAGACAGGTGGTCATAGCACTGTATTGGAATTTGCTGGCCTCGATTCTGTCGTTTTCTGCTGTTTTTATTGTAATAAACCATCAACAGTGTGCGCACTGCGGAGTACTTGATGTTTGAAAATAGCAGTAAGCACACGTCGAACGGCAATACGCGATTTTATCAAGGAGTTCGCCAAATTGGAGGCCCAACCATGTGAGGATGTCTTTACCGGTAGTTCCAGCAATCGATAATTTTAGTACGTGCACGGTATTTTTCAGGGGTGTTTTGCAGTTTTTGCAACTGTGAAGGCATGCGGGAAAGGGGAATGATAGACGACAGAGGAATTTTGATTAATAGCTCGCGGGTCCAATCTGCCATAGAGGTACAAGCCAACACGGTGTAATAGATATGCAAGTGGTCGTAAGTGAGGAGGAAGGTATTTTCGGGTACGAAAAATTCGTCGTGATTCTTGAAGATGCTGTCGACGATTACGTGGTAGTCGGATGATTTTACGGGGCCGAAATAATCGAGTTCGGATCTAAAAATTTCAGCTTTGTATGCCAGGTAGTATTTCACGGTGTCGACAAAGCTGTCCCACTTATCGGGAGCTATGATGTCGCGTAAGGTGATCCTTTCTCCGGTTTTTCTCAAAAAGTGATCGTAATAGCAATCGTAGTGGACGGAAGCAAGGACAGTTCCTTCTCCTCCTTGGGAGGTCAATACGACAAACCAATCGGGGGTGTTCAGTACGACGCTCTGGGTGGATCCATAAACGCGATGATACGCTTCCGCTATTGACCTTTCGAACCAATCCTGAAGTTTTTCCTCGAAATCTGGGGAGCTTAGCTCTTTTTTTGAAGGGGAGATGACGTAGGAGAGGATACTCTTGAGGGTAAGGAGATTAGCCTCGTCTGCCCATAGATCCCATTCTTCAAAAGCGACGTCGTAGAGGGTGATCTTTTCTGGAAAGATAGGGAGCCCAAAGGGTATCGGCTTTTGGTGGAAAATGGATCGATAGAGGAAGGTGCGTATTTTTTTAGCGGCGGGGTCATTGGGGAACAGGGCTATGCTCATCTTTTCTATGCTGTCGTTGACGACTTTGGCGACAACGATGAGGGTATCGGTTTTATTCGTCGAGCAGTTGTGGTTGAGGATGATGGTACCAACAGTATGTGTGGATTTGTCGAGGAAGGTGTTTGGGGAGAGTTGGTCCTTGTCTTCGTCGTCGTAGAGGATAAGTCTTTTGTGGAGAAAGGAGCGTATTTTATGAGCCGCCGAATCATTGGAGCGTATGAGGAGCATATCTTCGTCGCCCGTTATGGAAGCTTTCCAGGAGGCTATGAGGGTGTCGGACATATCAGCAGTGCAATTTTGTGTGAAGACAATTAAGGAAGCATAGAGTGTGGATTGCTCATAGAGGGTACATCTACTCCATCGGATCGTATCATCGACGATTTTATACTGACTTTGCGCTTGTGCAGATGTGCTGATGACAGCGAAGATCGACAGCCTTAGGACTAAGGAGAGAGGTAAAGTTAATCGCATAGCCCTTTGGATTTATAGGAATAACAGGGAGGCGGTTTTGGAAGTTGCGCTGTTGTGGAGGTGCCTTGTGGGTGAAATAAAAAAGCGGGCATGTGCCCGCTTCCCGCTTGGATGTGGTACCTCCCGGAATCGAACCGGGGACACCAGGATTTTCAGTCCTGTGCTCTACCAACTGAGCTAAGGTACCGACCCGCCCGCTCAGGGCAAGCGCAAAGTTACGAAGATTCAGGATAAATAACAGCGATGGGGGCTGGGTGTTCGCAAAAATTCTTTGGTAAGTGTGTTCGATAGATGTTTAGAGGAAGCGGCTTTGGATGCCGGTTTTTTCGAGGATGTCGCTGAGGCTGTCGCGTGTATGGCGCATATCTTCCCAATTTTTGAGAATGACGCCGAGGGTTTGTTCGATGATGTGTTTGTCGAGGTGGTCGTAATGGAGCGTAGCGAGGGTTTGGGCCCAGTCGATGGTTTCGCTGATGCCGGGGGTTTTTTCGAGTTTGAGTTGTCGCAGTTCATGCATGAAGGCGGCGATGTGTTGGGCGAGTTGTCGGTGGATGTGGGGGATGTGGGCGTGGATGATTTGGAGTTCTTTGTCGGGACTGGGATAGTCGATCCACAGGTAGAGGCAACGGCGTCGGAGCGCTTCGGAGAGTTCGCGGGTGCGGTTGCCGGTGAGGATGACGTAGGGGATGCTTTGGGCGCGGATAGTGCCGATTTCGGGGATGGTAATTTGCCATTCGCTGAGGAGTTCGAGCAGGAAGCTTTCGAATTCTTCGTCGGCGCGGTCGATTTCATCGATGAGCAGGACGACGGGGTGCGGATGGCTGATGGCCTGGAGGAGGGGGCGTCGCAGGAGGAATTTTTCGGAGAAGAGGTCTGCTTCGATGGCGTCTGTGCTGTGGCTTTGGCGGTCGATGATTTGCAGGTAGAGGAGTTGTCGGGGGTAGTTCCATTCGTAGAGGGCGTGGGTAGCGTCGAGGCCTTCGTAGCACTGTAGGCGTATCAGTTTGGTGTGGAGGGCCTGTGCCATGACCTGAGCGATGGCGGTTTTTCCGACGCCGGCGGGGCCTTCGATGAGGAGGGGTTTGCGGAGCTGGAGGGCGAGGTATAGGGACATTTCGATCTGGGGGTCGCTGATGTAGCCCTGTTGTTCGAACATCTGGCGGATGTCGTCGAGGGAAGGGGAGCGAGTAGATTTCTCAGGCGATGATTTCATGGTTGGACTTTGTCATAGGCTCAGATGACGGGGCATGAGCATGGCTTACCGCTCTGGCTAAGATACAAAAAGAGATGGAAACCTTTAGGGTGGGTGTGGTTGGTACCGAAGGAGGGACTCGAACCCTCACGCCCTTTCGGGCACTGGATTTTGAGTCCAGCGCGTCTACCAGTTCCGCCACTTCGGCATTTCGCACGACAGGCGGATGCAAAGATACGAATTATTGCAGATTATTTGTTAAAAATGCGGGCAATATCCAGCCAGTTGACCCAGATGAGCAAACCGGCGAGGAAGATCATGCCGAGCAGTGTGAGTATTTCCATGACTTTTTCGCTGGGTTTGCGGCCGGTGATCATTTCGTAGAGCAGGAACATTACGTGGCCGCCATCGAGGGCGGGTATTGGTAGGAGGTTCATAAATCCCAGGATGAGGGAGAGCACGGCGGTGGTACGCCAGAAGTGTTCCCAATTCCAGGAGGAGGGAAAGAGCTGAGCGATGGTGGCAAAGCCGCCGAGGCTTTCCGAGGCTTTGATTTCGCCGCTAAACATTTTAGAGAATCCGACGAGTTGGTCTTTGAGGAATTGCCATCCGCGCACTACTCCCAGGGGCAGTGCTTTGTACAGGGGATAGCGCTGTGCACGTAGAGGCGGTTGTTTCCAGAAGATTCCGAATTTACCCTTTTGGTCGGTTTGTACCTGTAATTGGACGGTGTCGCTATTGCGGACGAGGGTGAGCTGGTAGCTGGTGTTGGGGTGGGTTTGGACTTTTTCGAAGTATTCGTGGATGTATTGCACGGCGATAGTGTCGACGGCGACGAGGCGGTCGCCTTTGCGGATGCCGGCCCGATGAGCGGGCATGTCGGGGAGCACGCTGTCGACGATCAAGGGGAGGCGGGGACCGAAGATGGTATACTGGCGCGCCCGATGGGAGGATAAGAAGGCCACCCAGTGGTCGTCGATGGGTATTTTCACTTCCTGGCCGTTGCGCAACACGGTGATGCTGCGGGCATTTTCCAGGACGATACCGCGAATGAGTTGTCGTTTGTCGAAGCGATCGAAGGGTTTATCCCCGATGCGGAGGATGATATCGCCTTCGCGCAGGCCCATGGCTTGCCCTATGGAGTCGACGTAGATGCCTTCGGTGATGGCGTCGGCGGGTATGTATTTTTCGCCGTAAGTGGCGTAGAGCAGGCCGAAGATGAGGAAGCCGAGCATGAAATTAACGGTCACGCCGCCGAGCATGATGGTGAGGCGTTGCCAGGCAGGTTTGGATCGGAATTCCCACGGCTGGGGCGGCTTTTGAAGTTGGGCGCGATCGAGGCTCTCGTCGACCATGCCGGCGATTTTGACATAACCACCAAGAGGCAGCCAGCCGATGCCGTATTCCGTCTCGCCGATTTTCTTTTTAAACAGCGAAAAGCCGGGATCGAAAAAGAGGTAGAATTTTTCTACACGTGTGCCAAAGAGCCGTGCGGCAATAAAATGACCGAGCTCGTGGAGTACGATGAGCAGGCTTAAGCTCAGGAAAAACTGAACGACAATCGTGGCTATTTCCATGAAAAGTGCATTAATTTGTAGTGCTGGCGGCAATTTTGTGCGCACAAAGGTACGCCTTTCGGCTAAGATGGGCGTGTAGAGCCGATAGTCCGGCAGGGTGAAAATGCGTCAGACAGGCATGCATTGGTTTTATACCGAAGATATCGAGGGGGGCATAGCGAGGTTTGATGCGCAGAGTTCGCACCACATCGTGCGCGTCTTGCGTCGAAAGATTGGTGATATGTTGTACTGGACGGACGGCAGGGGGAAGGTCTATGAGGGAGCGCTGAAGGTCGCGGATGTGCGCGGAGCGGTGGCGGAAGTGCATCGGGTGGAAGAATGGCGCAAGCCGTGGAGGGGAACGATACACATGGGCATCTGTCTTTTGAAGCAGCGCGTGCGCATGGAGTGGTTGGTGGAAAAGCTCACGGAAATCGGTGTCGATGCCATACATCTGTTGCGCTGTCGTCACTGTGAGCGGTCGGAGGTGCGGGTGGAGAAGTTGCGCGTGCGCGTGCAGGCGGCTGCGTTGCAGAGTTTGAAGGCGCGCTTTCCGGCCGTTTACGATGTCAAGGGATTGGATGAGTTTTTGTCTATTGGGGTGGATGTGCGCCTCATAGCGCATTGTCGTGATGGTGTGTTGCCGGCATTGCGCGAGGTGTTGGATGAGCAGTTGGGGCAATCGTACGCGATGTTGATTGGGCCGGAGGGAGATTTTAGTGCGGATGAAATTGAAGAGGCCGAGGCACGTGGTTGGGTTGGTGTGCGGTTGGGAGGGTCGCGTTTGCGGTCGGAGACAGCCGCCTTGGTGGCCTGTACTGCGCTGCACCTCTTGGCGGTAAGCGATTAATAAAGCCGAGCGCGCTTGATGAGGTAGTGTCGGAGGATGGGAAACACTCCTTTGCGAATGTCTGCCTGGATGTAGTCGATGCCGTGCTGGAGGCATCGCGTTTTCAACTCATCGGCGCGCTGTTGCATCTTGCGGGTGTAGTGCTCTTTGATCTCATGGCTTTGCAGGCGTACTTCTTCCCCCGTCTCCATATCGATAAAGCGCATGGGGCGATCCGGGAAGTCGAAATCGATTTCGAGGGGTTTGTCGATAGTATGAAATAGTAGCACTTCGTGTTTGTTGAATCGGAGGTGTTGGAGGGCGGCGAAGATGTCGCCGAGGCGATCGTCTGCATCGAGCATATCGGAAAAGATGACGACCAGGGAACGCTTGTGGATGCTCTCGGCGATGCGGTGGAGTTGGGTGGGGATGTCGGCGGTGCGGTTGAGCTTTGGGGAAAAGATGAGTTTTTCGAGATAGCCCAGCAGGAGTTTGTAGTGTTTGATCGACAGTCGGGCAGGGGTGTGATAGAGGAGTTGATCCTGGAAGACACTTAGGCCGAAGGCATCGCGCTGTTTGCGCAATAGCTGCATGAGAGCAGCGGAGGCGAGTGCCGAAAATTGGAGCTTGTTGAGTCGATTGAGGCGCACCTCTCGATGTTCGGGGAAGTACATGGATGAAGAGGCATCGATGAGGAGCTGGCAGCGCAGGTTGGTCTCTTCTTCGTATTTTTTGACATACAAGCGGTCGGTTCGGGCATAGACCTTCCAATCGATGTGTCGGGTGCTTTCGCCGGGATTGTAGAGGCGGTGTTCGGCAAATTCGACGGAGAATCCGTGGAAGGGGCTCTTGTGCAGGCCGATGATAAAGCCCTCAACCGTCTGCCGCGCGAAGAGCTCGAGGTTGATGCCCTCGTCGATGCGGTAGGATTCGAAAAACTGCCCTTCGCGTATCGCGGTCATACGATGGGTTTGGGTCCGTGGCTTTGAGCAATGGCCCTGTGGCGGAGGTTAATCCTCCAATAGGGCATCGATTTTTTCCTTGTAGACCTTTTTCGAGGCGGTACCGATCTGTTTATCCTTGAGCTCTCCGTTTTTGAAAAACAACACTGTGGGTATGGAGCGGATGGCGTAGCGCATGGTCGTCTCGGGATGGAGTTCGATATTGAATTTGCCGATCTTGACCTTTTTGTCCTTGTACTCCTGAGCAAGTTCTTCCAAAATGGGGGCAATGAGTCGGCAGGGGCCACACCACTCTGCCCAAAAGTCGACGACAGCGACTCCCTCGAATTCTTCTACTTGCTCCTTGAAATTGTCGTCCGTAAATTCTACCATTTTATGCCGTTTTAAAAGTTTGTATACATCCCATCCCAACGCAAGGAGACGCAAAAATGTTTTATCGCTGCTGGTATGGAGAGGAGGGAACCGATAGGTAAAAAACATAAATGGAGGTGTCCGGTGCGCGTTTAAACCTTTGAGCGGGTGAGGTATCTAAAGGCATAGAAAGCAAAACGTTGATGCACAAGTCGGATGCATGGATATTGGAGCGAGTGCGGGACCCAGAGAGGCGGGAGGAGGGATTGGTGGCCTTAGTGGAGAAGTACGGAGAGCGCTTGTACTGGCACATACGCCGCATGGTGCATCGGCATGAAGATGCGGATGACCTCTTGCAGGAGACTTTTCTAAAGGCCTTTGAGCATATCAATCGCTTTAAGCGTGAGTCTTCGCTGTACACGTGGTTGTTTCGCATCGCGACCAATGAGACTTTGCAGTGGTTGGAGCGAAAGAGGCGCCGAGCAGCCGTAGATTTAGATGGAGTAACAGAGCAGTTGGGGGAGCGTCTGAAGGCGGACAGTTATTTTGACGGGGAGGAAGTGCATCGATTGTTGCACGCGGCCATTGCGCAATTACCGCCACGCCAACAAGCGGTGTTTGTCCTGCGCTACTTCGATGGGCTAAAGTACGAAGAGATGGCGGAGATCCTCCAATTGTCGGTCGGCGCACTCAAGGCGAGCTTTTACCATGCAAAGGCCAAGATTGAAAAATTTGTCAAACAAAAGTTGCACCTATGAAAGGGGATAAAAAAGATCATCGCGAAAAACTGGATTTTGAAGATCTGTTGGGAGGTGTTGATGGATTTGCCGTGCCAGAGGGATATTTTGAGACGCTGCCACAGAGGGTGGTCGAGCGGTGGAAGCAGGGACAGAGACGCCGCACGATGGCCCAACGCCGTAGCATGCGAAACCGGGTATGGCTGCTGATGAAAGCGGCCGTGGTATTGCTGCTGATGGGGATAGCCCTGTGGTGGTGGCAGCTGGGTGGGGCGCATGCGTACTCTGCTGACGAGTTCCATGCAGTTTCGGAAGAGGCTGTGATCGAGTACTTGCTCGACGAAGGGGTGCAGTTGGAGGACTTGGTCGATTGGTCGGCGACAGAAGGGTTTGATGAAGGCGAGGTCAAGTGGTTGGAGGAAGAAGTCGAGCTGTGGGAAGAAGAGGACTTTATGATGGATATCGAAGGAGATTTAAACATGCAATAAAATCTGTATGCCATGAAGCGATGGATGTATTTAGGGATTTTAGCGGTGGGATTGCCGCTGGTATTGAGCGCGCAGCACAACGGTGAGCGCGAAAAGATCAAGGCGTTGAAGATCGCCTATCTGACCGAAAAGCTCGATTTGAGCCCCAGCGAAGCGGAGAAGTTTTGGCCGTTGTACCATGCCTATCAAAAGGAGTTGCGTGCTCTCAAGGGGCCGAAGCCACGCGCAAAGCCCGATGCCTTAAGTGCCGAGGAAGCAAAGGCTCGTATTGAAGAGCTCTTAGAGAGCGATGCGAAGCGGCTCGCTTTGCGCAGGCAGTATACGGCGAAGTTTTTGGAAGTGTTGCCCCCGCAGAAGGTATTGAAGCTCTATCGCGCCGAACGAACCTTTCAACGCTTTCTCTTCAAAAAGCTGATGAAGAAAAAAGAGAAGGGGGAGAGGCGTCCGCGGCACTGAGAGGGGCGAGTATTCTTTAAGGGGTAGAACTTTTCGCATCGGCCGCGGCCGATGCTTTTTTTATTGTGCCGTCGAGACTTGGAGGCTGACCATGTGGTGGTCCGACGAGGGGGTAGGGACAATTCGATAGTGGATGGGAGAGAAGGCAGTATCGATCAAGATGTAATCGATGCGCAAGAGGGGTAAGTAGTTTTTATACGTCGTACCTGAGCCACTGCCGTATTTTGGGAAGGGGTCGTAGAGTCGTTGGCGTAACTGGCGGTAGATGTAAGAGAGGGGGTGGTCGTTGAGGTCGCCAAGGAGGACGATGGGGTGGGGCGTGGTATCGATGAGTTGGAGGATTTGGTCGACTTCGTCGGCACGGCGTACTGCCGAGGAGGTGTATCGCTGGAAGATGCGTTTAAAATGGTGAAGGGCTGTCTGGGGGCGGGTCGACTGTTGTAGTGAATCGGCAGTAATGCTGACGCGGTTGGAATACAAGTGAACGCAGATGACGCGAACAGTCGTCGAATCGATGCGGATGTCTGCCCATAGGCAGGCGTTGACGGGATTTTCGTAGCCGATGGTGTCAAATTGTAGAATAGTGTCTCGACTCATGATGACAGGTCCGGCAGTACCTGCCTGTACAAAGTGGTATTGGGGAAGCGCGGCTTTGAGTAATTGGGCGCTGTAGGGATTGACCTCCTGCAGACACAGGATGTCGTGGCCGCGGTAAAAGTCTGTGGCCTGATGAAGCAGGTGCATCCCCGAGGAAGAATCGCGTTGGAAGGCTTTTTTAATTGGCTTGAAACCGTAGATGTTGTGTGTCAATAGGCGGATTGAGTAGTTGTGTTTTGCGGGTGGTGTATAGAAGAGGGCTCCGATTCCGAAATACTTTGGTACGGCAAGGCTTGCAAAGGCGGCCATGAGTAGGGCTATCCATCGGTAGCGCGAACGACTGATCCAAAACACGACCGCAAACAAGACTTGCCCTGCCCACCACAAGGGATAGAGTAGACCCACACCGGAAAGCCAGGGCAGGACCGCAGGCGATATGCGCGATGCCAACCATGAGAGCAGAGTAAGAGCAGACCAAACGATAAAGGAGAGGTATAGGACTGCTCTAAGTGGTTTCATCGAAAGCGGTGGTCTATTCGATTAAAACGAAAAACCCACGGTGAGGCGATAGATGATATTGCGGTCGATATCGCTGGAGCGTGGTAGGTCGGTGGGATGTTGGTCGTCGAGTTGGTGACGTAGGTCCATTGCATTGTTGGTGATATCGACAAAGCCTCGGTAGTAATAGAGTCCGACGAAAAAGGCGTCGTTGAGGTAGTAGCGCAGCCAGATGTTCCAGCCGAAATCAAAGGTTTTATACAATCGGCCGTTTTTTTCGCGATAGAAGTAGTACGCGCCGAGAAACTCGGGGACGTTGTATTCGATACCCTGGAGGATGGTGGTATGGATGGTACGCGGCCTTGTAAAGAGCGCTGTTCTTTTGGGGGGTTGTCCTGGCTCGTCGCGGAAATAGTTGTAATCGAGTTTGACTTCGAAATTTTTGGGTTTGCCGTTGGGGCTAATGTATGCAAACCGCATATTGCCGCGCGCGGTGGAGGATACGAGGAGATTGGTGGTTATTGCGACACCGATCTGGAGAGACTTCCATGGGCCGGCGTATATTCCGATTGGGATGCCGATATAGGCGTTTTCGACGACGTAGCTTTTTTGGATTTCACCATTGACGAAGGCGTCGCGCGCTGGGTGTCTGAAGACGAAATAGCCGGGTCCTTTGTAGGAGTATTCGGCTCCTCCCTGGTGGTATTCGAGGGCGGAAAAAAGTCCGAAGGAAGGATGGAGGACGAGCTTAAATTCGGGTCCTATGTGGATGCCGTACTGAAATCGTACGGTTTCGTTGGGCTCGGTAGGCCCAGCGATAGAGGAATACGAGGCGCCCGCTTTGAAGCCGAAGGCCCATTTTTGAGCCTGCGAAGTAAGTGCTGGAAGGAGCAGGAGAATGAAAGTGTTCAACCATTTCATACCGAAGATGCATTAATTGACGATGATCAGTTGCTGCACACCGACCCATCCGCGTCGGTTGTAGACGACAAGGTAGTAAACGGACGGCGGATGAGGTTTCATATTTATGAAGAGTCGAGAGTGTGGGGAGGGTGGTATGTAGCTGGTGGTGTGGACAACTGTGCCATCGGGTCGGAGTAGAAGGATTTGGTATTCGTCGCTTCGGGAACAGTCGAAGGAGAGAGCTATATGACGTCGCAGTGGGATCCAATGGGCATGCCATGTGCATGGAGTGGGCGGTCGTTTGGTATCGATGAGGTCTTGTATCTCGTAGTCGAAGACCGCGCGGCAACCCTGGCTGTCGGTAATGGTGACGCTGTAGTTGCCCCTGTTGAGCTGGTCGATAGAAGAGGACGTGTCTCCAGTGCTCCACTGAAAATGGTAGGGAGGTGTACCGCCGGTGGGTTGCAAGGCAATGGCACCGCGGGTGTCGGCGGTGAGGTGGGTGATGTGGGCATTGTCGGTGATGGAGTCGGGTTGGATCAACACAATGGTGTCGTAATAGCTGCACCCGTTGATATCGTTGGCAATGAGGTAATAGGTGTCGGCGGGCAGGGACCAAGGAGCATCGTCGATATCGAGCATGCGGCTGTTTGAGGTGATTTCTGTAAGGAAGGAGGCTGTGTTGGGATCGATATCGATCCAGCCCAGCGAGTCGTAACAGGGTGGGTGTTGGATGATCCATTTTGGGGAATGATCGGGATAGTGCGGCGTGGGGATGTAGAGGGTGTCGCTGCATTGGTCGTAATAGACGATGAGGAGGGCACTGTCGCCCCGACTGTAGAACACGGTGTCTTCGCGCTGGATGGTTGGCCAGTAATATCGGTAGTCTTGCCTTGGATTGCGGATGTACAAGGCAGAGGGAGCGTAGACACATCCCGTGTCGACATCCCACTCAAGGACGGCGGGAGGTAGCACATTGAGGTGGTATATGATAAGGCTATCGCATCCATCTGGTTGAGTCTTACGTACGCGGATGGTGTCGTTGTGGTAGCGCTTCTGCCCCATGAAGGATTCACCGTAGCATATGGTTTTGTCGAGGGTGATCGTTGGAGCGGGTTGTCGGAAGATGTGGAGCACGTGGGTGGTGGAACATCCTTGTGGTGTAATTTCCGACCATCGGTAGAGCCCAGGTTGGGTGAGGGCAGTGTCGCGATAGTAGAGGGTATCGCCTTCGCAGAGGTATGCGGTGTCGTGATTGGTGCTCGGGAGAAAGATGACTTCGATGCTGTCGATCGAGCGGAGGTGTTTGTAGGTAGCGGTGACTGAATAAATGCCGGGCTGAGTGACGGTGATAGTGCGCGTGGTTTGTCCCGTGCTCCAGTGGTATTGGGAGGCTTCTATGCCGGCGTCGAGGGTAAGGGGGACTTGTTCGCGGCAAGTCGTGATGTTGGAGTCGGAAGGTATACTCTTTTCGCGCCAGGTGATGTCAAGGCTCAGGCGCACTTTCATGTCGCGCGTGACTTTTTGGTTTTTGTTGTAAAGGGGAAAGGCCCAAGTGCCGCGCGGGTCGATATTTTCCCAGTACTTTTTGGTACGGAAGGTGCGTTTTGTGGGGCGCTCGTCGGCTGTGGGGTTGAAGCCCTTGATTAGGACGCCGCTTTTTGAGGGGCCGATGATGTCGAAATCGAGAAGGGTGATATTGCCGGGGGTGCCGTAGCGTATATGGACGAGCAGTTCGGCCTGGGTGTGCAGGATGCGGTCCACATCGAAGAGCGTATCGGGAATGTGCAGGAAGATGGTGTCGCGGGTGTCGGAAGGGAGGGTGATTTGTTGGTCGGTATTAAATATGCCGGAATCGCCTTGGATGGGAGGGAAGTTGATGCTGGCCACGAATTCGCGGGCGTCGACGCGCACGGTGGGGCTTCGCACGTAGCAGTCGTCGGCTACTTTGACGAGATAGTTGCCGGGTTGGGAGACGCGGAGTTGTGGTTGAGTGGCGCCTTCGATGGGCTGGTCGTTGCGGTACCATTGGTAGGTGTACTGATCGTCGTCGGGATCCGCATAGAGGACGATGGTGTCGCCGTAGTAGATGGTAAATTGGGTGTCGGGGAGTATGCGCACAGTGAAGCCGCTTTGAGGCAGGCAGCTTGCTTTGGCGATACGCTGGCGAATCAACTCGGAAGGTTGAGGGCCGAAGCCGAGGGAAAAATTGACGCGTATGTTGGGTATTAGATGGCAGTAGCTCATGATGGTGCCGCCATTGGAGGGCAAGATGGGATTGTCGGGGTCGAAGCAGACCATCCCTTCGGGCACGCGGTTATTGTTGTAGAAGACGACGTTTCCGCAGTCGTCGATCTGGGTGCGATTGCCGTTCCAGGCGCAGCGGTGGGTGTGGGGGGAGCCGAGGTTGTGCCCCAGTTCGTGCGCTACGACGTTGATGGTCCACGAGTAGATGGGCAGCTGATTGTAGGAGCCCTGGATAATGCTGTAGGATGCGGGTCCACGGCTCCCGTTGAAGCGCTTGCAGAGCTGGTCAACCCAGGCAATGCCACCCAAATCGCCACCCCGACGGCTCATCAGATGGGCGATATCGCCTTGTAAACGGCCATTCATGTATTTTGTAAAATTTTTCAGCACGACGAAGTTGTCGTCGTTGTCGAAGGGATCGGGTGATTTCCAGATGGTGAGCTTGTGGAGCACAAGCTGGATG
Organism: Saprospiraceae bacterium; assembly: GCA_015490715.1. GTDB lineage: Bacteria > Bacteroidota > Bacteroidia > Chitinophagales > Saprospiraceae > S141-43. The sequence continues at coordinate 22,881 of WFXH01000065.1, read as the reverse complement.
TCGTCGTTTTGATACAGAGCGCTGACGACGTTGAAGATGCCTTCTACTTTTTTGGTGACGGCATTGGTGCTACGGCCTTCTTTGGTGTAAAAGCTGTAGTCTGCCACGGCATGGACGCGCACGCCTCGACAGGGAGTAGGAGATTGGGGGGTGGAGGGAGAGAGCAGAGGTGGCTCGGATTCGAGGAGGTGATAGAGATCTTCGTTAGAGCAATACCAGGTGGGTGGATTGGTGATGTCGACATCGGAGAAGGCAATGTACGGTGCCGAAAAGCCGCCTTCGAGACGGGCAATATGGATGTTGCCGCGATCGAAGGGCGAAGCGTACAGCACGACTACTTCGTCTTCGTACACCGACATGGTGGCAAAGGAGTGGGCAATCCCAACGACGACTCCGCGGTAATGTACGCCGAGCGACCGGGAGGTGTGGAGGGGAGTACCGTCGCTCGTTTCCACAGAGAAGTCTGGGCTAAGGGGAGATTTGCGGACGAGGGCGAGTGTACGGGTGTGTCCATCGGGTGTAGGTACTTTGAGTTGGATGTAGGGAGGTCGTGTATGAAATAGTTGAGTGTGTACGATGGGCGACACTTGAACTAATTTATAGGACCGCAGCCCCTGAATGGGGGAGACACTGCGCTCTTCGACGGCCGAAAACAGCCGGTAGTTGTGGGGGGTATGGTGCATGGCGGCTCGGCCGACGAGTCGTTGGAGGCCGTCTTGTCCCCTGCTGGGGTATTGTACTATCAAGGTGAGAATCAGCCAGTACCATTTCATACACAAAAAGGCTTTGTTGAGATTGTCAAAATTTCACAGAAGATAGCGTCAAATGGTCGCCAACAAAGGTACGATATTTGCGCTTAGAGAAATATGGAGAAAAATCGGGCAATTATTGTGTGCTATCACGGTAATTGTCCTAAATTTGAGCGTTGATAGAGGTTGAGAAAAGTCAGGGTAGAAAATTGTCTAAAATCAAGTGTACTATGAAAGGAAGCGTACTTAGGATGTTAACGGTCATTTTGGTTGGCGGATTGCTCACGGGTTGTGTTTCGTCATCGAAATACAAGAAGTTACAGGCGGAATACGAATCTGCCAAGGAATCGCACAAGAAGCGCGTCATGCAGCTCAAGGAGGAGTTGTCGGCGTGCCAAAAGGAGACGGCCGAATTGAAGACGGCCTTGAGTAAGAGCAAGACGGAAGCGGAGTTGGCGCGCAAGGATGCGCAGGCTGCCCAGGAGATGCAAGCCATGAAGGAAAAGCAGATGAAGCAGATCAAAGAGGAGATTGTGCAGGCCTTTCCGGGAGTTGGAGCTTCCGACTTGTACTTTGTCGGCAAAAACGGGAATGTCGTCCTCAATGTCGGCGAAGATTTGCTGTTCCGCAAGGGTAGGGCGGATTTGACTTCGAAGGGCAAGAAGACAGTCAAGTCGCTGGCAGAGATCTTCAAGAAGCATCCCGAGCTGAAGATCATCGTCCTGGGACACACCGACAAGGATCCCATCCGCAAGACGAAGTACCTGTACAAGGACAATTGGGACTTGAGTGTAGCCCGTGCCACAACCGTAGTGCGCGAGCTAGTGAAAAACGGCGTCGAGCCTGAGCGACTCACTGCCGCCGGCAAGGGCGATACCCAAGCTACGAACGATGCCAAGAGCAGTAGAAGGGTCGAGTTTGCCCTCGATGTCGATGAGGAAAAACTGTTGAAAGTCATCAAGAGCATCAAATAATTGCGCTATAGCGCAAAGGAGAAAGACCACAATCCCATGGATAAAAAGGGCCTCGTACCGAGGCCCTTTTTTTATGCCGTAATGGGTAAAAAAATCAAAGATGTCCTTGCGTGGTGTTCGGCAGGAATGCCTTACCTTTGCGCTAATTTTTGAAGACAGGTCTGAACGAGTGTTTTAGCAGCGAGCATGAAAAGACAAAGTGCGGTGATATTGGGCTGGTTAAAAGGGGGCTGGAGCCTGTTGCTTGTGCTGGGGACAATGGTCGCCTATGGGCAGCACGAAGGGGCTCTACACGATGTCCTTCCGGAGGCAATGCATGCCGAAGAAGGGGGGCACGGCCAGGAGGAACATCACGGCGATTTTGACCTGGCGGCGATTGCCGTACACCACATCGCCAATCAAAATCACTACGTCATCGGGCCCATAGGTATACCGCTGCCCTGTTTCTTGTACACTTCCGAAGACGGATGGACGGTGTGCATGAGCAGCGTCTTCGGACCCGATGTCTCCCATCATTTCAATGGTCACTATGCCTATCGGCACTATGTGATGTACGGTGGTACAGTGTATCGGGTGGTGGGGGAGGATTTTCCCGATGGCAAGGTAGAGATCGAGGGCTTTGTTGTCAAGGCGGATACCGTGGAAGGTTCGGATAAGGAGCAGCTCTTCGTGCGCTACAGAGGTAGGCTGTATCCCTTAGTGCCCAAGAGTACTTTTGATGCGGGTCTTTTGGGTGGAGGGATCACGGGATTTTACGACTTTTCAATCAGCAAGAATGTCGTGGGCATGTTTGTAGTAGCTGCGCTGTTGTTTTGGCTCTTTCGGCGGATGGCGCGCAGTTACGAGAGCGAGGAGGGTATGGCCCCTCGAGGGATCAACATGCTCTTAGAGCCGATCTACGAATTTATTGAAAAAGACGTCGTCAAGCCGTTTTTAGGGCCGAAGTGGGAGAAGTACAATCCCTTTTTGCAGAGCGTGTTTTTCTTTATATTGGGCTTGAATCTCTTTGGGCAGATCCCGTTTTTTGGCAGTCTCAACATCACGGGCAATTTGACAGTGACCATGGCGCTGGCGCTGTTTACGTTTTTTATCGTCAATCTTTCGGGCAATCGCCATTACTGGCAGCACGTGTTTTGGATGCCGGGTGTGCCGTCGTGGGTCAAGGTGATATTGACGCCGGTGGAGTTTTTGTCGCTCTTTATCAAGCCGACGACCCTGATGTTCCGACTTTTTGCCAACATTTTGTCGGGGCACCTGGTATTGGTCATCTTTGTAGGGTTGATCTTTGTGTTTGGCAAGGCGGGCGAAAACACGATTGCATCCCTGGCCTCGGCGGTGCCGTCGATGTTGTTTAGCATGTTTATGATGGCATTAGAGCTTTTAGTGGCGTTGATTCAGGCGTTTGTGTTTACGATTTTATCGGCATCGTATCTGGGATCGGCTGTTGAAGAAGCACATCATTAAGGGTATAAAATCGTTGACTTATGGAGTATTTCGCGATTGGATTGGGACTGGCAGTGCTTGGTGCGGGTATCGGCATTGGCAACATTGGAGCCAAGGCCATGGAAGCCATTGCACGTCAGCCCGAAGCGGTAGGTGACATTCGCGGCAACATGATCCTGATTGCAGCCTTCATCGAAGGTATTGCACTGATAGCGATCATCTTTGCGACCTTTTTGCATCCTTGATGCAAGTCGCATGTGCCGCGACAGAGACAGGGTGGGCAGGAAGACGGATGGTCGGATTGCCCACCCGCACCTTTTACGATTTCATACAGCAAAAAAATCGGATGCGCGATGATTGTACTGTATAGTTTTGATCCGATCAAGCCGGACTTTGGGCTTTTCTTTTGGACGGTATTGACCTTTATCGTTTTTTGGACGTTGATGGCCAAATTTGCCTTTCGTCCGATAGCGAATGCATTGAAGAAGCGGGCCACTATGATTCAAGAGGCCTTAGATGAGGCCAAGAAGGCGCGCAAGGAGATGGAGCAGCTCAAGGCTGAAAATGAGCGTCTACTCGACGAAGCGCGCAAGGAGAGAGCGGCATTGTTGAAAGAAGCCAAGGAGAGCGGCGAGAAGCTCATACAACAGGCCCGTGAAAAGGCCAAAGAAGAGGCATCGAAGATACTGGAAGAGGCGCATCGCCAGATTGAGAAGCAAAAAGAGGAGGTGCTCAAAGAGGTGCGCCAGCAGGTTGGCACGATCATCATTGATCTGGTGGAAAAAATCCTTCACAAAGAGCTCAAGAGCGAAGAGGCGCACAAGCAGCTCATTGAGGAGCGGTTAAAGCGCCTTGAGTCCAATGCCAGCAACTTCAATTAGTGTGCTATGACCGCAGGAGTAATTGCCAGGCGATATGCCCAAGCGCTTTACAAGCTCGCCGATGCACAGGGAGCAGTAGAGGAAGTGCGTCGCGACATACAGCAGCTGGCCAAAATGCTTAGACAAGATGAGTTAAAAGACCTGATGCATACCCCCCTCATCCCCACGGCGCGCAAAAAAGCGCTTTTCAAAGAGGTATTTGGAGAAGCGCTCCATCCACTGACGATGCGCTTTGTGGAGTTTGTCATGGATAAGAAGCGCGAGGCTCTACTGGGGGAGATATGTGTGGCTTTTGAAGAGAGCTATCGGGCTTATCATAACATCGTGCCGGCACGCATTGTCACAGCGGTGGAGTTGGATGCGCCGATGCGCGAAAAATTACAGCAAGCCCTCAAGGGCATCTTTCCTGAGGGAGAGCTGGAGATGGATGCCGTCGTAGACCCTTCCATCATAGGGGGATTTGTATTGCAGGTGTCGGATAAGTTGTACGACGCAAGTGTTTTGGGGACGCTGGAGCGCATGCGTCAGAAATTATAAAAAAGGATTAAGGTATGATACGCATCAAACCTGAGGAAATCACGGAGGTGCTCAAGCAGCAGCTCGAAGGTGTTGTCGATGAGATAGAGTTACAGGAGGTTGGTACCGTCTTACAGGTGGGTGACGGTATTGCCCTTGTGTACGGATTGCGTCAGGTGCAGGCTGGCGAGCTCGTCGAATTTGAGACGGGTACCCAGGGCCTGGTATTGAATTTGGAAGAAAACACCGTAGGTGTCGTGTTGATGGGGCCTTGGGAAGGCATTGTAGAGGGGACGAAGGTCAAGCGCTTAAAGCGCATTGCCTCCATACATGTAGGTGAGGGCATGCTTGGGCGAGTGGTCAATCCGCTCGGTCAACCCATTGATGGCAAGGGGCCCATAGAGGGAGAGGTGTATGAAATGCCTTTGGAGCGGATTGCTCCCGGCGTGATCTATCGGCAGCCGGTCAACGAGCCCCTGCAGACGGGTATCAAGGCCATCGATTCGATGATTCCGATCGGTAGGGGGCAGCGCGAGCTCATCATCGGCGACCGTCAAACGGGAAAGACGGCTATAGCGATCGATACCATCATCAACCAGCGGGAGTTTTACGAGCGCGGTGAGCCGGTGTATTGCATCTATGTGGCGGCGGGACAAAAGGCCTCGACGGTGGCGCAAATTGCCAAGACTTTAGAGGAGTACGGCGCCATGGATTACACGGTCATCGTGTCTGCTACGGCAGCGGATCCCGCTCCACTCATCGTCTATGCGCCTTTTGCCGGTGCGGCTATTGGGGAGTATTTCCGCGATACGGGAAGGCCTGCCCTGGTGGTGTACGACGATCTGTCGAAACAAGCGGCTGCTTACCGCGAGGTATCGCTGCTCTTGCGCAGGCCTCCTGGACGCGAGGCGTATCCCGGCGATGTCTTTTACTTGCACTCGCGCCTGTTGGAACGCGCCGCAAAGATCATCGAAGACGACAGCGTCGCACGACAGATGAACAATCTGCCGCGATCGCTGGTGGAGGCCAACATGGTAAAGGGAGGGGGATCGCTGACGGCCTTGCCCATCATTGAGACGCAAGCAGGCGACGTATCCGCCTACATACCGACCAATGTCATCTCCATCACCGACGGACAGATCTTCCTCGACTCCAACCTATTCAATGCGGGTGTACGTCCGGCGATCGATGTGGGTATTTCGGTATCTCGTGTGGGCGGTGCGGCTCAGATCAAGCCGATGAAAAAGGTGGCCGGTACGCTCAAGCTCGACCAGGCACAATATCGCGAGTTGGAGGCCTTTGCCAAATTCGGCTCCGACCTCGATGCAGTGACATTGCGCATCCTCGAAAAGGGCAAGCGCATCGTCGAATTGCTCAAGCAAGACCAGTACAGTCCAATGCCTGTCACCCATCAAGTGGCCAGCTTGTTTGCCGCTACCGAAGGCTTAGTACTCGAAGTGCCGGTCGATAAGGTGAAAGAATTTGAGGAGCTCTATCTGAATGAAATCGAAAAGCGGCATCCCGAGGTGTTCGAGCACATCGGCCAAAACCGCTTCGACGATGAGGATAAGGAAAAACTCAAGAAAATAGCTGAGGAAGTCATCGAAAAGTACTTTAAGTAGAGGCCATGGCAAATCTCAAGGAGATACGCGAGCGCATCAAGTCGGTCAAGTCGACGCAGCAGATCACCAAGGCGATGAAGATGGTCGCTGCTGCCAAGCTGCGAAAAGTCCAAGACCGCACCGTGCAGTTTCGCCCCTATGCCATGCGCTTGCGCAAGATCCTCCGAAACATCCTTCACCAGCTTGAAGGGGATGTGTCGCTCGAATTAGCGCATAGGCGCGATGTCCACAAAGCTGTCGTCGTCTTGATTACCTCCAACAAGGGGTTGTGTGGGGCCTTTAACAGCCATATTATCAAGAAGGCTCAAGCCCTGATCGAAGAGCGCTACAAAGAGCTGCTGGAAGACGAGCGGTTGTACATTATCACCATCGGCAAGAAAGGGCGGGATTTCTTTCGCAAGCACTATCCCAAGGCGCGCATCGTCGATGACTACATCGATATTCTCGAGAAGTTTGACTTCGATGTAGCGTCCAGTCTGGCCGATTTTCTCATGCGGCGCTTTGTAGACAAGACCATCGACGAGGTATATGTAGTGTACAGTGAATTTAAAAATCCCGTCGTGCAGATACCACATGCCGAGCAGTTTTTGCCCCTTTCCGGGATTGCGGAGGACGAAGCTGAAGCACCATCGACGCGCTACTTGGCCGATTACATTTACGAGCCATCGAAGGAGAAGCTCTTGCGCAGGTTGATACCAACGATTTTGCGCAATCAGTTTTATCGCTATTTGCTCGACACGTCGGCGTCCGAACACGGAGCACGGATGACGGCCATGGATAATGCGACGGAAAATGCCAACGAGTTGCTCGGTGAGTTGAGGATTCGCTACAACAAGGCGCGTCAGGAAAGCATTACGCGAGAAATACTCGACATCGTCAGTGGTGCGCGTGCCCTGGAGGGCGGATGACGACACAGCTCGTGGGGCAGAGGTCGATCGACCATTTCATACGAAAGTACAAGGAGCTCAATGGGCTCGGAGGGTCGACTCGTGCACTGCATAGTACCTGGGAAAAGCGTATATTTGCGCTTCTTTGAAGGACTTGAAAAACCGTACCTATGCAGGGAAAATCGCTGATCAAAACCCTTCTCATATTACTGGCAATCATCACGGCCTATCAGTTTTTTCTGATCATCCCTACCCGAAAGATTGAAAAGCAGGCAGAGGAGTACGCCCAAAGAGCGGCAGCTTCGGTGCAGGATGAAGATGAGAAGCGGGAAGTGTATCGTGCTGCGAAGACGCGCTTTTTGGACTCGGTCTCGTCGGAGGTGGTCTTTTCCATACCGCTGATTCGAGATTATACTTATACAGACCTGAAGAAAGAACAGCTCGCTCTTGGTTTAGACCTCAAGGGCGGGATGAGCGTCATGTTACAGGCCGACTTAAAGGACTTGCTGATCAACCTGTCCAAAGACAGCAAGGACCCAGCCTTTCGACAGGCCCTGGACAATGCGGAAAAGCGCATGCGTCAGAGCAACAAGGATTTTATCACGCTTTTTGGCGAGGAGTATAAAAAGTTGAGCGGAGGCAAAAAACTCGCCACCATCTTTATGCGCAGTCCGGTCTTTCGCAATAAGATCAACTTCGAAACTTCCGACGAAGAAGTACTGGCTCTTTTGCGACAGATGGCCAACGAAGCGGTGGATCAGACCTATAAGCGTTTGAAAGACCGCATCGACAAGATGGGTGTTACCCAGCCCAATGTCTCGCTCGACCAGTCGCGCGATATTATTTTGGTAGAGCTGCCGGGTGTCGAAAACCCCGAACGCGCACGGCGGTATTTGCAAGCGGCAGCTAAGCTGGAATTTTGGGACGTCTATCGCGTCTTGGATCCCGGCATACTCGATGCCTTTATTGAAGCGGATAAACGACTTAAGCAGCTGGAAAGTGGAGATACGACCGCCCAGGAGGAAAAGCAATTCGAGCTGGTCGAAAACTACGATTACGTACGGGATACGGTCACAGGAGAGGTCATCGACTCCGTATTGGTCAGTGTCGACACCATCTGGAAGACCGCAGATCCGATGCTTGATCGAGGTCCGCTACTCAGGGTGTTGGACCTCAATGTGTCCACACAGGAGGGGCTAGCCATGCCGTTGGCGGTGATGGGGCAAGCGGATAAAAACAAGCGACATATCGTCGATGCCTACCTCAGTCGCCCGGAAATACGGGCTTTGTTTCCGAGAGATTTGAAATTTGCCTGGAGCCACAAGCCTGCCAAGGATTACACAACGGGTAGATTTACCAACAAGTACTATCTCTATGCTTTGAAAAAGCCCAGGGGCAGCGACGAGCCGCCCCTGACAGGCGAGTACGTCGTCTCGGCCGAGGCTAATCCCAATCCGCAGACGGGCGAGGTGGAGGTGCTCCTCACCATGGATGCCAAGGGGGCGCGCATATGGGCGGACATGACGACCCGTGCAGCAGCGGATAACAACCGCGAAATAGCCATCGTACTCGACGATGAAGTGGTGTCGGCGCCCAGTGTGCGGCAACCCATCACGGGAGGTCGCTCTTCCATTACGGGCAACTTTACCCTTCAAGAGGCCAAAGATCTGGCCAACATCTTGCAGGTGGGTAAGCTGCCCACCAAGACGCACATCATCGAGGAGTCACTGGTCGGCCCCACCCTCGGGAAGGAAAATATTGCACGCAGTTTGCGCGCCATTCTCATCGGATTTTTGCTCGTCTTCTTCTTCATGATCTTCTACTACGGAGGGGGTGGTGTAGTAGCCATTCTGGCATTGATTGCCAACATCTTTTTCATCCTTGGGGCACTGGCGTCCTTTGGTACCGTGTTGACCTTGCCCGGCATTGCCGGTATTGTGCTGACCATCGGTATGGCGGTGGATGCCAATGTCATCATCATGGAGCGAATACGTGAGGAGCTCAACACGGGCAAGACCCTGTACAAAGCTGTCGTAGAAGGATTTAATCGCTCCTATTCCGCCATCATCGATGCCAATGTCACGACGATTCTCGTGGCTATTGTACTGGCCTATTACGGTTTGGGTCCCATCAAGGGTTTTGCCGTTGTGCTTATCATTGGCGTGCTGATGTCCTTGCTCACAGCCGTACTCATGGGCAGGATGATCATAGAGTGGTGGCTGGACAAGGGCAAGAGCATGAGCTTTTCGACGCCGTGGACGAAAAACCTCTTCCAAAACCTCAACATCGACTGGATGGGCATGCGCCGCAAGGCATATGTGTTTTCAGCAGTGCTGCTCACAATGAGCATTATCTCGTTTTTCACGCGCGGTTTTGACTTTGGAGTGGATTTTAAGGGAGGTTATAGCTTTACCATAGAGTTTCCCAAGACGGAGAAGGTCAGTGCGGTAGGGTTGCGCAAGAGCCTCAAGGAGGTGTTTGGATCCGAGCCCATTGTCAAGGCCGTCGATGTAGAAAATGTCTACAACGTCACGACGGATTACCTGATCGAGAGTACGAGCAATGACGCCCAAGACAGTGTGGTTGCAGCGCTCTATAAAGGGGTACAAAAAGCCATTGGCCGGGATATTGATTTTGAACAATTTAAACATCCCGAAGGCAGCGATGTACACATCAACAGCATGACCAAAGTGGGACCGACCATTGCCGATGATATACAGAGCAGTGCGAGGATTGCCACCATTTTGGCCTTGATCGTCATCTTCTTGTACATATTGGTACGCTTTAACCGTTGGCAGTTTAGCTTAGGAGCTGTGCTCGCACTGTTTCACGATGCCATTATCACGCTCGGAGGTTTTTCGCTCTTGCACGGCATTGTGCCCTTTGCCTTGGAGATTGACCAAGCCTTCATCGCTGCCCTATTGACAGTCATCGGTTATTCGATCAACGACACAGTGGTGGTCTTTGACCGCGTGCGCGAGTTTATCAACTTTACCGCCGAAAGCGACAAGACCAAGGTGTTTAACAAGGCCATCAATGCGACGTTTTCGCGCACGATCATCACCTCGTTGACCACGATCTTCGTCGTGTTGGTGTTGGTCGTCTTTGGTAGTGGAAGCATACGTGGCTTTGCCTTTGCCCTGCTCATTGGTATTACCATTGGTACGTACTCTTCGATTTTCATTGCCACATCGACAGTACACGATTTGACGGGCGAACTCAAAGGGAGAGCAAAGACCACAGATATACGCCGCAAGTACATGTCGAAGAGCAAGGTCTGACCTTGACTAGCTGAGATCGGAAAGTACATCCTTTCGTGAAATGCCCCGTACAGTGCAGCGGTTCATCGCCGTTTTATATATATGGTAGAGCTACAAAGGGTCACGGTGCGATACGGCGAGCGAACGCTGCTCGACGAAATCTCTTTACACATACCCTCCAAAGCGCATTGGGGTCTCGTCGGTGCCAACGGCTCCGGAAAGACGACGCTTTTGCGCATCATAGCTGGAGACCAATCACCCGATAAAGGCCACATTTCCAGGCCCAAAAACCTGCGCATTGGTTACTTGAGACAGCTTCAAACTGTACGACCCGGTCAAACGGCTCTCGCTGCGGCCATGGAGGCCTGGGGGGACTTGCGCCGCCTTCAACAACGCCAGTATGAAATTGAGCGCGCTCTGGAAAGAATCACAGACTACCAATCTCCAGAGTACCATACATTGCTCGAGGAGCTGGCGCTTGTGCACGATCGCATTCACCTGCTGGACAGCGGCAAGCTGGAGGGTAAGGCTGTAAAGGTCCTGCGTGGTTTAGGATTTCACGATGAAATGATGCATCAGCCCGTAGAGCAGCTCAGTGGTGGATGGCGCATGCGCGTTGAGCTGGCAAAGCTCTTACTCCAACAGCCGGGATTGTTGCTGCTCGATGAGCCTTCCAACTATCTCGATGTCGAATCCCTAATCTGGCTGGAGGGATATTTGCGCGAATACAGCGGCGCCTTTGTGGTGGTCTCTCACGACTGCGATTTTCTCAACGGAGTAGCTCGGGGTATAATCGAGTTGCGTCAGGGAAAGCTCTTCCGCTATACGGGCAATTACGACGATTACCTCCAACAGCGCGAACAACAATTTCGCACGCTCGAAGCTCAATATGTCCATCAGCAGCGCGAAATAGCGCGAAAAGAGCGCCTCATCGAGCGCTTCCGCGCCAAAGCCACAAAAGCCAAAATGGCGCAATCCCTCATCAAGGAGCTGCAGCGCATGGAGCGCATAGAGCTGCCCGAAGTGTCGACAAAACCCATCCACTTGCGTTTTATGCAAGTACCCCGCAGCGGAGAATGGGTCGTGCGCGTGCGCAATGTGGGCAAGCGATTTGGCGCAAAAGTCGTTTTAGACGGGGTCGATTTTGATGTGCGCAGAGGTGAAAAATGGGCCTTTGTGGGCCAGAACGGTCGCGGCAAGACCACTTTGATGCGCATCATCGCCGGCGAATTGGCTCCCGATACTGGAGAGGTGCTCCTCGGCCATCGCGTCATCCCTCAGTATTTTGCACAAGAAGAGGCGCGCACTCTGCCCGAGGATCAGACGGTCTTGGAATACGCAGAGGCCCATGCGGAGGAGCCTATGCGCCCCTTTGTGCGGACCGTACTCGGCGCGCTGCTCTTTAGTGGCGATGATGTGGACAAAAAAATTGCGGTCCTCTCGGGCGGCGAACGCACGCGTCTCGCCTTAGCGCGTCTGGCCTTGAGCACTTCCAACCTGTTGCTGCTCGATGAGCCGACCAATCACCTCGACATTCCCGCCCGCGATGTACTCAAAGATGCATTGCAAAACTATCCGGGCACGATATTGATCGTGTCCCACGATCGACACTTCCTCGACGGGTGGCTCGATAGGATTCTCTACTTTGGCGATCAAGGCATCCGCCAGTACGATGGCCATCTGGAGCAGTTCCTTGAAGCCTCGGGCTTACAGCGCCTTCGCGATGCCGGCATTTCCCAGGGGCGTGACTCTTCGGCCCCCTCAAGGCCGTCCCGTGACCGTATGAAAAAATCCCAAAGTGCCCATCAAAGGGAACTGCAAAAGCAGCTCCGAGCCGTAGAGCGGAAGATCGAAAAACTCGAAGCCCAAATCCACCAGCTCGAACAACGCATGGCAGCACCCGAGGCCTACCTATCCGATGACTATCCCGAGATGGTCGAGCAGTACCAGCGCTCCAAAGAACAGCTCCAGGTACTGATGCGTGAATGGGAGCGCATTGCAGAAGCTCTGGAAGGATAAGTTGCTCGGTATAAAATGGTGGGCGGCGAAGGCATTATCCTGCGGAATAACTGCGCCATAAAAGGCGGAAGGCTACCACGCCAATGAGTAGCGCGGTAATGATCCGAAGATGAGAGGGGCGGAGGAGTCGAAAACTCATGCGTCGGCCAAGGGCACTGCCGGCAAGTACGGCAATCAATAAGAGAAGTGTGGGCCTCAGGGGTAGGTAAAACATCGGATTGACAGTCTGCCCCAGTAGGCCGGCCACAGAATTGGCAAGAATGTAAAGACTGCTCATGGCGGCGATGCGATGCGGGCTATCCCAACGAATCAGGTAGAGTATGGGCGACAGGAAGATGCCGCCGCCAATGCCCACCATCCCCGAGAGAAAACCCACCAACCCTCCGATGATGAGTAAAATCAGAGGCGATATTCGTCTCTGCGGCAAGTGCGATGGACTCCGCAGGGCGAGCAGCGCGAGCGAAGTGATGAGCAGTGTCCACCCGAGTATGAGGAAAAACTGCCGTTCTTCCATGCGAAGCGCTCCCCCTACGAAGGCCATGGGCACCCCAGCTACAACGATCGGCAAGGCTCTCTTTCCGTCGAGAAGGTTTCGTCGCAGATACGACAGTACATTGGTGGAGACTACGGCGATATTGCACAAGAGGGCCGTGGCACGCATGGGGATATACGGCACCCCTGCCAGCGCCATAATTGCCAGGTAGCTCGATCCTCCCCCAAAGCCCACGGAGGCGTAGAGAGCAGCAATGCCAAAAAAAGCCAGCCACAACCCAATGTCCAGCCAAAAATCCCCCATCATGGCTTAAAGATACAATCCTCCCGGCTGGAGTATGGTGCTTTTGGGGTGTTCAGGATTTTTGCCAGTGTACTTCGGCGTCGCCGCGGAGATGTACCACATAGCGGGCCAGTACGAAGAGGTAGTCCGACAATCGGTTGAGGAAAGGCAATAAGGTAGTATGGTCGTCTATCGGATGGGCTCGTATGGCGGTGACGACGCGCCGCTCTGCACGTCGACATATCGTGCGGCAGACGTGTGCCAAGGCAGCAGGGCGATTCCCCCCGGGCAGAATAAAGTTCTTCAACGGAGGTAGGGTCTCTTCCATGGCGTCTACGGCGCGTTCGAGCTCGCGCACATCTTCGTCGGAAGGAAGTGGCATAGCAAAATCGGCCCGCTTGTCGGGATGTACGGCTAAATATGCCCCGATGTCAAACAATCGGTGCTGGATCCACTGGATGCGTTCGCTTTCGACGCCGAGTGGCTTTAACTCCTCTACCAGCAAGCCGAGGTATGCATTGAGCTCGTCGACCGTTCCGTAGGCTTCGATCAGTACATCGTCCTTAGGTACTTTGGATCCTCCAAAGAGGGCCGTCGTGCCCTTGTCGCCTGTGCGCGTGTAAATCTTTTTGGCCATCGAAGGTGATTAGGACTTTTTAGCTTGTGAAGTCAATTTGTCGAGGCTCTCTTCCAGGTGCTGGATGCGCTTGAGGCCGTCTTCTAATTTTTTGCGCTCGCGTTCGACGACGTGCGCGGGGGCGCGTTGGACGAATTTCTCGTTTTGGAGCTTTTTGCGCACGCTATCCACAAAGCCGCGCGCGTATTCGAGCTCTTTGAGCAGTCGGTTGCGCTCTTCTTCGACATTGAGCTGGAGGGCTGCGATGAAAAAGAGCTTTTCTGTGCCGCTGACAAACGGAATGGCGTCTTCGGGCTCTTCGTCGACGATTTGCACCTGTGCCACCTGAGCGCGCTTCTGCAGCAAGGGGACGACACCTGTGGTGTTGAGTAGGGTTTCGGCACTTGGGGTGCGCAAGATGGCGAGATCGACCGTTTCCTTAGCGGGGATGCCGTGTTTGGTACGCAAGTGGCGCACTTGGCTAATCATGTCGCGCACCTGATCGAACATCTGTAAGAAAGCAGTATCAAACTCCCCGCCTTGCGGGAAAGTAGCTACCATGCAATCCTCGCCTTCAACGCGGGGACGCAGCTGGTGCCATATTTCCTCGGTGATAAACGGCATAAAGGGGTGCAGGATAATCATCAGTTCCTCAAAAAAGCACAAAGTGTTTTCCAGGGTCTGCTGCTCTACGGTTTTATACCCCTTAAAAGGCTTGACCATTTCGAGATACCACGAGCAGAAGTCGTTCCATATAAAGGAGTACGTCTCGATGAGGGCTTCGGACAGTCGGTAGTTGTCGAAGTGCTTTTGTAGCTGCTGGAGGTGCTGGTTTTTGCGGTGTTCGAACCAGCGCTGGGCGAGTTGGTCGATGGCGCCTTGCTCAGGAGTCACGGCCTGCTGTGCAGGTTGCCACATTTTGACGAGTTTGAGGGCGTTCCAAAGCTTGTTGCAGAAGTTGCGTCCTTGCTCGAGGAGTTTTTCGTCGAAGAGCAAGTCGCCGCCGGCTGGGGCACACGACATGATGCCGAAGCGCACACTGTCGGCACCGTAGCGATCGATGAGTTCGAGGGGATCTGGGGAGTTGCCGAGCGATTTGCTCATCTTTCGCCGCTGTTTGTCGCGGACCATGCCCGTAAAGTACACGTCTTTAAAGGGCTTGTCGTTGGTCCATTCATAGCCCGCCATGATCATGCGGGCCACCCATAGGAAGATGATGTCCCATCCCGTGACCAGCACGGTCGTGGGATAGTAATAGGCAAAATCACGGCTGTCGGGATTGAAGCCATCGAATACCGAAATGGGCCAAAGCCAGGAAGAAAACCACGTATCGAGCACATCTTCGTCTTGTTGGAGGTCGTCGAGCTGGAGCTCGGGTTTGTGGAGTGCACGCCGCGCCTGCTCAAGGGCTTCTTCTGCCGTCTCGGCGACGAAGACGTGGTCGTCGTAATACCATGCGGGGATGCGGTGGCCCCACCACAGCTGCCGCGAGATACACCAGTCGCGGATGTTTTTCATCCAGTGGTTGTAGAGATTGATGTACGAGGGCGGCACAAATCGAATATCGCCCCTTTCTACGGCGCGGATGGCGGGTTCGGCAAGGCTGGCCATAGAGACGTACCACTGCAGGGAAAGGCGCGGCTCGACGACGGAGTTGGTACGCTCCGACCGCCCCACCGAATGGGTATGGGGCTCTACTTTGACCAAATACCCCTCCTCTTTGAGTGCGCGCACGACCGCCTTGCGTGCCTCGAAGCGATCCATGCCGACGAAGAGCTGGGCATTTTCGTTGAGCGTGGCATCTTCGTTGAAGATATCGATAATCTCGAGTTGGTGGCGCTGACCGATTTCGAAGTCATTGGGATCGTGCGCAGGAGTAATCTTCAGCGCGCCCGTACCGAACTCAGGATCGACATACGTATCGGCAATGACGGGGATCGCTCGCCGAATCAAGGGTACATAGACGCGTTTGCCCACCCAATGGACGTAGCGCTCGTCGTCAGGATGTACGGCGACAGCTGTATCGGCCAGGATGGTCTCTGGTCGCGTGGTAGCAATGGTGATGGCCCGGTCTGGCTGGTCTACCGAAGGATAACGGATGTAATAGAGCTGTCCCTGCTCTTCGGAATAGATCACTTCTTCGTTGGACAAGACGGTTTTGGCTTCGGGGTCCCAGTGGACCATGCGCTTTTTGCGATAGATTTTTCCCTTACGGTAGAGGTCGACGAAGGCCTTGATGACTGCACGCGAGCGAATTTCATCCATCGTAAAGGCCGTGCGGCGCCAATCGCACGAGGCACCGAGCCTGCGGAGTTGTTGTAAGATGATGCCGCCGTACTTTTCCTTCCACTCCCAGGCGTATTTTAAAAACTCCTCACGAGTCAACTGGCGCTTGTCGATGCCCCTTTCGCGGAGCATCTTGACGACCTTGGCCTCTGTAGCAATAGAGGCGTGATCCGTGCCGGGGACCCAGCAGGCATTCTTGCCCTCCAATCGGGCCTTGCGAATGAGGATGTCCTGGATCGTGTTGTTGAGCATATGCCCCATGTGGAGCACGCCCGTGACATTGGGCGGCGGAATGACGATGGTATAGGGCTCTCGGTCGTCGGGATCGCTGTAAAAATACCCGCGACGCTCCCAATAGTCGTACCAGCGCTTTTCAAGCTCCTGCGGCTGATATTTGTCGGCCAATTTCATGGGCTATCAATTGGTTGTGCACGTTTGCTGCCGTCATTCACACTGAGGCAGTGGATGCCGGACAATTACCCTTGTAGAGTGCAAAGGTACGCAGAATCGATGGAGTGTGCGCATACGCCAGCACGCGCCGTAGCCCTTCAATGTGTGACGACAGTGGGCCCATAGCGAAAGATGAAGACGTCGCGTACCTCAAGGTCGCGGTCGATAGCAAGAGCATAAACTACGTCGTAATAGGCACCTACTGGTGTGGGTAAGTGGAAAAAAGTGCGAAGCTCGTTGAGATGGTCTTTGGTGGAGATGATGACGAGTGGATCAGGGGCCTGTCTGAGCAGTCGCAAGAAGCTGCCCACATCTTCGGGATCGAATAATATGGGTTCCACCCCTTGAGCCTCGGCAAGAGGGCGAGCACTCAGATATGTGCGACGAAAAGGCGGCGTTAAAATGGTGCCCACAGCAGCATCAGCGAAAATCCCCGCTAAAATACGAGCACGCATCGCCCCACGCTCCGACAACCCCGGATTAAGCCCAAGGGTGTCTTCCTCGGCATGACAAAATACATAGACCAGGCGCTCCGAATTTCCGATCAACCGTTTGAGAGGTATAAAACTGTCGGACTGAGTATAAAAACCCAGGCTATCTACCTTGACGAGCACGGGAATGCTATCGGTGGCAATAAGGCGATCGACGTATCCGCTTCGCGGGTTGCCCTCGGCAGGTACACAGTTGCACAACAGACCGAAAATCCCAACGAGAACTGCTATGATCGGTATAACCGCGTGAAAGGCAGTATCTTTGCATGAATATTCCATCTCAAATTGCAATAAAACAGTGCAAAGGTAAAACATATTAGAAAAAACCTAATACGTTAGAGGCCTATTGGACGAACAAAGACCGTTCGGTAGCATTAGAAATGAAGTAAAGCATACGAAGCGATGAAGAGTGGCAAGGGACTCCTGTTCTGGATGGGAATGATTGCTTTTCTGGCAGTGACGGCATGGGGATGTCGAGAGACGAAGCGGTCGAAAATGCTGCGCAAGATCGAACAAGAAGGCACCTTTGACCTTACATACATGGACACGACGGTGGTGTACGATTCCATTAGCGGCAAGGAAGTGTTGAAGGTGGAGGAGAAGACTTTGGAAGATGTATACATTACGACGGAGGAGTTTCCAGTGATGTTGCGGGAGGACGGCAGCGAAGCCTCCGTGTTTGAGACGAAGAGGCTGCTCAACTATTTCATAGACAAAAATTTCAACCCTCCGGCGGAACTGACCACGGGCAACCGAAAGCGGCTGATCATGGAGCTGTACTTTGACAAGACCGGGCGCATTGTCAAGATCGGTATCCTGAATCCGACGTATACCGTCCTCGACACGATGGCCTTAGCGGCCTTTAATAAGATGAAGAAGCGATTTCGCTGGTCACCGGCCTATTTGAATGGCGAGCCGATCAATTTTAAAATGGTTGTCCCGTTGGCATATTAAATAGTCGCAGTGATGATACTCTACAACGTCACCATAACGGTCGATGCCGATGTCGAGCCCCAGTGGCTGCAGTGGATGAAGGAGGTCCACATACCCGATGTGTTGCGTACGGGATGTTTTGAGGGGGCACGGCTGTTGCGCCTGCTGCACATGGACGAGCCGGGACAGTGCACATACGCCGTGCAGTACCGCTGTAGGGATTTGGATCATCTGACGCGCTACGAGCAGAACTATGCCGATCGTCTTCGCCGAGCGCATGCCGAAAAATTTAAAGACAAATTCGTCGCTTTTCGCACTGTATTAGAAGAACAGGCTACCTTTGACAAAATACAATCCACATGAGGGGCACCGGAATACTCACCATCACCTTGCTTGCTATATTGGCTATCGTCTCATGGAGGGATACTCACGTGCGCGCAGAGACCGAGATGGGGGCCTTTCCCTCTGCGCTGCCACAGGTGATTAAGGCCGTCAAGCTCGATCACGTCTATGATTTTGCCGGTGAAATCTTGCCCATGCACCGCCGCGACGTGGTCGAACGCTTAGATCGAGAGCTCACTACGCTGGCCTATCGCCACGGTGCCACGATTTTAAACATGAAGAACGCGAGCAAGTATTTCCCCGTCATTGAGCCCATCTTGCGGAAGCACGGCCTGCCCGAAGACTTCAAGTACATGGTGATGGTGGAGAGCGAATTTCGCCACTCCACTTCGCCGAAGGGAGCCAAGGGCTTCTGGCAATTTCTCAAGCCCACTGCGCGCTCCCTCGGACTTGAGGTCAATGCCTACGTCGATGAGCGATTTCACATCGAAAAAGCTACCGAAGCAGCATGTCGTTATTTGAAGCAGCTGTACGACGAATTTGGATCGTGGACGCTTGCGGCTGCAGCCTACAACATGGGGCCCACACGGCTGCGTAAAGAGATACGCCGCCAAAAGGAGAGCTCTTATTACGATCTCAATCTCAATAGCGAGACCATGCGCTATGTGTTTCGCATCGTGGCATACAAAGATATCGTCGAACACCCACGGCGCTACGGCTACTTGCTCAACGAAGAGGATCTCTATCCGCCTCTCGACACGGGTATCCGCCTGCGCGTCGATACGACGATTGAAGACCTGGCGGACTTTGCCCATCAATTTGGCATTAGCTATCGGGATTTGAAGCGCTACAACCCATGGTTGCTCACCGGCACCCTACCCAACCGCAGTCGCAAGAGCTATACGATAGCACTCCCCCCCACAGCTCAGCTACCCGAAGAGCTCAAACAGTAAGAGCCGCCTTCACTGCCTGCGGCGCAAAATCCTGCGCAGCCAAAAGCTGGTGACAAACAAGCCGACGAAGAGGTAGAGGTAATAGCTCAACAATCGCCATACCGAGGCTACCACAAAGGCCAGCGAGGGCGGTGTGAAGTCCTTTAAAAATCCATTGAAGACGAGCTCTGCAATACCGCTGCTACCAGGCGTCGGCATAAAGGCCATGAAGAGGTAGATAAAAGCCGTACGAGAGAAGATCAAAAATTGACTGTGCCGGTCAAAGGCCAAATCGGGTATGAAGGCCAACAGCACGCAGTTGAGGATGAGAAAACGCATTGCCCACGCTGCGAAGCTCACGCCGAACATCTGCAGATGGTAGTGCAGAGGCTTCTGGCGGAGCGCCCCGGCCGCAAGGACGATATCGTTGCCCGTCTCTATGGCCCGCTTGTGAAAACGCCGAAAAAACGGCAGTCGCGTACTGCGCACCAACAACCATCGTATCCACAGCGGATAGATAAATAGACCGAGAAAGAAAAACAAACCGTACAACAACATGATGAAGTAAAAAGTCAACAAGGACCAACCCCACACTTCGAGCTCCAACCACTGCGTCACATACGGGCGAATGCCCAGAGGCCCCTGAAAGATCACCAGCACCGGAATCAACAACAAAAAGACCGCCGTATCGAGTACGATGGTGTACAACACCGCCGTCGTCGTGCGCGCTGCGGAGAGCTTTTCCTTGGCCAGGATGAAAAAGGCGACCAGCGAGCCTCCCAAACTCGTCGGCGATACGGCAGCACTAAACTCCCATATCAGCATGAGCTGAATGCTCTTCCACCACGAAAAAAAGCGATCCGTGATGGCTCGCAATCGATAGGACAAAAGGAGATGCCGACCGACGAGCAAGGCCACAGCTGCCGCGAGCCACACCAGCGTCTTGCCATTCCACTGAATGCTCTTTAAAAAAGCCGTATCGAAATCGCGCCATCCGAGATAGCCGATGCCGACAAACCCCAACAAAATGGGGAAGAGTATTCTCTGGGGGTGCAATTGTTGCTCCACCTGCTTTTGTGTGTTCTCTTCTACCTTCATCTGCTGCGCCGTTTGCTGCCTATTTTGTATGAAATAGTGATGTTTGAATTAACGGAAAGCCCTGCCGCTTTGATGTGTGGCGGGGCTATAATTTGCGTTTTTGGAGCGGATAGGCGTTCAAACGGATGACAGCAGTTGCTATGCTTTTTGCGTGTTTATGGCAATTCATGCTTCATTCGCCTTGAAGGGTATGAAATCGTGGGCTGGTGCACTGTGGTGGATCACTGCGTCACAGCATCCAGACAGTACTGTAACACCTTACAGCCGATTTTTTTAAACCGCAGAGGGCAGGGAGGGGTGAGGGGTTTGGTCTTGGGGTGCTGTGTATCGTCTTTGTGGGCTTGGTGGTTTAATGGATTTTGAGATGCGGAGCCCACGCAATACGCAATATTAAAATTATAACCAAAACAGCGGAAATACAGCAATTTTTTCAGCTAAACGGCCCGATGAGTGCATGAAATATGCAAATTTTTCCGAATATGGCGTAGAATATTACAATGCATGTGCATTACAGTATGATATCGTACAGGAGAGTATAGATAAGGCAAATAGACACGCACGACGCATTAAAGAAAAAAATATATGAAAAATTACGTCAAAAATTTGGTGGGAATGGAAGGGGTGTATTATATTTGCAGATGTAAGTGCTAAACCAAAAAATTTTGTGCCATGAAACGGATGAACGTTTTCACAGGCTCAGCTCACAGGCTCAGCTCACAGGCTCAGCTCACAGGCTCAGCTCACAGTATAACGCGTAGTTACTTCGGCGTAATTATTCTTTTCCTCAGTGTACTATTTTTCAGCTGTCAACAGGAGCAGTTTAATTCCCCCACAGAGAAGGCCCAAAACACATTAGCAAGTAGTTTGATAACAACCTCTACGCAGATCAGACCTGGACAGTCGACTGAAGTTTCCTTTAATTTGATGAGCGATCTCATGTACGAGCACATGTGGCACTATGAAAGGGATTACAAAATAGAGGATTATATTCTTCCAGATTCGATTAAAGAAGAATTGTACAGGTTTATAGACTCTTTAACCCCGGTTTATAGAGGTATGAGCTTTGATCAAATACTTGATTATTTAGTCAATGAGGGTAAGATTTCATCTGAGTTGAGATTATTCTTTAATGATTTGTTTACAGGACTGGATAACACGGACGATCCTTTAGAATTCCTGTCAACTCAACAATTTAATACACAAATAGATAGTCTACCCTATGTAGAAAAGTTATTTGTGCAGTCATTTATTGCCTCGTTGCATGGATACTTGCGGTACATTGATGACCAGATACGTATGAATTCTTCCAATTACAATGGTAAGGATGTAATAGAACTAAGAGGGGAAGAAGGTTGTAAATATACTGTACTAGATGCTTGGAAGGTCTTTAGAGAGAGTTTATCGGAAAACTGGAAGGCGGGAATGATATTTGTTTCTCTTATTGGATTAGCATCTCTTAGTGGAAATGTCCCCGTAGCAGTGGGCTTAGGTGCTGTCCTTGTTGCGTTAGCTATGCCAGAAGTAATTGATGGTGGTAAATTTTATATTTATTGTACAAAATGTGAATTGCAAAAGTCTCACTATAAAGCTACTGGTGATTGTGATGGGTCTGCCTTCTTTTGGTGGGATGGCGGACCATATACAAAATTTGTCAATTCGAAAGATAGAGAGTGTAAAAATATCCGTGGCATACCTTTTACCATTTCTATTGATGATCGCATCAGATTAACCCAGATAGAAAATGGTGTAAGAAACGCTGTTGTTGTTGTATATCCACTTTGCCAGAGCGAGGAAGATCCTTTTCCTATAAAGTTTGATACAGTTATTTTTAGAACGGTTGCTAATTTATTTAAATATCAGAAGCTAATCCCTGCTGGTGCTTTAAGCTATCATGGAGAAATGATTGTGGAATATCCATATGTAGGAGGTGGTCCTTATGATGAGGAATACGCCGAAGTGGGAACGTATGTTTACGATTTGGCTGGCTTGGCCTTTGAGGAGTCATGGCTTGATGTTATGCTGTTGCCTACTGGTAGGAGAAATGTTAAAGAGGTGTATTTTGATAAGGTAAATAGGAAATTGACCGTGACATGGCGTATAGCAAGGCCATATTGGGATGAATTTGTAAGCTATTGTATTACCACAGGTAGAGTAGAGCTCGAGGTATACAATATTTGCCCAGAGGGAGAAAGAAAAATTTATCCATTGGAAGTTGAAATATACAGTAGAGACTGTTATGACGATGATCCATGAAAGTTTAAAGCTTAATTAAAAAACGTTGCGATATGCGATTACTGATGTTTCTATTGGCAGTGGGCATATTGTGGAGTTGCCAGAAGCAGCGTGCCTTTGAACTGAAGTGCCTGGATGAGTTATTTTCGGGCTGTGAATATGTCGACACAGCGCTTCTAACCAACTATTTCGTGGGTACGCTTCGCAACACTCCCATTTGCCTAACGGATCTCTATGTGGGAATGGGATATGCGGCCATCTTTCCCGTGGATTCACCTATTCGATTGGGTGGGCCAAAAGACTCTTTAATTGGTGTCTATGCCAAATCTCTACACATTGGCACGAATTTTTACACGGAGGATGACATTTTTTTTG
>WFXH01000064.1 GCA_015490715.1 Saprospiraceae bacterium | reverse complement strand
CGAGGGTCTTGGAAATCTCGGATTATTGGAAGTTGAGTCTGGGAGGGGAGGTTCGGATATTTAGCTTACGCCCGAAAAAAGAGTTGTTGTTTCGGGAGCCATTTTACACCAAATACGAGTATAAGGCATTTGGGATCAAGTTGTTGGAAGGTGATGCGCGGGCCATTCCCGACAATAAGCGCGCCTATCTCAATCGATCATTGCCGCCCTACTACAGCAACCTCGAACTTGTAAATGAGGCGTTAAAACACATGAACCGAGACTTGTACCGGGTTTTGAGCAAATACGAGGGGTTTTACGATGAATAGTGGACGCTCTAAATTGCGGATTGCATACGCACGGATGGCGGAGAGGACGTATGGTAAAAACATTTTATATCCAAGCATCTTTCCCGTAACTTTGTCCTCTGTCAAGTAGGTGAAGCGATGCCGGATTTTTGCCATTTGCACAATCATACGCAGTATTCGCTGCTCGACGGGGCCTCGCATATCTCGGAGATGATACGAAAGGCGGTCGATGATGGGCAGCGCGCCATTGCCATTACGGATCACGGCAACATGTTTGGCGTGTTTCACTTTGTCTCAGAGGCCCACAAGCAGGGCATTAAGCCCATCATTGGCTGTGAGTTTTACCTGGTAGACGACCGCCATAAGAAGAGTTTTTTGCGTTCGAAAAACGAAGTAGACAGGCGCTATCACCAGCTCTTGCTGGCTAAGAATGAGGTGGGGTATCGCAATCTCATGAAATTGTGCTCGCTCGGATACATTGAGGGCTTGTACGGCAAGTATCCGCGCATTGACAAGGAGCTCATCGAGCAGTACAGTGAAGGGCTCATAGCCACATCGTGTTGTATTGCAGCAGAAATACCGCAAGCCATCATAGCGGGCGACATGGAGAAGGCGCATGCCCTCGTGCGCTGGTGGAAGGATTTATTGGGAGAGGATTTTTACATCGAAATACAGCGTCAGGAGGGCTTGGACAATATTGATGGGCGCGGCATCTCGCAGGAGCAGGTCAATCAGGTCTTATTGGAGCTGGCGCGACAGTACGACATCAAGGTCATAGCGACCAACGATGCGCACTATGTCGACCGCGAGGATTGGAAGCCGCACGACGTGTTGTTGTGTATCAACACCTCATCACTGCTGAGCGATACGGATCGATTCCGGTTTGCCAGTTCGGACTTTTACTTAAAGACGCGGTCGGAAATGCAGGAGCGCTTTGCGGATCTGCCGCAGGCGCTGGACAACACCTTGGAGATTGCCGACAAGGTGTCGAGTTTGAAACTGGAGAGGGACATACTCTTGCCGGCCTTTCCAGTGCCCGAGGAATTTGATTCGCAATTGGCGTATTTGCGCGAGTTGGTGTACCGCGGTGCGAAGCGGCGATACGGTCAGTTGACGGATGAGGTGCGCCAGCGCATCGATTACGAGCTGGAGGTGATCGGCAAGATGGGCTTTGAGGGCTACTTTTTGATCGTCCAAGATTTCATACATGCGGCCAAACAAATGGGCGTATCGGTGGGGCCGGGACGAGGATCAGCAGCGGGATCGGCGGTGGCGTATTGTTTAGGTATCACCAATGTCGATCCGTTGAAGTATCACTTGCTCTTTGAGCGTTTTCTCAATCCGGAGCGCGTGACGATGCCCGATATGGATATTGACTTTGACGATGAGGGCAGGCAAAAGGTGATCGATTACGTGGTCAAGAAGTACGGTTTTAATCAGGTGGCGCAAATCATCACTTTCAACACCATGGCGGCGCGGCTGGCGATTCGGGATGTGGCGCGCGTGTTGGGACTTCCGCTCGACGAAACCGATCGCCTCGCGAAAATGGTGCCCGGTCGCCCCGGCGTCATGCTGCGCAAAATCCTCAGCGAAGAGGCTCTCAGCCCAGAGGAATTTCGGCCGGAAGAAATCGAAAATATCAAGACGCTCCGCAAGATTTGGAAATCCGAAACCAAGGAAGGGGAGACGCTTAGCCTGGCACGTCAGCTGGAGGGCTCTATACGCAATTTCGGCATTCACGCGGCAGGTGTCATCATTGCGCCGGAGGATATTACCAATTACATCCCTGTCTGTGTGTCGAAGGACAAAGACCGCGAAAACGGTCTGCTGGTTACGCAGTACGATGGTAGTGTGGTCGAAAAGGCCGGCATGCTCAAGATGGATTTTTTGGGATTAAAGACCTTGACCATCATCAAAGATGCCATTGAGAATATCGTGCAGCGGTATGGAGAGGAACGCCGTTTTGATCCTGACTCCATCCCCTTAGACGATGCAAAGACCTTTGAGCTGTTTCAAAGGGGAGAGATGACGGGCATTTTTCAGTTTGAATCGGCCGGCATGCGGCGGTATTTGAGGGAGTTGAAGCCGACCGTTTTTGAAGATCTCATTGCGATGACGGCACTGTATCGGCCGGGACCGATGGATTTTATACCCGTCTTTATCAATCGCAAACACGGTCGGGAGCCGGTGGAATATCCGCATCCGTGGTTGGAAGATATCCTCAAGCCGACGTACGGCATCATGGTTTATCAAGAGCAGATCATGCAGACGGCCCAAGTGTTGGCGGGATATAGTTTGGGAGAAGCCGACATGTTGCGGCGCGCCATGGGCAAGAAGAAGCGCGAGGAGATGGAGCGCCATCGAAAGATCTTTATCGAGGGGGCGGCTAAAAAGGGTATCGACAAGGCCAAAGCGGAGGAAATCTTCGACATCATGGCGCGCTTTGCTTCCTACGGTTTCAATCGCTCACACGCCACGGCCTATTCGGTGCTCTCCTTTCAGACGGCGTATCTGAAGGCGCATTATCCAGCGGAATTCATGGCTTCGGTGTTGACGCACAACAAAAGCGACATCACGAAGCTCAACTTTCTCCTACAGGAGTGCAAGCGCATGAATCTCAAAGTGCTGCCTCCCGATGTCAATGAAAGTCAAGTGCATTTTAGCGTCAACCGCGATGGACACATTCGCTTTGGGTTGGCTGCGCTGAAGGGTGTTGGTGAGATAGCGGTGGAGGCCATCATTCGCGAGAGGGAGGCCAACGGGCCGTATCGGTCGCTGCTCGACATGACGCGCCGACTCGATACGCGTACGGTTAACAAAAAGGCATACGAATCGCTGGTCTTGGGGGGAGCGTTAGACTGTTTTGGCATAGCACGTGCACGCTACTTTTTACCCTCTGATCGCTATGAGAGCTTCTTAGAGCATGCCGTGCAGTACGGCATTCAAGTGCAGCGCATCGAGCAAGACAATTCGATGAACCTCTTCGGAGAGGCAGGTATGCGCAAGGTGCGCGAGCCCGAAGTGCCCCAGGGTGAGGAATGGCCCCTCATCACGCGCCTGGAGCGCGAAAAGTCGGTAGCAGGTATTTATCTCAGCGGGCATCCCCTGGATGATTTTAGCGTCGAGTTGAAATATTTTATCAGCTGTCCAATAGCCAAGCTCTCCGAACGTCCCAACCAGCACCTCACCATTGCCGGTGTCGTCACAAGAGCCCAACATCGCATTTCGAAAAAGGGCACGCGCTACGGTCAGTTTGAAATCGAAGATTACACAGGTAGCCTGAAAATCAACCTTTACTCCAAAGACTACGTGCGCTTCAGCTCGTTTTTCGAGCCGGGGCAAGTCTTATACCTCTATGGCCGATACGAAAAGGGCTGGCAGCGCGAAGAGGAGTACATCTTTCGCGTCGAGGATGTGGGATATTTAGAGGATCTGTCCCAAAAGATCAAAGAGGTGACCTTAATGCTTCCTTTACAAGACTTGACGGTGGAAGTGGTAGAAAGCGCTAAGGCCATCTGTGCTGAGCATCCCGGCAAACACCGCGTCAAGTGGTTGGTCATCGACGAAGAACACAAGCACAAATTGCGTTTTGTCTCTGGGAATACCCGCGTGCATGTAGAGAAGAATTTTATCGAAAAAATGCAGCAATTGGGCATTCGCGCTCACATCTCGAAGACGGCCTGATCGCTGAGTCATCCAATCGCTTTCGTTGAGGTATAAAACTTTGTAGGGAGAATTGGCTATCTTTAGGGCTGCAGACCTAAAACACTGGTATATGCGAGTACGCTTTCTCTTTATGTGTCTTTTGATCGCATGGATGAACGCCCTTGATGCTCAGATTACACAGGTGGTCCGTGGCAAGGTGGTCGACCGCGAATCGAAGGCTCCACTGATAGGTGTCAATGTAGCGGTATATCCTTCGAATGGCGAGGTGTTGGGAAGTACGACCGACGAAAACGGCACTTTTGTCGTCGAAGGTGTGCCCGTTGGGAGGGCACGCGTGGTATTTTCGTATTTGGGCTACAATACCGTGGTACTCGACAATATTATGGTCACTTCTGCAAAGGAGGTGGTCTTGAATGTGGAGATGGAGGAGGCGGCGCTCAAGCTGGAGGAGGTAAAAGTGATAGCGCAGAAATACGGCGAGGTGCGCAATGAAATGGCGCTCATCAGTGCTCGTCAGTTTAGCGTCTCCGAGACGGAGCGCTATGCCGGCAGTCGGGCCGATCCGGCGCGCATGGTGCGCAATTACGCCGGCGTAGTAGCCGCAGATGATTCGCGCAACGACATCGTCGTACGAGGCAATACGCCGACGGGAGTGTTGTGGCGCATCGAAGGTATCAACGTGCCCAATCCCAATCACTTCGCCATCCCGGGCACCCGAGGGGGGTCGGTTACCATTTTAAACAACAAGTTTTTGTCCAACTCAGACTTCTTTACGGGTGCTTTTCCCGCTGAATACGGCAACGCCATCGCAGGAGTGTTTGACCTGCGTATGCGCAACGGCAACAACCAACGTTACGAATACAGCGCCCAGTTTGGCTTTCTCGGCACCGAGCTCATGGCAGAGGGACCCTTCCAGAGGGGAAAATCATCTTTCCTGGCGATGTATCGGTACTCCACCGTTGCTCTCTTTCACCTTTTGGGCATCGATATCGGCACGGATGCCACACCGCAGTATCAAGATGGGGCCTTTCGCCTGCACTTCCCACTAAAAAACGGTGGAGATGTGGCAGTCTTCGGCCTGGGTGGTTGGAGTAGTATCGATATCATCAAGAGTGTACCCTACGACACAGCAGAGACGGAGCTCTATGGCTCCAACGATAGGGATCAGTACTTCACTTCACAGATGGGTGTGGTGGGGGTATCTTATTCCCATCCGCTTGGTAGCAGTGCGTATTTGAAAAATGTCGTGGCCGTATCCCATCAGCGCGTGACCGCCGATCACGACAAGGTGGTACACCGCGTCGAGGGAAGCCAGTTTGTGCCCGATACACTTTTTGATATTTTGCATTACGTGTTTGAGGAAAACAAGCTCTCGTGGGCGCTTTCGCTCAACAAGAAGTACTCGAGGAGATGGAGTATGAAAGCCGGTCTCAATGCAGACCTTTACCAGGTGGAATACCGCGATCGGGTGCGTGCGGTATTTGGTGGTTGTGCAGTCGATTCGGTTACTCCATGGCGTAAGCGCTGGGATGCCCGCGAAGTGTTGCTGCTCTTCCAGCCCTATGTGCAGTTTAAGTACAAGTACACTCAGCGCTTGACTTACACCTTTGGTGCGACGGGATTGGCCTTTACGATCAGTCCAAAGGCGATATCGTGGTTTGAGCCGAGGGCTGGGTTGAGCTATGCCATCGATTTAAAATCGCGGCTCAACGTCGGAATCGGATTGCACTCACAGGCCTTGTCGCCTTACTTGTACTATTACGATAAAAACACGGAGTATTCGGAGCAATTGACACCATACAATCGCGATCTCGACTTGATGAAGAGCTGGCATTTTGTCGTCGGCTACATGCGCATACTCGGTCCGAAAGTGCGCATGCGCGTGGAGGGGTATTACCAGTACTTGTTTGACTTGCCGGTGAGTAAGCGGCCGGGGCCGTATGCGCTCATCAATTCGGGGTCGGGATTTAGCCGTTTCTTCCCCGACACCTTAGTCAGTACGGGCATTGGGCGCAATGTGGGGGTAGATTTTATGCTGGAAAAGGGATTCAGCAAGGGCTATTTCTTTATAGCTTCTGCATCGCTGTACGATGCCAAGTACCGCGGCAGTGATGGGATATGGCGCAATTCGGCCTTCAATGGGCGCTATGCGATGAACATTGCGGGTGGGAAGGAATTCAAGTTTGGGCCGCATCGCAGTTTGACCGTATCGTTTCGAGCCGTTCGGGCGGGGGGACAGCGGTACGGTATCGTCGACACCTTGGCTTCTGCCCTGGAGCAGGACATCATCTATCGCGATGAGCGCTTTAATGAATTTCAATTTCGGGACTATTTTCGCTTCGACCTGCGTGTCAACTATGTGCTCAACACGTCGCGGTTGACACACGACATCGGGATTGATTTTATCAATCTGTTTGACACGCCCAATGCCTTGCGCTATTCCTACGTACCGTGCCGTGCCAATCCGATCGTGGAGGAGCGCCAGCTCGGTCGGTTGCCGATCTTTTACTACCGGCTGGATTTTTAAACCATCTTGCGCGGATCGACGTATTGGTCGAATTCCTCTTCGGTGAGGTAGCCGAGGGCGAGAG
This sequence comes from Saprospiraceae bacterium, assembly GCA_015490715.1. Lineage (GTDB taxonomy): Bacteria > Bacteroidota > Bacteroidia > Chitinophagales > Saprospiraceae > S141-43. Next base: position 2,875 of record WFXH01000064.1, on the reverse strand, counting down.
CTGCTTCCTTGAGAGTGGTGTTTTCGCGGTAGGCTTTTTTGGCGATTTCGGCGGCCTTATCGTAACCGATGATGGGATTGAGAGCTGTGACGAGCATCAGGGAATTTTCCAGGTGTTGGCGGATGCGGGTCTCGTTGGCTCGGATGCCTTTGACACATTTGTCGGTAAAGCTAACGGCTCCGTCGCCAAGGATGATAGCCGAGTCGAGAAAATTGGTAATGATGAGGGGTTTGAAGACGTTGAGTTCGAAGTGACCGTTGGCGCCGCCGACATTGATGGCTACGTCGTTGCCCATGACTTGGGCGCATATCATGGTCAGGGCTTCGGCCTGAGTGGGGTTGACTTTGCCGGGCATGATGGACGAGCCGGGCTCGTTGGCAGGAATGATGATCTCACCGATACCTGCTCTTGGGCCGGAGGCGAGCATGCGGATGTCGTTAGCTATTTTCATAAGGGCAGTGGCGCAAGTCTTTAGAGCCCCGTGCACGTAGACGAGTGCATCGTGGGCTGCGATGCCGGCGAATTTGTTTTTTGCCGGTCGGAAGGGATAGCCCGTTAGCTGTGCGATGTACTGTACTACGAGGGTATCGTACCCCTTCGGCGTGTTAATACCTGTGCCGACAGCGGTGCCACCGAGTACGAGGTCGAGTAAGGCATCGGAAGATTGCTCTACCGCCTGGATAGCAAATTCCACCTGGGCGGCGTAACCGGAAAACTCCTGTCCGAGGGTGAGCGGAGTGGCATCCATGAAGTGGGTGCGACCGATTTTGACGATGTCTTTAAACTCCTCGGCATTTTCGCGGAGTGCCTTGTGGAGCTTTTTCAATCCCGGCAAGGTGCGCTCTTGCAATACCGTATAGGCAGCGATATGCATCGCCGTGGGAAAGGTATCGTTGGATGATTGACTCTTGTTGACATCATCGTTGGGGTGGAGGAATTTTTTTTCGTCGGTAAGCGCGCCTCCATGCAAGACGTGCCCGCGATTGGCGATGACTTCGTTGACGTTCATGTTGGTCTGAGTGCCCGAGCCGGTTTGCCAGACGACGAGCGGAAATTGGTCGTCGAGCTTGCCGGCGAGGATTTCGTCGGCCACTTTGACGATGAGGTCGCGCTTTTCTGGAGGTAAGACTCCCAGGTCGGCATTGGCCATAGCAGCGGCCTTCTTGATGATGGCGTAGGCGCGGATGATTTCCATAGGCATCTTGCGGTTGCCGATGCGAAAGTTTTCCAGCGAACGCTGTGTCTGGGCTCCCCAATATTTGTCGATTTCGACGAGTACTTGTCCGAGTGAATCCCTTTCTGCGCGATACTGGGTCATAGCTCAGTAGTTTTGGCCCTGCGAAGGTAGACAAACTATTTTATACCGACTTAAAAGCGAATTTTAATCAGCTGAAGGATGTTGTAATTTTGGCTTGGCACGAGTACCTCGTTGACTTTTGTCTGTTTCGCATCGCGCCAGCGCAGCCACCATTGCCGCCGCTTGACGCGAAAGAGGGTGCGTCGATCGAGCACGCCTTCGCTACCGATGAGGTATTCCGATACGATAGGGTCACGCTCGATGTTGTCGTTGTAGATGACACGCAATAGCGCCGTGTTGTGCATGATGAAATAAGAGGAATAGATGGCGTTGTCGTCTTGCGAGAATTGGCGCTTGTAGAGGATTTCGGTCCAATGGATGGTCTTGTCGGGATGAATCGACATGGCGATGACGTCGTCGTAGTAATAATCGGTCCAACCGAAGTGCTCGCGCGACGGCAGGTCGATATGGCGTACGATATCGGAGCGGCGCAGGTTTTTACGCCGCAACTCGCCGAAGATTACAAATCCTCCATCGGTGCGGTTGATGAGATGGGTGATGTGAATGGCACTGCCGAGTTTGCGCTTTGTGCTCTGTATGAGCTTCTTGCGCACTTCGTCGGCAAAGGGATACAAGGTAAGGGCCGTGTCGATGTGGGTAGGGCCAACCGTTACACTCCAATAGCCTTCGGCCTGGTATCGCGGTGTGGTGTAGACTCCGACACAGTGTATCGTGCTGTCGTCGCGGCCGCGCTCGAGGAAAGCATCGGTGATAAAATGGTCTTTCAAAGTCCATTTATAGCGCTCGAATGCATTTGTCGTATCGCCGCAGATGAGGTGTAAAATGCGTTCGTCTTTGACGAGCCAGCCCTCCGCCTCGATGAAGGAAAAGGCAAAAAATCCGTCATCGGTGATTTTGGCCGATTGAAATTGTTGGCGCCATTGGCGCGTATCGAAGTCGATGTCCAGTGGTGGAAGGCTGCACAAAGTGGGTAGATTGATGCGAAGGCATCGCATCACCTTGTCGTCGCTTTTGAAGAAAATCAATCCCCACTTTCGGTTGTGGCTTTCCGTCCACTTCATCTGCGACATGTCGTAGTGGGCTGTAAAGACGTAAAGCTGTCGGCGGGAGATTTGCTCACCACGACGATCGTACAAAAACGCTTCTATGACCGAGTGATGACCTTGATGATATCCCAATATTAGACAAATGGCGGTGTCCAACCGCAACACCGCTATCACATGCGAAATACCGATGTCGAGCTGGATGCGCTTTTTCCATAGGGTTTGCAATGCACTGTCTAAGCAGTACATTTCGTAGTGAAAGAGCTTGTCTTGAAAGACGACGATTTCATCCGCTGGAAGGCCGCTCACGATTTCATACCCATAGGTATTGCGAATATTGAAATTTTGACTGGTGTAAAATAGTTGTCCATCGGTCGGGATTGCAATGCCTGCAAAGCAGAGGAGTATGAGTAGAAAAACTCTTTTGATCATGGCATAGGGCACTGCAAAAATCCGTTACAATAATAACCCCAATAGTGCAAATGAAATTGTATCGTCACATAGTACATACGAT
>WFXH01000063.1 GCA_015490715.1 Saprospiraceae bacterium | reverse complement strand
TAACGTCAATCTCAGCGTGCAGCGCTTTGGTTCTGGAGTCGTCGCTGTAGGTTCAGATCAGCGCCAGCCCTTTGAAAAGAGCATTGACCTGCTCACATTGGGCTCCAATCTGGCCTATAAGATGTCGGAAACGTCGCCGTGGTCGTATAGCGCGGACCTGATGGTGTTGACGCAATTATTGTCGTCGTATCAGGGCAATAACGGCAAGTACTACATCACTCCCGTATCGGCTTTTCAGACGCAGCTGCGCTCGAAGTTTTTGTCGCCGGGGGAATTCATCTTCGGAGTCGGCATGAAATACGAAAAGTCGAGCAATTTTCAGATTTATCTCTCGCCTGTGACGGGCAAGTTTTTCTATGTCGCCGATCGGGAAATAGCTGCGCTGAAGACCGACGACGGACAGAATGTGTGGGGCTTCGAAGACGGCCAACAATCGCGCTTTGACCTGGGGGCCAATGTCAAGGTCAATTACGTCACCAAGCTCATGGATCGAGTGGGCTACACCACTTCGCTCTCCTTGTTCAGCAATTATCTGCGCAATCCCGAGCGCGTCGACGTCATCTGGCTCAACACCTTTGGCGTAGAGGTGGTCAAAAACCTCAGCTTGCAGTTGAAAGTCGATCTCTTCTACGATTACGACAAGATCAATCAGCTCACCGATGCCAATGCCGTGGGTGGTGTGTCGGGCTATGGCCGCACCGTCAACGTCATCCAGCAGTTTTTGCTGACCTACCACCTCACGTTCTAAGAGGCGTCATCGCGGTATTTCCATACGGAGGATTCTTAATCCGAGCTACACGGGTATTTGGGCCACGTGTACGATGGCATCGTGTGCTTGAAATTGCGTATCATTGTAGCGGGCAAACGGCGAGACGATGAAGTTTACGCAATTGGAGTTGCACTGGCAGATATTGATCGGCATGGCCGCGGGTATCGTCTTTGGTGTGTTGATGAGTGCGGTGTCGTGGGGGCCGACGTTGGTGAGCGATTGGATCAAGCCGGTCGGTACTATTTTTATACGGCTCTTAAAGCTCATCGCCATTCCGCTCATCATCGCTTCGCTCATCAAGGGAGTGTCGGATCTTCAGGACCTGGCGAAGTTTTCGAAGATAGGGGGCCGAACGGTTGTGCTCTACATCTTCACCACGGTGGTGGCCATCACAATTGGTCTATTGATGGTCAATGTGATTAAGCCGGGTACGACTGTCAAAAGCGAGGTCATCGAACGGATATCGAGTCAGTACGAGGCGGAAGCATCGACAAAGGTGGAAGCTGCCCATAAGGCGAAGGAGCGTGGCCCGCTGCAATTTTTCGTCGATTTGGTGCCGGAAAATTTCTTTTCGGCGGCCTCAGACAATCGCAACATGTTGCAGGTCATCTTTTTTGCCATCTTTTTTGGCATAGCACTGCTAATGTTGGATGAGCAACATCAGCGGCCCTTGAAGGATTTTTTCGATAGTCTCAACGAGCTGGTGATGAAGATGGTCGACCTCATCATGTTGATTGCGCCGTATGCGGTGTTTGCCCTGCTGGCGGCGTTGATAGCAGAGACGCAAGATCCATCGCTGTTTTCAGCATTGGCGTGGTATGCCCTGACGGTGGTGCTGGGATTGGCTGTGATGTTGGGCTTTTATTTGGTGTTGAATTACGTGGTGACGGGTATTCGGCCCGTGCAGTTTTTGCGCGGGATTGCACCTGCGCAGTTGTTGGCCTTTTCGACGAGTTCGAGTGCGGCTACCCTGCCCGTGACGATGGAGCGGGTGGAAGAACATCTTGGCGTGGAGGGCGAGGTGGCGAGTTTTGTCTGCCCTGTGGGGGCTACAGTCAATATGGACGGAACGAGTCTGTATCAAGCCGTGGCGGCAGTGTTTATTGCGCAGGTGTTGGCCTTTGACCTGACGTTTCAGGACCAGCTAACCATCATCCTGACAGCCACCCTTGCCTCGATAGGGAGTGCGGCGGTGCCGGGAGCGGGCATGATCATGCTCGTCATCGTGTTGGAAGCCATCGGCTTGCCCGCCGACAAGCTCGCCATTGGCTTAGCGCTGATCTTCGCCGTCGACCGCCCCTTGGATATGTTGCGCACGGTGATCAATATCTCAGGCGATGCCACAGTGGCCATGATCGTCGCCAAGTCGGTCGGCAAGCTCGGCCCACCACGCCCCAAACACTGGTGGGACCACTATCCAAAAAAGAAGAGCACTCCCGCGGACTAAGGGAAGGAGAGCTTGAAGCTGTTGTACTCGATTATTGGGGGTATAAAATGGTTGTTGAGGCCCCCAGTGCGCGTCTCTGTCGTATCGCTGCACATCAGAAGCACCATTTTATACAGATCAGTGAAAAAGAATAGGAGTATGGAGAGGGGTAAAATGGTGAGAAATATGCCGATTGACTGGGCAAGATAAGTGAAATTGTTCTGCTGCTATAAAACTGCGGTGTACTTTTTGCTAACTATACAGCTGAGCAGACATATGCCTTGTTTCGGGAATAGATCGAAAATAGGACCAATGGGTGGTGGTGTTAAAGACCATTGGATAATTGTAGTATAAAACGCACTTTTTGACGTCGGAGCATTTCAAAGGGAGAAAGGCATGGTATGCACAGCCCTTTGCAAACGTTGGGGATTTTGATCTTAAAGGTCGAGGTCGTGAATTTTTCATGGGTGGCAATTGTAAAGCCATGTGCAAGGACGCAGGAAATAAGGTAATAATCGGCAGTCTCAAAAAAGTTGTTTTTTGCCCCCATCTCATAATTTTGATCGACCCAGCTGCTCACCTTACTCATTGCTTGGGTGATGCGTGAATCAATGGGTAGGAAGAATTCTTTCATTTAAGGATTTAGCCCAGGTTGCCAACTCGTCGTCACCTGCTGTAAGTTCCTCTTTCACTTTTTCAATACTATAAATAGCACCTTTAGTATTTGCATAAATCAGCCAGTCCCAAAAGGCTGGGCAGAAGTCAAGTCCATAGTGATGGTTTTTTGCCTGGATAAAGACATTGGAATCCAAAAGGTACCTGATCATTCAAGTCCTAAGGTTTGCGCAAAACTTTGAAAAGTTTTGAATTTTGAAATTCCAAGTAGGTTGTACGCATCTCGGTATAGTGTATGGCCTTCAAGAGTGCTATGAATGAGCGCGAGCGCAAAACGCTTGCTGACTTTGCGGGAGAGGTTATAGTAAAAATTGCCTCCTCTATGTTGCTTTTTGTGTTGTTTGAAGGATTGCCACTTTCGGAGCTCTCGTTGATATATATTTTTAAATGTTTTCTTGCTGATCATTTTTTCATCGTATAATCGTATGAGAATGACGATTGTACTAACTTTAAAAAGGTGTGCCAATCGATTGATTTCGTCATTTATCGAGTTGTGGGGGTTGTATTCTTTTTTTATTGCGGTTAATGGTACTAAGATTTCAGCAGCAACCTGGTTACACCAACGTTCGATTTTGACATTGGGGGTCTTATTCAACTGTGGATTCGATATTCCACTTTGTCCCAACCAGATGTGTGCCAGTTCGTGCGCTAAGGTAAACAACTTAGCAGCGATCGTGTCTGCACCATTGATAAATATAAGCGGTGCTATGTCATCCACTAAAGCAAATCCCCGAAACTCATTCGGATTTAATGGTCGATGATTGTTGTTGCCCACTACACTGTTCATCATGACCAAAATACCTGTCTTTTCCACTTGGTCAATAAAATCAAGAAGCGCAGTCGACCATGAAGTCATTCTTTTTCTATGGTGAATATCCAAATGGAGCTGATTACGAATATCGTTTGCAACTACTTCGGGGGGGGAGGACAGAGATGCGGTGCCCACAAAGGATAAAGAGGTGCCCTTTTGAGACAATACATGGAAGCGATACCATTCTTGTCTTTGTTGGCATTGGTAAATGGTGTGCAATAGCTCAAGACTTGGAGTAGTGTATTCAGAGACGGTATTTGTGCGGTAATCAGGGATGGGAAGATGCTCCTCTGGTGGGAGATTGCAGAAAGAAAAATCCTAAAGGGATATGTAAAGTTGAGGCCAATTTTTCCAATTGTTTGAAGGTTGGCTGTGCTAAACCTTTCTCCCATAGCTCGAATTTTGGAAATCTTTTTCTAAGAGCTTCCGTAGTAAAACCAGATCGTCGACGGGCCCACTGAAGAACTTGCGGCTGAATCGAGACACGAACGATGCTCATCACGAATCTTTGCCTTCCAAAATTAATTATTTTAGAAAAAATGTGGAGATAGATGATCTATGGAGTATTCATCCTTAGTTGACGAGACCTTTCTCCATCGGCTCTTCATTCACAGTCACCGCTCATTTCACGATCGGTGAGGGCGGAGAGATCCGGGGGCTGCACTATTTCAACAGTGGGTTAGCGGAGCTTTTCAGGAGTTGGTGGGTCATCTCTTGGAGGGCGTCGTAGTCGATCTTGCTGTGGTGGCGCGGATCCATGGGCATTTTGCGCACGGGGAGGAGTAGGTCATGGGGTATTTGCGCGGTATTAAATGCGTCATATTCCCAGCCGGGACGGTATTGGACAGCCAGGATCAGGTGTTGGTCGATGTGGAGGAGGGTGCCGCGTTCGACAGCCGGGTGGGCGTCGAGGAGGCGTTCGATGTAGAATGGGTAGAGGGTATGGCCCTTGTATCGGATGATTTGCCGGACTCTGCCCGTTAAAAAGAGCTGGCGACCTTTTAGGTATCCGCTATCGCCCGTACGGTGCCAGATGGTACCGTCGACGACGATTTTATTGCGGTGAAAGGCCTCGGGGCTGTTGAAGTAGGTGGTCAGCACGTGAGGGCCAGCGACGACGATCTCTCCAATTTGGCCATCACTGCATTGCAGGGTGCGCCACTCGTCGATGGTGTAGTGTGTGCGAAGAGGCGCATCGGTGGGGATGACGGCGACCTGGAGGTCGGGGTGTACTTCGCCGGCCGGCAGGCCGATCTCGTTGGTCTCAACCTGTGTGAGGAGCTGTTGGACAGTAATGGTGCTGATGGGCTCGACTTCGGTGGAGCCGTAGACCACGGTGATTGATGCCTGCGGAAGGTCTTGCAGGAATGTTTGGGCCATGGAGGGGAATACCGGGCCTCCGCCGGTGTAGACTTCTCGGAGGTGTGGGAGGTGGATATTGTTTTTTCGAAGGTATCGACAGAGGGCGGTCACATAGGAGGGCGCGGCAATGAGTCGGCAGACGCGATGGCGATGAAGTAAGGGTATCCAAGGGGTGATTTTGGGAGCAGTGCGTTGGAGCGAGGTAGGAGGAAGCACGCAAGTGGCGCCGACAGCGAGATGAAAAAACGCAATCATGGGCAGGTTGGTCATGACGACGTCTGTTGGGCGCGCCTGTGTGAGCTGGTGCAGCACTTCGAATTGTCGGAACAAGAAGTCGTGGCTGCGCGAAGAGGCCTTTGGGCGGCCTGCACTGCCGGTGGTAAAGGTGAGGATAGCGGGAGTGTCGGGAGGGACAGTGCGCATGGAGAAATTGGTGTTCCTGATGCGCCCGTGAGTACGCAGCAGCATAGGTATGCGTCGTAGGGACGGGTACAGCCAGCGTAGAGGGAGGTATTTGGGTGAGACGACCATAGCCCGGCATTGGGCCCTTTCGACGCAATGGGAGAAGTGCTTGCGTGCGCCGCGGTGGTCGATGATGACCACCGCGGCGCCAACATAGAGCAGAGCCAACGCGGTGCGGTACAGGGCTACGCCCGGCGGTAGGAGCAGGAGGACGCGATCGCCCGGTCCGATATCTCTTTTTGCAAAGTACGCTGCCGCTTCTTGGACCTGACGGAAAAGCTCGCCATAGCGGATGGCTTTACTACCTTGAATGAGGGCCGTCCGATCGGGATAGCTCCTGGCGGTGTGGACGAAAAGGCTTGCAACATTGATGCGTGCATCTTCCATTTCATACGGATAAGCTGACGGAGCTTTGGTGTGGATGGGGTGTATTCGCTTCATGGCGCAGTGGTTTTTGCTATGGTAGGTAGAGGTGGTATGCGGTGTTCGTCCAAGCGGAGACCGTAGAGGGCATATCGGGCATAGGTGTATTGGGCGAAGTGTCGGGAGGCATTGAGGGAGGGGCTGTCTGAGCGAATGAGGGCGTGTAAGATGGAGCGAAAGCCGTGTGTGCGCGCTGTACAGGTCATCCATCGCGCCAACCAAACGGCAATGCCGGGGTAGGGCGTATCGGGCCAGCTAGGCCTACGGGTACCTGGAGATATCCGACAAAGCGCTCGATATTGCCCTGCAGGTGTGACGGAGTGTAGGGGAATTGACCGCAGTCGAGGTACTGTTCTACTTCTCGTGCGGACACGGGGTGAGATGGAGAAGCAACACTTGCCGTTGATGCCTGTTGGTGTCGTAGAATGGTGTGGTTCGGTGTAAAGGCGTGCGTTTGGTTTGACATGGCCTTGTGGTTTTGTTTACGACAAAGGTGGGGCCTTTGAAAGGCACTTCATTATCGATTATTGCCACAGGGGGAGTTTTCTTTGTCGATTTTTGATAATTTCGGCATTACCAATGGTGCCCTACTCGCCGTTGTGGTGTGGATAAGAGTGTATTAGGTGATGGTTGGTGTTCAGCGGAGGTAGCGCTTGCGCCATTTGCGCAAGGTGGGCGAGCTGAGGTACCAGAGCACAAAGCCCGTTAAGACGAACAATAGCGTGGAGAGTGCGGTGATGCGCAGGAGTGGGTTGTTAAAGTTGTCGCGGGTGCGATAGTCCATGGTGTGAAGCATCCACATAAAGTCGAAGATGCGCCATGGACGGGTGCGTACGACTTCGAGCGCGTGGGTGTGGGTGTTGATGTACAGGGCAGGGTGTTCGGGATGGTCGAATTGGATGCGCCAGGCTGGGAGTGGTCGTTCGCGGTATTCGGGGTATCGGTGTACGTCGGAGGAGTCGATGTATCGTACGCGATGTACTTTGGCCTCGGGTAGGAAATACGCCTTGGCTATTTGGATGGCGGTACTGCTATCGAGGGGAGGGAGAGGTTTGGCGGTGTGTGCATCGAGGAGGAGGGGTGTTCCCGTCGTGGTCTGGATGAGGTAGCACCAGCCATAGGGGCAGGGTTGTAGGATGACGCGTGCAATTTGAGAGGATGGAGGAAGGCGTTTGATGGCCGAGTCGATCGGGACGAGCGACTTTGGTAAGGGATGGTGGAACGGTTGAGGGCGGATGAGGTGTTCGCCGCGGATTTGTGGGAGCTGGGTCCAGCTGAAGTAGATTCCTCCGGCGGTCCACAGGATCAGCTGGATGCCGAGGAAGAGGCCGGCGTATCGGTGTATTTTGCGTATGAAATGGTGCAGCTTATGGCGTTTCATGGTCGTCCTGGAGGAGTTTGCGCAGTTCGACGAGTTTGAGCATGCACTCGATGGGGGTCATGGTGTTGGGGTCGAGTTGGCGGAGTGCAGCTTTGAGCTTTTCGCCGATGGGGTCGGCGGCTTGAAAGAGCTGGAGTTGGATGTCGCGTTGCATGTAATTGCGTATGGACCCGGTGGGGGTGTTTTGAGTGGGTTGGGAGGAGTTTGGCAGGTGGGTGCTTTCGAGTTGATGGAGGATTTCGCGGGCGCGGAGGACGATTTCGGGGGGCATGCCGGCCAGTTTAGCGACGTGTATTCCGAAGCTGTGGTTGCTTCCGCCGGGTTGGAGTTTGCGCAGAAAGATGATTTTACCATTGCTCTCTTTGACGGCCACGTTGAAGTTTTTGATGCGCGGGTGTTGGTCGGCGAGGGCGTTGAGCTCGTGGTAGTGGGTGGCGAAGAGGGTTTTGGGTTTGGCGTGGGGGTTGTCGTGGAGGTATTCGGCAATGGCCCAGGCGATGGAGATGCCGTCGTAGGTGCTGGTGCCGCGGCCGATTTCGTCGAGGAGAACGAGACTTCGGTCGGTGATGTTGTGCATGATGGAGGCGGTCTCGTTCATTTCCACCATGAAGGTCGATTCGCCGGAGCTGATATTGTCGGAGGCACCGACGCGTGTAAAGATTTTATCGACGATGCCGATGCGCGCACTTTCGGCGGGCACAAAGCTACCGATTTGTGCCATGATGACGATGAGGGCGGTTTGGCGGAGGAGGGCGGATTTGCCCGACATGTTGGGCCCCGTGATCATGAGGATTTGCTGGTGATCGCGATCGAGGTAGACGTCGTTGGGGATGTAGGGTTCGGAGGGGGGGAGGGTGCGTTCGACGACGGGATGTCGGCCGCCTTTGATGTCGATGACAAAACTGGAATCCATCTCAGGGCGGGTGTACTTGTACTTTGTGGCGATTTCGGCAAAGCAGCGCAGGCAGTCGAGGGTAGCCAGCGTGCGGGCATTTTGCTGGATGATATCGATGTAGTCTTGGAGGAGCTCGAGCAGTTGATGGAAGAGCGATTCTTCCAGTTGGAGGATTTTTTCTTCGGCGCCGAGGATGGTTTCTTCGAGTTGTTTGAGTTCGTCGGAGATGTAGCGTTCGGCCTGTGTGAGGGTTTGTTTGCGCACCCAGTGGGAGGGTACTCGGTTTTTAAATTTGTTGGTGACTTCGAAGTAGTAGCCGAAGACGTTGTTGAAGCCGATTTTGAGATTTTGGATGCCGGTGCGCTGGATTTCACGCTGGAGGATGGATTGGAGGGCTTCTTTGCTGTGGCGGATGAGGTGGCGGAGGCGGTCGAGCTCTTCATTGAAGCCGCTTCGAGTGAAGTTGGCCTTATTGGTGTTGGGTGGAGGGTCGTCAATGAGCTGGGCTTGGATGCGCTGGCGCAATTCGTCGCATGTGTGGAGTTGGTCGGCGTAGTGTTGGAGGGCGGGGTGACCGCATTGGAGGAGGGACTCTTTGATGGGTACGATGGCATCGAGCGATCGTTTGAGCTGCATGGCGTCTCTTGGGGAGAGTCTCTGCTGAGGAATGCGGGCACACAGGCGTTCGAGGTCGCCGATGCGGCGGAGGTTTTCATTGAGGAGCTGGAAGGTCGTCTCGTTGTGGATGAGGTATTCGACGATGTCGTGGCGTTGGCGCAGGGCCGTTAGGTCGATGAGGGGCATGAGGAGCCATCGCTTGAGTGTGCGGCTGCCCATCGGGGTGATGCAGCAGTCCATGATGTCGAGGAGGGACTTGCCCGAGGGATGTTGGCTTTGAATGAGTTCGAGATTGCGGATGCTGAATTGGTCGAGCCACATGTATTCCTGTGCGTCGATGCGCTGTATGCGATTGATGTGGCGCAGGCCTTTGTTTTGGGTCTGGTCGAGGTATTCGATGGCGGCTCCTGCTGCTATTTGTGCCGCTTTCATCTCCTCAATACCGAAGCCTTTGAGGCTGTGTACCTGAAATTGCTGGAGGAGTTTTTCGCGAGCGTAGTCTAAGGTGTAGATCCATGGGTCGAGGGCATAGTAAAAAAACTGGTCTTTGAGCCAGTGTTGGATGTGGTCGCGTTCGGTTTTGGCGAAGAGCACTTCGGAGGGCTGGAAGCTCTTGAGGAGTTTTTCGATATAAAGGCGGTCTCCTTCGCTGACGAGGAATTCTCCTGTCGAGACATCGACGAAGGCGATGCCGATGGTCTTGCCGTTGGGGTGGAAGTAGAGGGAGGCCAGGAAGTTGTTGGAGCGGTGTTCGAGGAGCTGTTCGGAAAAGGTGATTCCCGGCGTGACGACTTCGGTGATGCCGCGCTTGACGAGCTTTTTGTTGGGAGAGGGCTTTTCGAGTTGTTCGCAGATGGCGACGCGGTAGCCGGCTTTAATGAGTCGGGGCAGGTAGGTGTCGAGGGCGTGATGGGGAAAGCCGGCCAGTTCGATTTTGGAAGTGCCGTTGTTGCGATTGGTCAGGACGATGCCGAGGGCTTTGGAGGTTTTGATGGCATCTTCGCCAAAGGTTTCATAAAAGTCTCCGACGCGGAAGAGCAAGATGGCATCTTTGTACTTTGCCTTGAGGGCAAAGTATTGCTCCATTAAGGGAGTGGTCTTTTGCTTTGAAGATACGGTCGCCATCGCTGCGTTTGTCGCTTAAACATACAAAGTTACGTATTTGGAGGGGAATAATATAAGGCTTGCACCGCCCGGTTATGGGGGTAGGTGTGGTTGGTCGAGGGGCGGTGTTAATAGAGATGAAGGTTAGGGCAATGGCGGTAATTGGGGTCGAGGTAGATGTGGGTTTGGTGGATTTTTTCATCGAGCCATTTGTGGAGGTATTCGTTTTGGCGTTTTTGTTTGACCATGTCTTGGATTCTATCGAAATCTTGCTGGAGGTTGGCCTGGTGGGGTGGAACTCGGGAGAGCAATCGGATGATTTTGACATAGGTATCGTCGCGTGGGCCGGTATAGCGGATGGGGGAGGAAATTTCGCCGGGATCCATGGAGTCGATGGTGAAATAGACATCGGTTTCGAGGTCGGCCACATCCCAGATGGTGCTTCCGTCGCGGGGGTTGATGAGCACACCACCGCTGTAGTAGGCGGGGTGGGATTTGTCGCCGTATTTTTTGACGGCTGCTTCAAAGCTGATGCTGTCGAGGAGGATGAGGGTGCGCAGGGAGTCGAGCAGGTGTTCGGTCCGTACGACATCGCTTTCGTCGACGATGGGGCGGATGAGGATGTGGCGCACGTGGATGAGTTCGCCTCTGCGTTGGAGGAGTTGGATGATGTGGTATCCGAATTCGGTTTCGACGACTTGGGACAGTTCGCCGGGCTGGAGGTTGAAGGCAGCAGCTTCGAATTCGGGCACGAAGGTGCCGCGCTTGACCCAGCCGAGATCGCCGCCGCGAGCGGCGGAGCTGAGGTCGTCGGAGTATTGCTTGGCTAATTGCGCAAAGTCCTCTCCGTTGAGGATGCGCTGGCGAAGGAGTTCGGCGGTGGCGCGCGCCTTCGACTTTGCGCTGTCGTTGGGTTGTACCTTAACGGCGAGCTCGGCTACTTCAACTTGCATGTTGAAGTAGGGGATGCTATCGGGAGGAAGGGAGCAGAAGAAGGCAACGACTTCGGAAGGGGTGACGTGGACGTTTTCGAGAATTTTGGCCCGCATGCGCTGGGCCAGTATTTGATTGCGAATGTCCTCGCGGAAGCGCTCTTTGACATCGCGCACGCTCATTCCGTAATAGTCTTCAAAGCGCTTTTCGTCGTAATCCATCAGGGCGAGGATGTGGTTAATTCTCCCTTCGAGTTGTTCTTCGATCTCTTCGTCGGATACTTCGATCGAGTCGAGCTTGGCCTGGTGGACCAGCAGTCGGTCGATGAGGAGATTTTCCAGTATGATGCACTCGGCATTTTCGGGCACCTCTAAGCTACGCGAACGCAATACAGAGACGTGTTCTTTTAATTCCGCCAGGCTGATCACCTCACTACCCACTTCGGCGATGACTTTTTCTACAATTTGCTGACTATACGCCATAGTGAAGGCGCTACAGAGTAAAAGCAATCCAAAGCTCATTTTCATCATCCGCGGTGGTTTCGATCTCATTTTATATAGCTAAGTAATGCAAATCTAACGCGTAGACATTGTTGCAGCATATGCATGGTGGAAAAAGCGCTCAAAGTTACAACAATCCTCCAGGCTGGGTCGCGCATTAGTCTGATCAGTGCGCATGCCATTTGAGCTGTCCCGATTGGAGCGCGCGTTGTAGGAGTTGTTGCTCGTATTGGGAGATGAGTTTGTCTTTGCGTTCGTAGAGGATGCGCGCTTTGATTTCTGGCAGGACGTACTGGAAGGGTGGGGTGTCGCCGGGTACCTGGAAATCTTTGATATAGAGGAGATATCGATAATTTTTATCCTGATAGCGCAACACTTGCCCGATGCGGGCTTTGGTGGGTTTGAATTTGGAGGGCAAAGTGTGTTTAATGTAGTGCCATTCGTACCAGGTGCTGTCGTTGAGGGCGCATTGGAGTCTGTGGATATTGCACCACTCTTTGAGGTTTTGGATGTCTACGGGATACTTGCTGCTGAGCAAGGTGCGCCATCGACGCGGCAGGCGTTTGTCGTGAGGAATGCGCAGCATGCGAAGCTGTAGGATGGTATCTTGGAGTTGAAAGCTCTCCTTGCGCTGTTGGTAATAGTTGCGGCATTCTTCATCGGTAACCTGGGTGTCGAGGCGGATATGGGCGATGTGTTCTTCCATGGCATTGCGGAGGAGGCTGTAGCGGTATTCTTCCACGAGCTGACGAATTTGATGGAGTTTTTCGGGGGGGAGTTTGTCTTCGGCCTCTTGGGCGATGAGGCGCTCTATAGCCCATCGCTGGATATAGTGCCTTGTCATGATGGAGTCTGTCGTGTCGATGCCGAGAGCGTGGAGTTGGGCTGCAGTGAGTGTTTGGTCGTGGAGTTGAACCAGGGGACGGTGTCTTCGGCTCTGGGTATCGCCCTTTGTACGGCATCCCATCAAGGAGGATAATCCCAGAAGGGCTATTACGGAAGTGATTCCTATCCATTGCCTGATGAGGCCTGCCATAGTATTTTATTGGCTTTCGGAAGTCGTCCAGGTGGTGCCGTCGGGACCGTCTTGGAGCTGGATGCCTGCCTCGGCGAGTCGCTGGCGGATGAGGTCTGCCAGTGCGTAGTTTTTCTCGCGTCGGGCCTGATGGCGTAAATCTAAGAGGATGTCCATCACCTTCGTGAGGAGTTGGGAAGAGGCGCTGGTCGTAGTTTCGTCTTTTAGGCCGAGGATGTCGAAGGCAAAATCGCGGAGCGTACGGCGTACGCGATCGATGGTTTGAGGGCGCACGGTTTCGAGAGGGATCTTGCCGTGATAGAGAGCATTGGTGCGGTTGGTCAGTTCGAAGAGGGTGGCGATGGTCCGCGGGGTATTAAAATCGTCGAGCATTTCTCGGAGGGCGGCATCACACAGTTGCTGTAGCTCCTCGTCCAGTGGGGATGAGGTGTCGTCGGAGGCATTGGGGTGGGGCTGGATCTTTTCAGCGGTGCGGATACCCTCCATGAGTCGTCGGTAGCCCCGCGAGGCTGCCTGTAGGGCTTCGTCGCTGATGTCTACGGTCGAGCGGTAATGGCTCTGCAAGAAGAAGAACCGAATGGCCATGGCGCTATAGGCACGAGAGATGTGGGGGGAGGTGCCGCTGAGCAATTCGTAAGGGGTGATGGTATTGCCCTCGCTCTTGGACATCTTGCGGCCGTGCATCAGTAGCATGTTGGTGTGTAGCCAGTACTTGGCGGGCTCGACGCCTTTGGCCGCTTTGTTTTGGGCGATTTCGTTTTCGTGGTGGGGAAATTTCAAATCGTTGCCCCCGCCGTGGATGTCAAAGGTATCTCCGAGGTACTTAGTGCTCATCACCGAACACTCCAGATGCCAGCCGGGAAAGCCCACCGACCAGGGAGCTCTCCATCGCATGATGTGCTCGGGCGAGGCTTTCATCCACAGGGCAAAGTCGGCGGGGTGTTTTTTGTCTTCGACGCCTTTGAGTTCTTCCCTTGTGACGGCTAAGAGCTCTTCGAGTTTGCGGCCAGAGAGCCGGCCGTAATCGGGGTGCTTCTGAAGATAAGCCTGTATGTCGAAGTACACAGAGCCGTTGGACACATAGGCAAAGCCGTTATCCAAGATTTGCTGCACCATTTCAATCTGCTCGATGATGTGGGCGGTGGCTCGCGGCTCGATGTCGGGAGAGAGGTTGTTGAAGATGCGCATCATTTCGTGGAAGCGGACGGTGTATTTTTGGACGATTTCGAGGGGCTCGAGCTTTTCGATGCGCGCGCGCCTGGATATGCGGTCTTCGCCGTCGTCCAGAAGGTGACCCACATCCGTAATGTTGCGCACGTAGCGCACGCGATAGCCTAAGTACTTGAGGAATCGGTAGATCACGTCAAAGCTCACAAAGCTCCGCACGTTGCCGAGGTGTACGTCGTTGTACACCGTTGGGCCGCAGACATACATGCCCACGTGCCCGGGGTGGATGGGTTGGAACACCTCCTTGGAGCGCGTCAAGCTATTGTAGACCATTAAAGTGTGTGTCGACATGCAAATTGGATTTGTGCGGCGCTAAGTTACGCCAATTCACCTTGCCACTCCCCACTCATCGCGGCCAATACATCGATGGTATGTGATGAACCATGCCCTCCTGACCAAAGCGCAAGAGGTACAAGGCCCCCGCCAGACCAATGAAAGCCAGAAAAAGGCACAACCAAAGTTCGGCCGACCAGTGCACTTTCCTCCAGGGATTTGTCCCATGTGTTTTGGCTGCGTTCATGTCTTGCATTTTGGTTCCACGGGGCAAAGATAAGCCTTTTTTGGGTATGCGATTGTGTAAAATGTGATCAATCACCATTTTATACATGACTAAAATTTTTAATGTATGAAATGGTTGGTGGTCTCAGCTGTTTGGTGTCCACAGGCCGAAGATGGCGGGGACGCGCTGGAGGGGTGGTGGGGCGTGGCTTTTCCAATGCTGAATGGTGGTGCAGCGGATGAGTGGTGTCGCGGTGTGAAGGGCAGCGGCTATGTAGAAGAGGGTGTGGGGGCGAAGGTGTTGAAGGGCGATGTGGTAGAGTTTGAGGCTTCGGTAGGGGGTCTCCATGAAATAGTAGGCGGTTGATGTGCGATGGCTTTGGTGTTCGAGGGTTTTGAGCGTTTTAATCAGTTGGGTAGATTCTCTGGGCAGGTATCCCACGAAGTGGAAGTTTTGGCCGTTGAGGCCGCTTGCGGCGATGGCGCTGCAGATGGCGGAGGGGCCGCACAGGGGAAGGACGGGCACGTTGAGGCGATGAGCGGTGCGCACCAAGGCGTCGGCGGGATCGGCAATGGTCGGCATGCCTGCTTCGGAGAGTACACCCATGTCGATACCTTGGAGGCAGGGGGTGAGGAGTTGATCGTAGGGCACATCGGCGTGTTTGGGCATTTCATAGAACTCGAGTTGGCGTGGCGAAAGGGGGTGTCCCAAATGGCGTAGCCAGCGTCGTGCGGTGCGCGCATTTTCGACGATGAAATGGCGCAAGCCGTGTAGTACACGGAGTGTAGAGGGGGCATAGTCTTCTACGCCTTCTTCCCCTATTGGTGTGGGGAGAAGGTAGAGTGTGCCTGGCGAGTGCGGTGTCAAGGGTGGAGGGTTTTGATCTTCTTCATGACCTCGTCGAGCTGTTCGACGGCGATGTCTTTGATGACGATTTTCTTGTCTTTGTCGAGTATGAAGATCTTCGGTGTGACGTTGACGTGGTATTTGGCGGCAAACTTGGATTGAAGGAATTTATCGCTGGCGTAGAGGAGCTGGGTGAAGTGTTTTTCGCGGACCATTTTCCAGCAGTGGGGCTCTTTGTCGAGGAGTTTTGTACAGACGGCCAGCACGGTGATGGAGTCTTTTTCGGGATAGTGGGCATACCAGCTTTCGAGTTTGGGCAGGGCTTTTTTGCAGTGACCGCAATCGGGCGACCAAAACACCAGTATGGTATAGGGCGTTCGGATATCGTACAGGCGGATGGGGCGATGGAGCGAGTCGTATACGGTGATGTCGGGTGCCTTTTTGCCGATGAGGGTAGGTTCGAGGCTTTTGGCTTCGGCGATGAGCTTTTGGAGGTCTTCGTCTTTCATCCAGGGAGCCAGGCCTTTGGCGTAGTACTGATTGACGAGGTGGACGACGACGGCATCGGCACCGATGTAGCGCGATTGGCTGTAGTGGTTGAGAAAGTAGGGCAGAAAGTAGCGGAAGCTCTCCGAGGTGGGAGGAAAGAGGTGGAGTACTTGATCGACGGATTTGATGATGGAGTCGGGGATTTGTACGGTGAGGCGTTCGACGTAGCGGGTGATCTTTTCGTGTAGGAAGGGCGTGTAGATGAGTCGATCGTCGAAGGGATGGATGCTGTCGAAGTAATGGCGCTTGTAGTACCAAAATTGGGCTTCCTGGCGCGCAGCGGAGTCCTGGATATATTCGAAGGTGGGCGGAGTGGGCTCCCAGTGGATGCGGATGATGGAGGCGGTCAATGAGTGGGGGTATTGCTTCTTGATTCTGTCCTGGTATTGGCGAACGACGCGGTCCAGGCTGTCGAGCTTTCGACGATAGGGCTCCTTTTCCTCTTCGGAGAGGATGAGCGAGTTGAGTTTTTCGCGGTAGACATTGGCCTGTTGGCTCATTTGTTTTAAGAATCGCGAATACTCTAAGAGAATAGCGCTTTCGCGACTACCGACGACCTGTATGGAATCCTGTAGATAGCGATAATCGGTACGGATAGAGAAGTGCTGTTGTTTGCCCACGACAAATTGTACGAAGTTGTTGTTGGGGCGCGTGAGGAGGAAATACAATCCCTGGGGCAAGGAAGTGGTGTCTTCAAAGACGAATCGGCCATTGACCTTGAGAGCAGTGTCTTTGGCGTACGAACCCCGACCGTAGTAATACCCCAGGATGAGGGTGTCGTTGGGATAGTAGTCTACCTCTACTTCGATGCGGTAGCCCTCTGGGGATTGTGCAAGTAGACTGTGAAGAGGTAAGCTGAGGCTAAGGACAACTCCTAATGCGAGGCAATACCAGCTCATAAGCAGTACACTTTCGTACGCATTACCAACGAAAAATGTCCTTGACAAGTACGCTTTGAGTGGAGAATTCTCTCACATCTGGGGAGTCACTCACCTTGACAAAATTTTCGGTGGGGCGAACGATTTTATACGCACAATTTTATACTTGCTTATAACTGCATGTGCTCAAATCTGGTTGGTCTTTCAGCTTGCGGAGTATGTCCTTACTTTTCTTGCAGGTATTTTTTGAGCATTGACCAGAGGTACAGCAAGGTCAAGAGTAGGACGATGTCGATGGCGAGCAGGATGTAGACCTCTACGCGGCTCACTTGGTCGAGCCAGCTGAGCATTGGAGTAGCTGCACGTGAGGGGGAAGCACTCAGGCCGAAGCTCAACAGGAGAGGAATGGTCCATTGATGGGTGGTCGATATGTTTTTGGGGAGCAGGTTGTACAGTATTTTAAAGAGGACGATGATGCCGATGAGGATGATGGCGGTGAGTATGAGCAGCGAGACGAATAGGAGTTTGGTCATGGTTTTGTTTTCGACGACGGTGACTTTGGTGGTGGTCGTCGATGGGGCAGCTGTTGTGGCGGCGGGTTTTTCTTTGGGCTTCCAGTTTTTGAGGTAGTCGATGATGAGGTGGATTTGTTCGTCGGTGATGCCGGGGGTGGGGGTCATCATGGTGGGGGTGAGGTCCCAGGCGGCTTTGGCCATTTTGGATTTACCGCTTTTGTAGAGGGCTTCGGGGTTTTTGATCCACTCGACGAGCAAATCGCCTTCGCCGGCCTCTTCCCATTTTTGGACGACGCCTTGCAGAGGAGGGCCGACGAGTTTTTGATCCATTTTATGGCAGGCTGCGCAATAGGATTTGAAGAGTTTTTTGCCTTCTTCGTTTTGGGCGTGAAGGACGGTGCTGGTGAGTAGTGCACCGATGAACACCAGCCAGAGAATATGTATGGTATACGGTTTCATACGAAAGAGAATTTTGTGGCAAAGGTATGGATACGAGCGTTTTGCAAAAATGACATTTGTCACATCGACATTTATCGTCTGCAATTATTGATGTGATTGTACGAGTCGTGCGATGCGGATGCGGGTGTGGATATTGGAGGGCAGTTCTATGTCGTAGCCCTCTTTGACCTCTGGTACGAGGTGGATGGCTTGGGCGAGCACTTCGTTGGCGATGTAGTCACCAAACCACTCGATGGCTTTTTCGATTTGCGGGTGGGCGGCGATGTAGACTTCGATCTTTTCGGTTACGTCGAGTTGGAGTTGTTTGCGGAGGTTTTGGATGCGGTTGATGATGTCGCGTGCCAGGCCTTCTGCTTCGAGGCGGGGGTCGATTTCGAGGTCTAAGGCTACGGTGAGCTCGCCGTCGGTGGTGACGCTCCAGCCGGGGATGTCGACGGCGGTGATGATGACGTCATCGGGGTGGAGTTCGAGGGATTCACCTTCGAGGTCGATGGTATGGGGCCGACCTTGTTCGAGCTGGGCAATCACTTCTGGGGGGAGCTTTTGGATTTGTGCGGCAGCGGCTTTCATTTTCTTGCCCAGACGGGGCCCGAGGGTTTTATAGTTGGGTTTGATTTGTTTTTGTATGAAATCGTTCTGCGCGGGGATGTATTCGATTTGTTTGACATTGACTTCGGAGCGGATGATGTCTTCGACCTGTCGGATGTCGTCATCGAGGCCGGGGCGGGTGATGGGGATGAGGATTTTGCGCAGGGGTTGGCGCACGCGCACTTTGGCCTTTTTACGCAGGGACAGTACCATAGAGGAGATGCGTTGGGCGTAGTCCATGCGTCGTTCGAGGTCGGTGTCGATCCATAGATGTTGGGGTTGGGGGTAGTAGGCCAGATGGACCGATAGGTAGGGTTCTTTTTTCGTGACTTCGTTGAGGTTGCGGTAGAGCCATTCGGCGAAGAAGGGCGCGATGGGAGCCATGAGTTTGGATACGGTGATGAGGCAGGTATAGAGGGTCTGATAGGCGGAGCGTTTGTCGGTAGATTGGGCATCTTTTTCGCCCTTCCAGAATCGGCGCCTGCTGAGACGCACGTACCAGTTGCTCAAATGGTCGATGACGAAGTGCTGGATGGCACGCGCTGCGGGTGTAGGGTCGTAATCGGCGTAGGCGTCGTGGGTCTTAATGATGAGATTTTGGAGCAGTGAGAGGATCCACCGATCGAGTTCGGGGCGCTGGTCGTAGGGCACGTCGTCGTGGTCGTAAGTGAAGCCGTCGATATTGGCGTAGAGGGCAAAGAAGCTGTAGGTGTTGTAGAGGGTACCGAAAAACTTTCGCTGCACTTCCTGGATGCCGGCGATGTCGAATTTGAGGTTTTCCCAAGGTGGTGCGTTGGAAATCATGTACCATCGGGTAGCGTCGGCGCCGTAGGTTTGGATGGTTTCGAAGGGGTCGACGACGTTGCCCAGGCGCTTGGACATCTTTTGTCCTGCCCGATCGAGCACCAGGCCGTTGGCGATGACGTTTTTAAAAGCCACGCTGTCGAACACCATGCCTGCGATTGCGTGGAGGGTAAAAAACCAGCCTCTCGTCTGGTCGACGCCTTCAGCGATGAAGTCGGCGGGGAAGTGTTGTTCGAATTTGTCGCGATTTTCGAAGGGATAGTGCCATTGGGCGTAGGGCATCGAGCCGCTGTCGAACCACACGTCGATGAGGTCTTCCTCACGGCGCATGGGCCTACCGTCGTCGGATACGAGCACAATTTGATCGATGTAGGGGCGGTGTAGGTCTTCGGGTACGCTCTGGTTGAGTCCGAGCACGTGGTTGGCCTTTTCGATTTCCTCTTTAAGTTCGGCCACTGAGCCGATGCAGCGCATGTAGCTATAATCATCGGTATGCCAGATGGGAAGGGGGATGCCCCAGAAGCGCGAACGCGAGAGGTTCCAGTCTTGCAGATTGGCCAGCCAGTTTTCAAACCGCCCAGTGCCGGTTGAGGGGGGCTTCCAGTTGATTTTTCGATTGAGGGCGACGAGCTTGTCTTTGACCGAGGAGGTGCGGACAAACCACGAGTCGAGCGGATAGTAAAGGATGGGTTTATCGGTGCGCCAACAGTGCGGGTAGTTGTGTCGGTATTTTTGAACGGCAAAGGCCTTGTTTTCCTTTTTGAGTTTGACGGCAATGTCGACGTTGACATCGCGGTAATTGGGGCCTTCGTTTTTGTAGTCTTTGACGTAGCGGCCGGCAAATTCGCCCATTTCGTCGACAAATTTGCCCTCTTTGTCGACCAGGGTGAGGGCAGCCAGGCCGTATTTTTTGGCCATGCGCATATCGTCAGCGCCGAAGGATGGGGCGATGTGGACGATGCCGGTGCCTTCGTCGGTGGTGACAAAGTCGCCGGCCACTACGATGAAGGCCTTGCCCTCCTGGGGTTGGACGTAGGGCAAGAGCTGCTTGTAGCGCAGTCCGACCAGCTGGGAGCCTTTGAGTACGTGGAGGACGCGCATGGGCAATTCGTGCGGCTTTTTATCCTTCAAGAGTGAGGGGTCGTCGATCCAGGGGAGTTTTTGCTGTTCGGGTTTTAACCAGCGATAGAGGGTTTCTTCGGCGAGGATGACGTTGACGGGCTGGAGGGTGTAGGGGTTGTACGTAGCTATCAGGGCATAGTCAATGTCTTCGCCTACGGCCAGTGCGGTATTGGAGGGTAGTGTCCACGGCGTGGTGGTCCATGCCAGCAGGTAGACATTGCCGCGTTGCACCATTTCATACAAAAAAGCCGATCGCTCATCGCGCAATACTTCAAATTGTGCCACGACCGACACGTCGACCACTTCGCGATAGCAACCGGGCAGGTTGAGTTCGTGCGAGCTCAATCCCGTACCTGCTGCGGGAGAATAGGGCTGGATGGTGTAGCCCTTGTAGAGGAGTCCTTTGTCGTAGAGCTGTTTGAGGAGCCACCAGACGGATTCGATGTAATCGTTGTCGAAGGTGATGTAGGGGTGTTCGAGGTCGACCCAGTAGCCCATCATCTGGGTGAGTTTGTCCCACTGGGCCTTGTATCGCATGACGGTATTGCGGCAGTGTCGATTGTATTCTTCGATGGAGATGCGCTTGCCGATGTCTTTTTTGGTGATGCCGAGTTCCTTTTCGACGGTGAGCTCGACGGGCAGGCCGTGGGTGTCCCACCCACCTTTGCGCTCGACGCGCTTGCCCTTCATAGTTTGGAAGCGACAGATGAGGTCTTTAATCGTGCGGGCCATGACGTGATGGATGCCGGGCATGCCGTTGGCCGAAGGGGGGCCTTCGTAAAACACGAAGCGGCGGTCTTCGGGGCGCGTTTCGATGCTCTTGCGAAAGATGTCGTGGGCATTCCAGAATTGAAGGATTTCTTCGTCGATTTTGGGAAGATCGAGAGCGGTATATTCTCTGTACATGCTGGTTGATCTTTTGATCTGCAATTAAAAACGCAAATATACGCTATTTCGCACCGCTACGTAGCGGGGTGGATAGCGGATGTGATCGGATGGTCGGGAGTTATTGAGACAAAAAATCTCTACTTTTGTAGCCATGAACATCGCGAGGATTATCGAGCACTTTTTCTTTCAGCTGGGTCAGTGGTGTCAGTGGATGTGGATGCTGGCTTCGCGTCCCGAAAAGTGGAGTGTGTATTACCGCGAGGCTATTCGACAGGCGGATGCCATCGGCATTGGTTCGTTACCAGTGGTGTTTATCATTTCGGTGTTTTTCGGGGCGGTGACGGCGGTGCAGTTTTCGTACCAGATATCGGGCACTTTTGTGCCAAATTACTATATCGGCTACATCGTGCGCGACATGTCGATTATCGAGCTGGCGCCCACCTTTACGTGCATGTTGTTGGCGGGCAAAGTGGGCGCCAATATTGCCACAGAGATCGGGGGCATGCGGCAGAAGGAGATCATCGATGCCATGGAGGTCATGGGGGTCAATACGGTGGCTTTTTTGGTGTGGCCGCGGCTGGTGGCGGCGCTATTGGTCATACCCATGTTGGTCGTCATCTCGGCGGGGGTCAGCATCGTCGGGGGATTTTACACCAGTATATGGGGCAATCTCTTTACGGCGAGCGAGTATATCTTGGGGTTGCACTCCTTTTTTGAGCCGTACAATGTCTTCATCATGTTGGTCAAGGCGGTGGTCTTTGCCTTCTTGCTCACGACGATATCGGCCTATCAGGGATATTTTGTGGGCACGGGGAGTATAGAGCTCGGTCGTGCCAGCACGAGGGCTGTCGTCTTTAGTGATGTGGCCATACTCATTGCAGATTACGTCATAGCTGTGATCATGACATGATTCGCATCGAGCACATATACAAGTCTTTTGGAGATAAGCGGGTGTTGGAAGACATTACAAGCACCTTTCACAGGGGCAAGACCAATCTCATCATCGGCCGCAGTGGTGCGGGTAAGACTGTATTGTTGAAGATCATGGTGGGGCTGCTTCGTCCCGATCGGGGGCGCATCTATTACGATGAGGTGGATTTTTTGTCGCTGGGGCGCAGTGCCTTGCGCAAGTTGCGCATGCAGATCGGCATGTTGTTTCAGGGTGGGGCACTCTTCGACTCGTGGACGGTGGAGGAAAACATTCGCTTTCCGCTCGATATGTTTACGTCGATGACGATGGGGGAGAAGCGCAAGCGCGTGCAGGAGGTACTGGAAAAAGTCGAGCTCGACGACGTCTTACACAAGTATCCCTCAGAGTTGAGTGGTGGCATGCAAAAGCGCGTCGCCATTGCTCGCGCCATTGTGATGAATCCGCGCTATCTCTTTTGCGACGAGCCCAACAGCGGTCTGGATCCCAAGACAGCGCTGATCATCGACCAGTTGATATCGGAGATCACACGCAAGTACGACATCACCACCGTCATCAACACCCACGACATGAATTCTGTCATGCAAATCGGCGATACCATCTTGCTCCTCCAGGGGGGGCGCATCGCCTGGCAGGGCACCAAGGATGAAATCTTGTACTCAAAGGATGAGACCATCCTCAATTTCATTTTTGCTTCGCCCTTTTTGAAGGGATTGCGCGAGCGTGCATTGCGCTGTGAGGAGTAGTGTCGCGGTCTAATGGCGAAAGTGCCGATGGTGGGTGAAGACCATGCACATATCGTGGGCATTGCAAAAGTCGATGCTGTCTTTGTCGCGGATGGAGCCGCCGGGCTGTACGATGGTGCGGATGCCGGCCTGGTGGGCTAAGCGCACGCAATCATCAAAGGGGAAAAACGCATCAGAGGCAAGTACGGCTCCGCTCGTATCGAAGCCGTAGTGGTGTGCCTTGTCGATGGCTTGTTTGCACGCGTCGATGCGCGAGGGCTGGCCGCATCCCATACCGATGAGCTGGTCGTCTTTGACGACGGCGATGGCGTTGGATTTGAGGTGTTTGACACAGATGTCGGCCAGCTTCATATCGCGCCATGCGCGTTCGTCAGGTGCTCGTTGGGTGACAATTTCAACTCCGGAGCGATCAAAGACGTAGCTGTCTGGTGTCTGGCAGAGTACGCCTTCCATACAGCTGCGCAGGAGATGTGTCGGTGCCGGCAGGTGGCTGTAGCGCAGGAGGATGCGCTTTTTTCGGTGCTGGAGCAGTGCCAGCGCTTCTTCTTCAAAGGAGGGGGCGATCAGCACTTCGTAAAATTGTGCATCGATGTGTTGGGCAAGAGGGAGGTCGACGGGGCGGTTGCTGATCAGGATGCCGCCAAAGGCCGAAACGGGATCTCCTGCAAGGGCTGCCTTCCAGGCTTCATGGATTGTCGCTCTGCGCGCTACTCCGCAGGGATTGGTGTGCTTGACGATGGCGAAGGCAGGTTGCTCCGTGCCGAGGTCGGCCATGATACCCATGGCTGCGTCGATGTCGAGCAGGTTGTTGTACGAAAGGGGCTTGCCGTGGAGCTGGTGCACGATTTCATACAGACGACCAAAAAAGGTAGCTCGCTGATGGGGGTTTTCGCCGTAGCGCAGGATGGTATTTGCTGCATCGGTTGGGAGGGCGCATTTGCTCCAAAAGACATCGGCGTCATCGGGTCGTCCCCCTTCGAGGTAGCGG
The DNA here is from genome assembly GCA_015490715.1 of Saprospiraceae bacterium. GTDB lineage: Bacteria > Bacteroidota > Bacteroidia > Chitinophagales > Saprospiraceae > S141-43. The sequence goes on along the minus strand of WFXH01000063.1, from coordinate 35,128 downwards.
GCAATGAGGGCGTCGTACTGGGAGCTAATTCGAAAGGCCTTGGCAGCCAGTGTCTTGCGCATTTCAAGGGTGGTGGTGGCATCATGGGTTTGGAGAATATCCATCAGCGTGGGATATTCCTCCCTACTGGGGATGACCGCGACGTAGTGGAAATTTTTCGCTGCTGCGCGGATCAAGGCGATTCCGCCGATATCGATCTTTTCGATGATTTCGCCTTCGTCGGTGGTGCGGCGAAGGGTCTCTTCGAAGGGGTAGAGGTCAACCACGACCAAGTCGATGAGGGGGATGCGGTATTTGTCGATTTGTCGTAGGTGTGCCTCTTCGCGTCGGGCCAGGAGTCCCCCAAAGATGATGGGGTGAAGGGTCTTCACTCGTCCATCGAGGATGGAGGGAAAGCCCGTCAGCTCCTCAACGCGTCGAAAGGGAATGCCCATGGCCGCCAAGGCATCGGCCGTTCCGCCTGTGGCAATGATCCGAATGCCTTTGCGAAACAGCATGTGGGCAATTTCGTCGAGTTGACCCTTGTCGTATACGGAGAGGAGAGCGGTTTGGATTTTTTGCTTCATAAAATGGTGGGCTTTGGGTGCAAAGCTACAAATCGCCTGTCGATGTCGGGAGGAGGGGGATGAACTATTTAAAAAACGGAGCATTGTATAAAATGAAATAACTTTGTGGCCATGATGCGATGGATGTTTAAGAGTAAGATACATCGTGCTACTGTCACTGAGGCCGAATTGCACTACGAGGGCAGCATCACAATCGATGAAGCCTTGATGGAGGCGGCCGATCTGAAGAATGGAGAGCGCGTGCAGGTGGTCAATGTCGACAACGGCGAGCGCTTTGAGACCTATGTCATCCCGGGACGACGAAACAGTGGGGTAATATGCCTCAACGGGCCGGCGGCGAGAAAGGCCGTGGTGGGCGATACCATTATTATCATCTCCTATGCATTAATGACAGAGGAAGAGATGCAGCAATATCGGCCAGTGGTGGTCCACGTAGACAAGCACAATCGCATCGTAAAGAAGCCAGCAGACCTTGAAATCCGCACTGCATAAAGCGGCAATTTTTGTCCTCTTCACCGGGGCCGGAGCAGGTATTCTCCTATGGCTCTACCGCAGGTTGAGCAAGAGCTATGCGCTGCAATGTGCCGAGATGGGACTGTCGGACGACTCTTGTCGTCTGTGGCAAAGGCTTTGGACCGATTTCACATCGGTCGACTTCTTCTGGTTGGTGATGGTGCTGGTGGCCTTTATGTGGAGCAATGTGCTGCGCGCATGGCGCTGGCAGATGCTCATTCGGCCGATGGGCTATCGCCTGCGCTTTTGGAGTGCCTTTTACGGGATCATGCTCGGGTATTTTGCCAATCTCGGACTGCCTCGTGTGGGTGAAATTGTGCGCGCCGGGGCAGTGGCACGCATGGATCACATACCCATAGAGGTCACACTTGGTACCACAGTGACCGACCGCATTTTGGATCTGTTGATGTTGGGAATCTTTCTGCTCTTCGGCCTGTGGCTCGAATTTGATGCGTTGATGCAGTGGCTTATGTACGGCTTCGAGGCATTGTTTGGCCGGCTGGATGGTATGACGGGACTAGCAGCCGGATCGCTGCTGTTGGTCATCGTGCTGACGCATCACCAGTGGAGAAAGTGGAAGTTGATACGCACATTCCGACAGCGAGCTACGAAATTTTTTCGAGCCATGCTCAGTTTGCGACATATCGAAAGGCCTGTGCGGTTTGTAATGTACACCTTGGGCATATGGGCGATGTATTTTCTGATGATGTGGTTTTGTCTGCTCAGTTATGAGCCGACGCATCATCTCGGACCCAAAGAGGCCTTTGTGACCTTTGATTTTGGTGCATTGGGGATGATTGCGCCTTTCCCTGGCGGGATGGGCTCTTTCCATTTTATGGTGATGCAGGCCTTAAAGCACTACGGCATCGACGAAATATCGGCCTTTAGCTATTCGATGATCAACTTCTTTTCGGTGCAGATCTTTTGCAATGTCCTCTTCGGACTCATTGCACTGGCCTATTTTGGATGGAAACAGACAAAATCCCTTACGGAGCCATGACGGATATGTATGCATTGATTCAGCGAAGAATCGTAGATGTTGAGGAGGCCCAACGAAGAGTGCGCGGCGAGCGGCTCAAGGGGCGCAAGATCATCTTTACCAACGGCTGTTTTGACCTCCTCCATGCGGGGCACATCAAGCTGTTGGGACAGGCCAAGGCCTATGGAGATGTCCTCATTGTCGGCCTCAACAGTGATCGCTCTATTCGGCAGATCAAGGGTGGATGCCGACCGGTGGTAGATCAACACAGTCGTGCCCTGGCGGTAGCTGCTCTGCTGCCCGTCGATATGGTCGTCGTCTTTGATGAGCCGACGCCGGAACGGTTGATACGCGCGTTAGAGCCCGATGTGCTCATCAAGGGAGCCGATTGGCAGGGTAAAGAGGTAGTGGGAGCAGAGCTGGTCCAAGCCCGAGGAGGCTCGGTGCACTTTGTCGACCTCGAGGAGGGGTATTCGAGCAGCAGCATCATTGAGCAAATCATCGATCGATGCGCATAAAAGAGTTGACCGATTATTTGGAACACATTGCTCCACTTTCGCTCCAAGAGTCGTACGACAACAGCGGACTCATTATAGGCGATGCCTCCCGCGAGATACAGGGCGTGTTGATTTGTCTGGATGTGACGGAAGCCGTCGTGTCGGAAGCCATCGAAAGGGGCTGTAATCTCATCGTCAGCCATCATCCCCTGATCTTTCAAGGGATTAAGCGTCTCACGGGCGAAAACTACATCCAACGGTGCATCGCCCTGGCGATCAAACACGATATCGCCATCTATGCTATACACACCAATTTGGACAATACGCTCATGCGCGGGGTCAATACGCGCATAGCCGAAATGCTCGGAGTGGTCAACTATCGGGCACTGCAGCCCAAGGCTCCACCAGCCGATGTGGCGTACGATTGCCCCCCAGAGCTCATCGGTACGGGGCTCATTGGTGAGCTTCCCGAGCCCATGCCCTTTGAGGACTTTCTCCACAAGGTCAAAAAGACGATGCGAGTAGCTTGTCTCAAACACACGGCTTTACCCGAGGAGCCGCTCCGTATCGTTGCCCTTTGCGGGGGAGCGGGTAGTTTTTTACTGCGCACCGCCATTCAAGCGGGAGCCCAGATGTATATTTCGGCGGATTTTAAGTACCACGAGTTTTTTATTGCCGACGGCAAGATCGTCATCGTCGATATCGGCCACTATGAGAGTGAACAATTTACCATGGAGCTGTTAAAAGAAATGATAAGGGAAAAATTTACTACCTTTGCGTGCCACGTGACCAGGCATGTCACCAATCCGGTGCACTATCTCTGAAAAGCTGACGGCATTATGGCGCAAACTGCAGAACTCACCGTTCGTGAAAAGCTCATGGAGCTGTACGAGCTTCAACAAATCGACAATGCCTATAATGAAATTGAGGTCCTCAAGGGCACCTTGCCCATGGAAGTGCAAGATCTCGAAGATGAAATCAGCGGCTTAGAGACGCGCCGCGACAAGCTCAATGAAAAGCTCAAAGAGTTACGCGAAGAAGTGCTCCACTACGAGCGCCGTATGGAAGAGAGCCGATTGACCAAAGCCAAATATGAAGAAAAGATCAACAAGGTCAAGAATAACCGAGAGTACAATACGCTCCTCAAGGAAATAGAACTCATGGAGCTCGAGTTGGAGACAGCTAAAAAGCGACACGACGAGTATTTTCAACAATACTCCATCGTCGAGCGAGAGCTGGAGGAAGTCAATGCGCGCATCGAAGAAAACAAGAAGATCCTCGAAAAGAAACGCCTCGAGCTCGACAAGATCATTGAGAAGACCGAAAAGGACCAAGAGCGCTTACTCAAGAAAATCGAAAAAGCTCGCAAAAAGATCGATGATCGGCTCTTGCGCGCCTACGACCGCGTTAAAGAGCGCTATAAGAACAAGCTTGCCGTTGTGACCATCGATCGGGGAGCCTGTGGTGGATGTCATTACAAATTGCCTCCTCAGGTACAACTCGATGTCAAAATCATGCGGCAGATCATCACCTGCGAGCATTGTGGGCGCGTACTGGTCGACGAAGAGGCCCTCTTCGCCAAAGAAGAGAGCGAGTAAATAGGCTTGGCGTGGTAGCTCAGCTGGTTAGAGCGCAGGATTCATAATCCTGAGGTCGAGGGTTCAAGTCCCTCCCACGCTACAGGGACCCGCTCCGACAAAGTGTGTGGAGCTCAAGCGAAACATGAGCACGAGCAAAAAGGAAAATACCGAAGCCCAATGCATGCAAAACCCAATCCGTTTGCACATCTGACAGAGCAAGAAAAACAGCTCCTCATCGATGCATTGCCCTATATTACCTTGCTCATAGCCAGTGCAGATGGCTCTATTGACGATAAAGAGATACAATTTGCAGAAAAGCTCACGTATATCCGCAGCTATCTCAAAGACAATCCCCTCCACGAAATCTACGCCGATGCTGCAGCCATCATGGACCAGCGCATCAAAGATTTGCTCTCCGAGGCTCCTGAAGATTATGATCAACGCATCGCGTATTTTAGCGAAAAGCTTGCCCAGCTCAACGATGTGCTGGCCAAACTCGATATTGCTACGGCTTCGGAATTGTACAAGAGCTGGCGCACCTTTGCCCTACAGATTGCCAAGGCCAGCGGAGGCTTTCTCGGTGCCTTTAGCGTGACCAAAGAAGAAGAAGAGCTCGCCAAGCTGCCGATGATCAAACCGCCCATGTAGCTTGCGCGTTGTAATGATGGTGCCGTAGGGCACTTTAGAACAAACACAACCATGAGATACTGCAGCGCGGACGATTTTCTCGATCGCTATCCCGCGCAGACCGAGCGGATCCTCGATGTGCGCAGCCCTTCCGAATACCGCCATGGGCATATACCCACTGCAGTATCTTTCCCCCTCTTCAGTGATGAAGAGCGCAAAATCGTCGGAATACTCTACAAACAACGCGGCCGCGAAGCTGCCCTCATCGAAGGCGTGTCGATCGTCGCTCCTAAGATGAGGGACTGGTTAGAACGTGCACTGGAGTGGAAGGATTGTCGGACGCTCTGGATGTATTGTTGGCGTGGCGGAATGCGTAGTCGGAGCATGGCGTGGTTGCTCTCGCTCCTCTCTTTGCCGGTCGTCGTCGTAGAAGGCGGGTACAAGGCTATTCGGCGCGCCATGACCCGACGCCTTGAAGACATGCCGCTCCAGCTCATCGTGCTGGGCGGCAAAACAGGGAGCGGTAAGACCCAGATACTTCATCATCTCCAACAACTCGGCGAGCAGGTACTCGATTTGGAAGCTTTGGCACACCACCGCGGCTCGGCCTTTGGCCATCTCCTCCTCCCCGACCAACCCAGCGGCGAACACTTTTTTAATGAAATCTACTACCATCTCGCCAAAATGGACCTCTCCAAACCCATATGGGTAGAAGCCGAGAGCCGTCAAATCGGAAAAGTGCCCATACCCGAAATCCTTTGGCAAAAGATGCAGAATGCCCCTCGCATCGACCTCGAGGTACCTCTGCATCGGCGTGTTGAGACGTTGGTGGCCGAATACGCCCGAGCTCCAAAAGAAGAACTCATCGCAGCCTTTGATAAGATACGAAAGCGCCTCGGCGACCTGCGCTATCGTCAGGCTTTAGATGCCCTCCACCAGGACGATTACCACCGCGCTGCCCAAATTGCCCTCCATTACTACGATAAGACGTATACCTACGCGCGCGACCATGCTCCTAATCCCATCCGGATCCTTCACAACGTCAATGAGGAGCCAATGATTGAAATTGCCCAGCAGTTAAAAAGTATAAAACAGATGGAGCTTGGTCAGCGGTTAGAGGTGAAACAGCAAAACCACAGGGCGCCGATCGAATGAAGAACCACCATTTCATACGCAAAAAAAACAGCCAAACATGACCGATAAAATACGTCTGACGGAGTACAGCCATGGTGCGGGATGTGGATGCAAGATTGCACCTGCCTCCTTAGAGCAGATGCTTCAAAGTGTGGGTTTTGCGCCGACCAATGGTCAGCTGCTCGTCGGCACACATACGGGCGATGATGCTGCCGTCATGCGGTGGGATGAGCGCGAAGTCGTCATATCCACGACTGATTTTTTTATGCCCATTGTAGACGATCCTTACGACTTTGGGCGTATTGCAGCGGCGAATGCCTTGAGCGATATCTATGCCATGGGCGGTACCCCGATGATGGCGATCTCGATACTCGGATGGCCGATAAAGAAGCTGCCCATCGAGCTGGCTTCGGAAGTCATCAGGGGTGCGCTGTGGAGTTGTCGGAAGGCGGGCATTCCCCTGGCAGGAGGGCACAGCATCGACGCACCGGAACCCTTCTACGGATTGGCTGTGACCGGCAGAGCCCCGCGCAGTCACGTCAAGACCAATAGCGGGGCCCAGGTGGGCGACCACATTTTCTTGACCAAACCGCTGGGCATTGGCGTGCTGACTACGGCCATCAAGCGCAAGCGCGCGACGCCCGATATCGTGCATAAAGTAGTGGAGTTAATGACTACGCTCAATGCCATGGGCCGCCACTATGGGGCTCTTACAAGTGTCCATGCCATGACCGACGTGACGGGCTTTGGCCTGGTTGGCCACCTCCTCGAAATATGCCGCCATTCGGAAGTGGCTGCCCAGATCTACTGGCAGAAGATACCGCGCATAGAGGGCATTGATCCTTACCTCGAAGCCGGCATCCAGCCCGGCAACACAGCTAAAAATTACGACAGCTACCGCCAATACCTGCCCCCCTTGACAGAGATGCAGGTGCGCCTGCTTTGCGATCCGCAGACGAGCGGCGGACTGCTCGTCACCGTAGCCCCTGAAGGCGTTGACGAATTTCTCCAGGTCAACACCCAACACGGCCAACAGGTCTGGCACATCGGTACCATCGAGGCCCACGTCGAAGGCCGACCGCGTATTCGCATAGAGGGATGAGAAGCTCCCTTATCGGCCTACATCAGGCCGAAGAGTTTGGCGTATTTGACCATTTCAGCCGGGTTGCTGATCTTTACCTTGCCCGTCATCATGGCCATCATCGGATTGAGTTTGCCTGTGACCAGGGCCATAAAGTCTTCTGCGGAACTGCGTACCACGCATTTGGCTTCGCCTTGGAGGCCCTCTTCGATGCTCAACTGACCATCCTGGAGGCGAAGGGTGTATTGTCCTCCTCCCTCACCCGAAAGGTCGAAGTGAAAGACCGTCTGCATATCTTTGACTGCATCGGCGTTGATCTTGTCGGGTAGGGATTCAAAGAATTCTCTTGCTGTCATTCCATGCGCATTTAGGATTTTCCTCTATTGATGCTCGACGAAGGTATGCAATTTTGTCCAATTGAGATAAAAACCCGGCGGAATTGGCGTTTGGGATAGCTCTACATACCTGTGCACGGCTATTCGCTCTTGCGGTGCGGCTAAAAAGACGGCGGGCTGGTCGTCGTAGATCGCGCGCTGGATGTTGTCGTACAGTCGATACAGGGAAGTTGTATCGCGCACGAGGTGTAGGGAGTCCAGCCAGACATCGACTTGTGGATTGCTGTAGTAACAGAAGTTTTTTCCGTGTGGTGGCCAGTGTCGGCTGTGCCACGTATTGCCGAGCTCGTCCAGGCCAGGGGATTGGCGAATAGAGAGTGGCGCAAGGGCAAAGTCGCCATTATAGATCCGCTGGAGGATGTCGCGCAATCGACTTTGGCGGATGTCGATATCGATCCCCGCTTTTGCGGCGTTTTGCTTAAGTGTCAACGCAAACTTGCGAGATGTTTCACTCCCCGTGATCCACAAGTCCAAAACCAACTTGCGACGCCGACCGTGGATCAGCGAATCGCGTATCCCATCACCATCGCTATCTTTCCAGCCACTCTTGTGTAAGAGCCGCCGAGCCTGCTCGAGATCCATCGCAATGGATGGAAGGCGAAGTGCATAGGGTTTGGTGGGATGTATCGGCCCTGTGACGGGTATCCCCAGCCCCTCCAAGGCGTAGTCGATAAAGGCATGCACATCGACACAGTGCGCCAAAGCCCGACGCACATCCCGATTTCGAAGGATGAGATGCCGATTGTTGATTACGACGTAGTAATAGCGCATGGCCGTAGGCGTAAAGGTCTTTACCTCCGATGATTTGGCCCCTTTAAGACGGACAAACAGCCCGGGGGAGATGTCGTACACGATGTGCAGCTTCCCCTGTTTGAGCAGTTCGACAGCGGAGATTTCATCCTCAATGATGTGAAACACGAGCGCAGTGGGATTGACGCGGAAGATGTCCACTTCATCTTCGAGGTGTTGCCCCCACCATTGTGGGACGCGCTGCAAGGTAATGCGGTGCTGCGGTATCCACTCATCGAGGTAGAACGGACCGCAGCCCATCGGTTTTCGAGACAGCCGAGAAGCACTGAAGCGATGGGCAAAGGTCTTGAGGACTGTATCCCCACTGTCGTCAAGCTGCTTCAATGCGCGAAGGGCATACGGGCGCAAGAGATGGGCTGAGTCGTAATAGTGTTCGGGGTACAGTTCGAGGTTGCAGGCGATGATGTAGCTAAACAAGCCGGGCTGGACCCATACGTGGAAGTGTTTCGGGTCGGCCGAGTCGATCTGCACGCTGTCGATGACTTCGGCGTAGCGCCGCCATTGGTTGTTTTGCAAGAGGGGATTGAGCGCTGCCTTGATCGTGAAGAGGTAATCGTACCCCGTGACTGGTGTGCCATCTTGCCATTGGGCGGAGGGGCGTAATCGCATGGTGTATCGCCAGAGTGGTCTTCCCTCAATGGTGTCGTCGGTTATTGCTGGTGCTGTTTCGAGCAGTACGGGTACGAGCGACAAGTCGCGTGGGTGAAATTGCATGAGCGGCAGGAAAATCTGGCGCTCAACCAAGGTCGACACACTTCGCCGCGACAGCATCGGGTGGATGCGATCCGGCTCCGAAGCCAAGCGCAGCTCCAAAACCTGATCCTCACCGCTGCGATTCGACGACGGCGAGCGGCATCCTCCCAGCACGATTGCAATCGCGCAAAGTGCCCCTACCCATCGTCGCAGACCAGCCCCTGCATTGCAAAATGCACTGTTCATGGGATATGGCTTTGACGTGCAGATTTTCATCTGCTACAATGATACAACGACCAAACAGCCTTCCCATTGCGAATGGGCATAGGGCACGACCCCCACCTAACCAAAATCAATACACCTATCCGAGGGAAGAGCAATTGTGAAGTGAAAGATTGAGGGTACTTTGGAGATGTTAGAACAGCCATTTCATACCTGCTGATTTATTATATGTATGAAATGGTTGTCTTTTATCCTCTTAGTGATGCGCGTTGGCTCCCACATACACCATTTTACGAAGGAGGACGCTTCAAGGCGATTTTTCGGCCGATGAGAAGGAGCAACGACAGTGCCGCGAGCAGGTAGAGGACATTATTGGGACGCGGATGGTAGGGGTGCTGAATTTGTGCACCGATCCCATCCAGTAGGGCGAATAAGAGGAACAGTGCCGCAAGTCCGTTGCTCTCCTGATAGATGACTTTGCGCCATTGGAAGGTAGAGGGGCTACTCTTGATCTTGAGGGAACACGGGAAGAATGCAGGCGTGCTTTTTGCCCATTGATAAAATTGTTGGCCGAAGCGCTGACGAAGAAAGGCCTCTTCGGCAACCATGATGCGTTCGTAGTACAACCAAAAGACCAGTACAGTGATGATGAGAAAGTACAGGTGACCAATCCAGAGTGCTACGGCGATCCACATGAAGAAGTTGCCGAGGTATAGCGGGTGGCGCACCACAGAATAGGGCCCTTCCGTGTTGAGGCGATCGGCTATTTGCTCTTGGGTGTTGCGCCCAGAGGTCCCGGCAGGGGCATAGCCAATCGTCCACACGCGTATGCCGAGGCCGAGCAAACCCACGGCCACACAAAACCACTCGTATGTGCTCTCCTTTATTGGCAGAACGGTATAATCGGTATACGTGTAGATGAAGAGCCCAGGCACGATGATCAGCAGCGGCAAGTAACTGCGGTGGCGGAAGAGCCATTGGCCGGTATGTATGCACCGAGAGATGAGATCCATGTGATGATTAAATGTTGCGGCAAAAATAGCGATTGATACGCGGCAGACCGCCGTGGAAGGAGCAGAGGTAGCCGTAAGGCGAGCAGATAGTTGCATAAAACAACTAAAAGGTGAAAAAATCAGGGAATACCCTGATTTTTTGAAATGCGGATAGGGGGAACTTTGCAAATGAATACTTAAAAGTAAGTATTCGGTACAGCGAACCGAGGCGGTTCAAAATTTGGCTTGTAAAATGGTTCGGGCTGCGAGGAATGCGTGCAGAGTGTCGAAAATGTGTAGCCTCATCAGTACTCTGCCGTTCCTCGCAGGATTTCCGAACGGCAAAGATACGAAATCCGACATCAAAGAGTCACTCTCATAGTAATGTTTTAGGTTTTGTTTTGTCCCAACTTTACGAAGCGAAATAACTGCCCAGTTATTTCGCTTTCGTATTTTATAGGGCTTGGGTTAAGCGATGGCGCAGGGATTGCTTGCGGTGGTCGGGCATCAGTGCGTGGTCGATGGCATGGTGGAGCACTTTTGCGATTTCATTCTTTGACCACTGAGCGTGTTCGACCATGGCCGAGAGATTTTCCGTCATATAGCCTCCGAAGAAGGCGGGATCATCGGAGTTGATCGTCACGCACACGCCGTCATTGAGCAGAGCGGTAGCGGGGTGTTGGGATAGATCATCGACGATGTGGAGGGCGCGGTTAGAGAGGGGGCACATTGTCAGGGGTATGGATTGCGAGCGCACGTAATCGATCAATGTGGGGTCGTCGACGATGGCGTTGCCGTGGTCGATACGGTGGACTTTGAGGTCGAAGAGCGCAGAGCGTACGTAGGATGCGGGACCCTCTTCCCCAGCATGGGCCGTGCAGTACAGTCCCATGGCGTGTGCCGTTTTATACACATCAATAAAGAGATGGGGCGGATAGCCGAGTTCTTTGGCAGCGAGGCCTATGGCAGAGAAGTGAGCTCGGGTAGGGCCTAAGCTGTGGAGGATTTCGAGCGCTTCTCTTTGCGGGCGGTGGCGTAAAAAGCAGAGGATAAAACCCATGGAATAATCGTATTGGCGGGCTCCTTCGCGGAGGGCAGCGGTGATGCCGTCCATCATGGCTTCGAGGTGGATGCCCTTGTCTCGATGGGTTTGGGGATCGATGAAGACGTCGCTGTGGAAGGTGTTTTCGGCGGCAGAGCGCCGGATGTATTGGAGGGTGATGTAGTAGAAATCTTCAGCGTTTCGCAGCACTTGGGTGCATTGGTGATAGATCTGTAAAAAGTCTGCCAGGTCTTGAAAGGCGTAGGCTTGCTGGACGGCTTCGACGGTCGTCCAGGGGAGGACGACTTTGTTTTTTTCGGCGAGGTAGAGGAGCGTTTCGGGCTCGATGGTACCTTCGAGGTGCACGTGGAGATCCACTTTGGGGAGGGACCGTATCCAGTTGTCCATTGCCATTGATTAGGGCTTGCCTTAGGAGGGTGAAGGCATAAACCGTACCAGTTTTCCGCTTTGGGGAAAATGGGGAGTGGTGCTCACGAGCGTGAGCGGATTGTTAGCTGTTGACTTTGTCAACGATGGCCTTAAAGGTATTGGGATGGTTGGCGGCGAGGTCGGCCAGCACTTTGCGGTTGAGCTGGATATTGTGTTGTTGGAGGGCGTGGATAAATTGGTTGTAGCTCATGCCGTGTTGTCTTGCTGCGGCGTTGATTCGGACGATCCAGAGTCTTCGTAAGTCGCGTTTGCGCGCCTTGCGATCGCGGTAGGCGTAGAGGAGTGCCTTTTCGACGGCATTTTTGGCGACGGTATAGACATTTTTGCGGGCTCCGAAGTAGCCCTTGGCCATTTTGAGTATTTTCTTTCGCCTGCGCCGGCTTGCTACGGAGTTGGTTGCTCTTGGCATGGCTCAGAGGTTTTGCGTGTTAGAGGTTGAGGAGGCGTTTGACATTGGGTTTGTCTGCTTTGGAGACTTCCCCTTTGATGCGCAAGTGGCGCTTGGTCTTTTTGGATTTTTTGCGCATCAAGTGTGAGGTATTGGCCTTTCGGTGGCGTATTTTACCGGAGGCCGACACTTTGAAGCGCTTTTTGGCGCCAGAATGTGTTTTGACCTTTGGCATCGTACACTACGATTTAACGAGGTGCAAAGGTACGGAATATCTTGCAATGTCGCGTGGTGGTCAGGAGGATTTTTTGCCTTTTTTCTTGGGCATGATGGTGATGACCATGCGGCGGTTGCCCTTCATTTGGGGGAGGGATTCGATGGTGCCGATATCTTCGAGGGCTTTGGCGAAGCGCAGTAGGAGGAGTTCGCCGTTTTCTTTAAAGATGATGGTGCGGCCTTTAAATTGGACATAGGCGCGCACTTTGTTGCCCTCTTCGAGGAATTTGCGGGCGTGATTGACCTTAAATTCGAAGTCGTGTTCGTCGGTGTTGGGGCCGAAGCGCAGCTCTTTGACGACGGTTTTGGCGCTATGGCTCTTTTGAGCTTGCTTGCGCTTTTTTTGTTCGTAGAGGTACTTGTTGAGGTCCATGATTTTGGCCACTGGGGGGTCGGCTTTGGGGGCGATAACGATGAGGTCTTTGTCGAGCTCGTCTGCCCACTGTTGGAGCGTACGGGTGTTGTAGATGCCGTTGGTGACGTTGTACCCTGCTACTTCGCTAATTTCGTCGAGGTTATCCCCGACCAATCGAAGTTCGGGGGCTTTGATTTTGTGGTTATAGATCAGATCGGCTTTTGGGTCTTTGACTTTGGTTTTTTGGCGTTTCCTTCTACGTATCAATCCTGCGATATTTTTTAGTTCGGTTAAAGGTACAGATCAGGTTGTGGTTGTTGCTTCTTTGCTTGTGGTGATTTGCACTGCATTTTTTTCGCTGTCAAAGGTAGCAACAAATTCTGTACCTTCTTTGGGGTTGTTTTTGAGGATATACTCTGCCAGTGGGTCTTCGATGTATTTTTGGATGGCGCGGTGTAGGTGTCGGGCGCCGTATTTGGGGTCGTAGCCTTTTTTGGCGATAAATTCTTTGGCTTTGTCGTCGACGACGAGGGAGTAGTTCATGTTTTTGAGACGCTGGATGAGTTTTTCGAGGGCAAGGTCGATGATTTTGAAGATGTGTTCTTGGGTGAGGCTATTGAAGATGATGATATCGTCGATGCGGTTGAGGAATTCTGGGGTGAAGGTCTTTTTGAGGGCTTTTTCGATGGTGGCTTTGGCGTGTTTGTCGGTGTCGGCTTTTTTGGATCGGGTGGCGAATCCGACACCTTGGCCGAAACTCTCGAGTTCGCGCACGCCGATGTTGGAGGTCATGATGATGATGGTATTTTTAAAGTCGATGCGTCGGCCAGTGCCGTCGGTGAGTTGGCCTTCGTCGAGTACTTGGAGAAGTATGTTGTACACTTCTGGGTGTGCTTTTTCGATTTCGTCGAGGAGGATGACGCTATAGGGTCGTCGTCGCACTTTTTCGGTGAGTTGGCCGCCTTCTTCATAGCCGACATAGCCTGGAGGAGCGCCGATGAGGCGTGTGACGGAAAACTTCTCCATGTATTCGCTCATGTCGATGCGTATGAGGGCTTCTTCGGTGTTGAAGAGGTATCGGGCGAGAGCTTTGGCCAATTCGGTTTTGCCGACGCCGGTGGGTCCTAAGAAGATGAAGGAGCCTATGGGCCGCTTGGGATCTTTGAGGCCGACGCGGTTGCGTTGAATTGCCCGCACGATTTTGGCGATGGCTTCGTCTTGGCCGATGACTTCTTTGCGCAGGTCTTCGGCCATGTGGACGAGCTTTTTGCTCTCGGACTGGGCGATTTTGCGCAGAGGTATGCCCGTGATCATGGAGACGACTTCGGCGACGTCTTCTTCGGTGACGGGGTAGCGTATGGATTTGACTTCTTCTTCCCAGCGCTTGCGGGCGATTTCGAGTTGTTTTTTGAGTTCGTTTTCCTTATCGCGATAGGCCGCTGCCTGTTCGAATTTCTGGGCGCGTACCATTTTATCCTTCAGCTCGTGGACGCGTTCGATTTCGCGTTCGAGATCTTCGATGGATTTGGGTACTTTGATATTCTTGAGATGGACGCGTGCGCCGACTTCGTCGAGTACGTCGATGGCTTTGTCGGGCAGGTATCGGTCGGTGATGTAGCGGTCGCTGAGATGGACGCATGCTTTAATGGCTTCTTCGGAGTAGCGCACGTTGTGGTAGTCTTCGTAGCGGCCGACGATATTTTTCAGGATGTTGAGTGTTTCTTCGGGGGTAGCGGGGTCGACGATGACTTTTTGGAAGCGGCGTTCGAGGGCGCCGTCTTTTTCGATGTATTGGCGGTATTCGTCTAAGGTGGAGGCACCGATGCACTGGAGGTCGCCCCGTGCCAAGGCGGGTTTGAAGATGTTGGAGGCGTCGAGTGATCCGGTGGCACCCCCCGCGCCGACAATGGTGTGGATTTCGTCGATAAAGAGGATGATGTCGCGCGTGTTTTCGAGTTCGTTCATGATGGCCTTCATACGCTCTTCAAACTGGCCGCGATACTTGGTACCGGCCACCAGTGCGGCCATGTCGAGCATGACGATGCGTTTGTTGAAGAGGGCTCGGGAGACCTTTTTTTCGACGATGCGCAAGGCCAGACCCTCGACGATGGCAGTCTTACCCACGCCGGGCTCGCCGATGAGTACGGGGTTGTTTTTCTTTCTGCGGCTGAGGATTTGGCACACGCGTTCGATTTCCTTTTCACGGCCGATGATAGGATCCAAGCGCCCTTCTGCGGCAAGTTGGGTGATATCGCGCCCGTAGTTGTCCAATGTGGGGGTGTCTGATTTCTTTTTGGGATCTCTTCGGCCATGTGAAGAAGACTCGGACCCTTCCTCGGAGGGGTGCTCATAGCTCATCTCTATGGGGTCGACCTCTTCGTCGTAGACATCGTACTCCTGATCTTGCAAGACGTAGTGCAAGATGTTCTTGAAGTTTTCGTATGTGATGTCGAAGGAGTTGAGCAATTTGGTGATGGGCAGGTCCTTGTTGCGCAAGATGGTGAGGAGCAATACATCGGAGTGGATCTCGTTGCGCTGCTGGAGTTTGTTTTCCAAGTGGCTCATCATCAACACGCGGTACGTATCGTTATTGAGGGTGATTTCATCGCTATCGTCGAGCTCTTTTCTTCGCTTGCGATTAGTCTTATTGCGCAGCTGTATTTGCTCGATGACGCGATCTTCCAGTTCGTCGAGATCGACGAAGTTCATCAATACGGAGCGAGCGATGTTGTCTTCCACATAGAGGATTCCCAGGATGAGATGCTCTACATAGAGCTCTGGGCTCTCGGTATGGATGGCCCATTCTCGGCTCTTGTTGATGATCTGATGGACTTCGTTTGAAAAGTTTTGTAGCCTCATACAGTATTGGGCATTTTATACCAGCGCAAATTTAAATTTTTCCCTATTAATAACAGTTGAGACACAGCATAGTTGTGCACAGTGTGCGGTTTTTCACCAATTGGTGGTTTGAGATGTGCAAGGCAGTTTTGCATGAGTGGTGTGGTGCTTTCTTGTACAACATCTCGTATATGGTCAATATACGCTACCTTTGCGGCGTTTATTACGCTAAAGAAAACTTTATTTGGATGGAATACGCATTAGAAAAAAGCGACAAGTATATTTTATTAACTATCAACGAAAAAAATTTAAATACGGCCAATGCGGCGGAGCTCAAATCGCTGTTAGTCTATCTTTTTCAAGATCCGCAGCGCTATTTGGTGATCGATTTGGGAGCGGTGGAGTACATCGACTCATCGGGGTTGAGTGCTATCTTGACGGGGTATCGCTTGTGGAGGGATCGAGGGGGTATGTTTTTGATCGGTGTGAAGGCCGAGCCCGTGCGTCGCTTGATTGAGATTTCAAAACTGGATGATGTGCTGACCATCGTACCTGATCTCGATACGGCTCTTGCTGAAATGGTCGAGAGCGATGATGCGTAGGCTGTCTTTATGGAGTGGACTTTGCGCATTTTGGGAGCCAACTCTGCGATACCTGCCCACGGGCGCTATCCGAGTAGTCAAATCCTTCATCTTGGGGATACACGCATCATGATCGATTGTGGAGAGGGAGCCCTTTTGCAGCTCTTGCGCTATGGCGAGAGTTTGCTCAAGATCGATTGGGTTTGTATCAGTCACTTGCACGGCGACCATGTATTTGGTTTACCCGCCGTACTCACTACTTCCAATCTGCTGGGGAGGAAACATCCGCTTCGGATTATCGGGCCGCGTTCGATACAGGTGATGATTGAGGGTTTTTTATCGCATACGGGTTCGGAATTGCAATACACACTTGAGTTTGTTGAGTTGGACCTACGGCAAAAGGAGTGGATACTCGAGGGCAAGTATTTTCGCATGGCGGCTTTTCCCTTAGAGCACAAGGTGCCTACCTACGGTTTTTTGTTTGAGGAAAAGGCCTTTCCGCGTCGGCTTGATGTAGCGATGTTGGAGCGGTATGGGGTGCCGCCAGAGGATCGGTCCGCCATAGCAATGGGGGCGGATTGGACGGATCCATCGGGCCAGCGAATCGCACATGAGGTGTTCGTGCGTGGGGATTGGATGCCGCGCTCGTATGCCTATTGTTCGGATACGCGGTATTTCCTACAGCTGGCGGAGTGGATAAAGGGGGTGCAATGGCTCTATCACGAGGCGACCTTTTTGCGCGAAAAGCAAGAAGAAGCGTCTCGGCGCATGCATTCGACCGCAGCCGATGCGGCAACGGTTGCGCGCCAAGCCTGCGTAGGGAAGTTGTTGTTGGGGCATTTTTCTTCTCGATATCGGGATCTAACTCCCTTCTTAGAGGAGGCAAGAGCGATTTTCCCCGAGAGCTATCTCGCTCGTGAGGGAGAAGTGTATAAGCTCAAATCGCTCCCCGTCCCTGGTTGATGAGACGGACTACGATTTTATACTGGAATGAATCTTCTTGATTTCCAACAGGAGTACGCTGGCCAGGATAAAGAAGAAGAACGGGCCGATTTTGATGGTCTCGATCATGTCGTTGATGAGTAAGATGGCGAGGATACCTGTCAGGGAGAGCGCTGCGCTCATGACAAAGGTGCGTCCCGCCCCAGACGATAGGCTGTGATAGAGCTGTTGGAGCCGCATGAGGGTGTAAAAACACAGTGCAATAAACAGCAGCATGGCGGGGATGCCCTGTTCGACGGCGAGTAGCAGGAAATAATTGTGGATACCCGACTGCTCTGGGTTGTGGCTCACATAGGTGTGGAAGGCGGAAACGGTATAGGGCTTGTAGCTCTCATAGAAGTTATTTGGGCCAAATCCAAACAGTGGTCGGTCGCGCATCATGTAAAACCCCGCGATCCAGCGATGGACGCGCTCCATTGTGGAGAGGTCTTGACCGCGCGGTGTGGCTTCGAGTAGTTCGAGGAAATCGCGATGGGCAATTGTCTTTTCGTATTGCGGTGCATAGTCGAGGTAGCGGTTGTTGGTAGCTAAGAAGGCGATGAGACCGAGTGTGAAGAGTACGCCGAGCATGAGGAAATACTGCATGGCTCTCCAGCGGATGACGACATAGCTAAAAGGCATGAGAAGGAGAGCGACGTAAGCCGCGCGGGTGTATGAGAGGGCAATGCCGACGATGAAGAGCAGCGCGACAAGGTGCCACCAGGCGCTGGTGAGGATATGACGAGGTGAATGGGTGCGCAAGTAGTACCACACAAACGGAACGATCACGGCGAGGTGGGTGGCGTAATCGACGTGGTTTTTGTAGAAAGGATTAGGTGCCATGTTGGATGCGACGTAGCTGAACCCCTCTTGGGCATGACGCACAAGAGTATACACGATGGTAAAGGCCGCTACTGTGATCAAAAATCTGAGTATGGTGTCGATGTCTTTTAAGGTATGTATGAAATAGAGCGCGCCAATGTAGAATCCAAACAAGTACCAGGTCTTTGCGAGGGCAAACTTGACAGCCACATCTCTGTGTTCGGCGGGCAAGACTGTCACCCACATCCAAAGGTATGAGAATAGCAGCAGGAGGCTAATGGGATGGAGCAGGTAAGCGGCTGGAATGGAGTACCACTTGTAAATACCATAGGCGATGAGAATTGCCATGATGATCAGCAAAAGAGGTTCGGCGGGTACATCGACTTTCCAGCCGTTTGGCAGCCCCAGGGGAAAAGAGATGGGCAAACTGGCCCAGAGCAAGTAGTTCAAGGTCTTGGGATAGATGACGACGATATAGAGAAATGCTGCAGCAAAGGGCAGGGCGAGCAGTATCCACGTCTTGGTGATCAGGGTTAGGATGAGGATGGCGAGGACAATCGCGCTGAGGAGGTGGAAGGGCTTGGCCAGTGGATTAGCTTTTGAAAACGCCTTTCCAGTCCACATGGCGATAGGATTCGATAAAGAGCACGATCATGATACTCAACACGAAGGTCACCGCCATGCTCATCAGGACTATGAGCAAGCGGTTGGGACGGCTTTTGACGGTGGGTGGTGTCGCGTCTTCGACGAGGTGGATGGCGGGAATGGGGTTTTCGTAAACGCTCTTGATTTGCTCGTAGCGCAGGCGGTCCAAACCGATTTGGTTGATATTGATATCGTAGATGTGTTGGAGGTGATCGATGAGGCCTTTGCCCTGATTGAATTTGACCAGGTTGAAGAGGCTTTTGGTATGGGGGGAGGTGAGCTCGTCAAACTTTTTTTTGAGGCCTTTGACGCGCGCTTGTAAGAGGATGATGGTGTCGGGGGGTGTATTGGGATTGTTTTTCAGGTGGTTGAGACTGGTAGTGAGCTCGACGAGTTTGGATTCGGTTTCGGTGATGAGTTGGGCGAGGATTTCGCCTTGGCTTTTGGGGTCGAAGACGCCATATTTGATGCGCAGGTTGCGCAGGGAGTCGTCGAGTTGTTGGAGGAAGGCCTCGCGCTCGCGGATGTTGCGTTCGTAGGTGGCGAGGAGTTTTTCCTGGCTTTTGCGGAGCAGCTCGCGAGCGATTTGGTCGATTTTGTCGCGGGCAGCGTTGGCCATTTCGGCGGCGAGGTATTTGTCTTTGTCGTCGACACTGAGTTCGATAGCGCCGTACTTGGTCTTTTTGATCTTGTAGTGGTCGGCGATTTTGTTTTTGACACGAAATTTCCCCTTGGGCGAGTTGGGGTCGATGTCGTAGTGTTTGTACAATTCAAAGGAGTCGATGAGGAAGTTGGCGATTTCTTCGGAGTAGCCGATGGTGAGCAGTCGGTCGACATCGACACGAGTGCCGTAGTAGTTGATATCAAAAGAGGAATAGCCGAAGATGCGGCCGGGCTTGCTCAAGTCGGGCGAAGCAGCGTAGAAGGTCGTGGTGGCGCGGTAGTAATTTGGCAGCGTCAGGGCAATGATGGCACTGATAAGGCCTGCACTAAAGGTCAGTATGATGATAGGCCAGCGCCATTTGTACAGGACTGCAATGAGTTCGAGTAAGTTGGTCGGGCTATTCATACATCCTGTCTATGGCTGGACAAAAGTAGGTAAAATATTTGGGAATGAAACGCCTCGGAACTGCTCTATGGTGTATCCAGCCGCGGGACAGAATGCCGATAATTCGGAGAAGGTCTACGATACCGTGTGGACAGCGGCTTGCTCTAAGCTTTGGATGACGCGTTGGAGTTTTTCCTTGACTTGTTGCGCGATATCGGCAAGGGCTGGGTTGTCGATGGCTTGCATGGATGCCAGAGGATCCACTGCGGAGATCTCGATGGTGCCCGGAGTTTTTTCTTGGACGATGACGTTGCAGGGCAGCATTACGCCGATTTTATCTTCAGCCTGCAGAGCTTTATGCGCAAAGGGTGGGTTGCACGCACCGAGAATTTTGTAGTTGTAGTAATCGACATCGAGTTTTTTCTTCAGCGTAGCTTTGACGTCGATTTCGGTCAACACTCCGAAGCCTTCTTCTTTCAGCGCCTGTGTTGTTTTTTCGATGGCTTCGTCGAAGCTCCACTTGTCCTTGATGGTCGTCGCGATGTAGTAGCTCATATCCCGATATTTTTTTGTATCAACGATTTCATACATCATAACGCCTACGGGCGATGATGGGTTGTCGTGGGCAGTGCGAACGGTGATGGAGGTCACAGAGGAGACCGTCAGAAGGGGTCGTCTGCCCATGGGTGGTTGTGTATCTCGAGAGCGGCATGGTAAAGGAGCTGCATAGTGTGTAGGATATCTTTTTTATGGGCTGTTTCGATAACTTGGTGGAGGTGTCGGGTGGGGATGGACAGTGCTCCTGAGATGGCGCCGGAGCGGCCGGCGCGTTGAAGGGGGCCGGTGTCTGTCCCGCCTTTGGGGAGAAGTTCGTCTTGGTGTGGGATTTGGTGTTTTTCGGCTGTCTGTCGTAAAAAGCGCACCATGCGCGGATCGCTGACGACGGTGGCATCCATGATCTTGATGGCTACGCCGTGGCCAAGGCGCGTGCCGTATTCGTGAGGCTGGGCGCCGGGCACATCGAAGGCGATCGTCACGTCGAGGTTGAGGACGAAGTCGGGATTGATGCTGTGGGCCGCGGTGTAGGCCCCGCGCAAGCCGAGCTCTTCTTGCACGGTGAAGATACCGTACACATCATACGGAGGCTCGGTCTCGGCCAGCCTGGTCAGTACTTCGGTGAGGATATAGACCGATAGGCGGTTGTCGAGACTTTTGGCATTGATGCAGTCTCCCATTTCGACCAGATCGCGCTCGCGCGTGATGGGATCTCCCACGGCGATGTATTGGAGGAGATCGTCGCGTTTTCGGCCCGTGTCGATGAAGTAGTCTTCGATTTTGGGCAATTGTTTGCGCTCTTCTTCGCGCATCAGATGGATGGGCTTGGTGCCCATGACACCGAGGATATCTTCTCGTCCGTGGATGATGACGCGCTGTGCGGTGAGTGTCTTGGGATCAAAACCTCCTAAGGGATAAAAGCGCACAAAGCCCTCTTCGTCGATGTGGTGGACGATAAAGCCGATTTCATCCATATGGGCGGCCAGTGCCACGCGCCTCGACGAGTCCCGACCACGTATGTGGGTGATGAGATTGCCGATATTGTCGGTATAGAGTTCGTCGACGTGAGGCTCAAGCCACTGGGTAAGCAGCTTTCGTATGCGATGCTCATAACCAGGTGGGCCGGGCGTACTACAACACTGTCGGAGCTTGGGAATATCAATTTCAAACATGTTCGTGGTTTTTTTGGCAGTACATGATAAACGCCGGTGGCAAATTGAGCAGTACGAATTTCATCTCGACGTTGCCGAAGATGTAGCCGTAAAAATTTTTTAATGTAGGGCTGTAGTGTATTTGGCTAAAGGTGCCTCCCGGGCGCAGGGATTCGCGGCATGCCTGGACGATGGCCGTGCGCTCGTCGGACGGAATGACCAGCAAGGGCAAGGAGGAAATAATCGCATCGGCATGGGGAAAGCGATGCACTTTTAAGTAATGGGGGAGCTTTTGGGCCTGGTCGGAGATGACGATGAGGCGAGGGTCATCGATTTTATGCAATGCACGGACAAAATCGGGGTTGATCTCAAAGGTCATCAACTTTGCGTCGGGATGCATGGCGCGCAAGATGTATCGGGTCATGACACCGTCGCCTCCGCCGAGCTCGACGAAGTAGCGTCCCCTGCCAAAGTCTACGTTGCGTATCATCATCTTGCAGGTCGTGCGCGAGCTTCGCGTGATTGTGCCCGTAGTGCGAATGTGCCGAATGCTGTTTTTGAGAAATTGGTAGTAATTCATCACCTTGCTCTTAACTGGTGCGCAAAGTACGC
Source organism: Saprospiraceae bacterium (assembly GCA_015490715.1). GTDB lineage: Bacteria > Bacteroidota > Bacteroidia > Chitinophagales > Saprospiraceae > S141-43. Next base: position 13,295 of record WFXH01000063.1, on the reverse strand, counting down.
ATTTAATTCTGGGAATTGCTCTTTGAGGAGCACGATTTCATACCGCGATAAACGGCGCCCTTTAAAATACGGCAAAATTTCCCATTGGGAAGGATACTTCGGATAGATCGATTGCAATTTTTTTAACCACGATTTTGCCTTTTTATAAGAGAAAAACATGCCGATGAGAGCATCGGGTTTCGGGGTGTCGCCGATGCGTTCGATGAGGCCGTAATTGGAAGCGTGGACGAGTCTCGCAAGAGGGGCGTCTTGGGTGTGAGGAGGCAGGGCAATCTTAAAGTAAGGCTGTGAAATGTTGTCCCCAGGGGTAGTCTCGGTGTTATCGGGCATTGAGTCCTCCGTCGGTGGGGGATAGAGATACCACTCGATCCGAGCGACAACAGTATCCGCCTTGTTTGATCCACTGGTGTGGAACTTTCCTGCGGGGCGATGACTGCCGAATCCCTGTGTGATGATACTGCTGTCGGCAATGCCGCGCTCGTTTAGAAACTTGCGAATGCGCTCTGCAATTTCAAAAGATCGACGCTGGTTGTCGACCTCGTCGTCTTGGCTGTAGACATAGCTGCGGACATAGATGCGCGTGTGGGGATATCGGTGTAAGAGGGTGATGATGGTCTTAAGCGGTGCGACAAAGGGGCTGTCGCTGACGATTTTCGTGTTTTTCAAAGGGACGGGTAGGAGGGACAAGGTATTTTGCGTTGCAGAGGGGTTATCACCTGGTGGCATGGGCAAGGAGTCGGTAGAGGAAGCTCGCCCCGCGAAGAGCGGGATGATGGAAGGCTGATCAACGTCGTATTGGGGTTCGTTGAAGAGTATTTTATAGAGGTCTAAGCCCCCGAATGTAGAGGGGCGATTGGAAGTGAGGGAGGCGGTGAGTCCGTCGTCGTAGAGGCGGAAAAACAGGTCGTCGGCTGTGCTGTTGACGGGCATGGCCAGGTGTTGGACGGCTCCCCAGGTGGAATGTCGAGCGTCAAACTCGACTCGAAACACATCCAGATGGCCGTAGCTCTCCCGTCGGTTGGAGGAGAAATAAAGCATTCCGCTTTTGGCGTGATAAAATGGTGTCACTTCGTCCATGGGCGTGTTGATAGGAGGGCCTAAATGGATGGGCTTCGACCATTGATCTCCTTGCTTTCGCATCAGGTAGAGATCGTATCCGCCGTAGCCTCCCGATACGTCGGAGGCGTAGATCACGAGTGAGTCGCCGATCACGCAGAGACCTTTCTGGGCATGAAATCCAGGCAGATGTATGCCTAAGGTAGTGTGCACGGAGTCGTGTAGTTCGTCGTAGGGCAGGTGATAAATAACTCCCTGTCGCGGGGTGTGTCCTTTGTAGTACCACAGTGCGGTGCCGTCGGCGGCGATGTCGAGGAGGGCAAGCCATTGCACTTGGTAGTCGAAATACGGGGTGAGCGGTTGTACGACGGGATTTTGGTGATTGTTGTGGCCTTCACTGTAGAGAATGGCGTATTGACGCTTTGGGGGGTGGGGGTGGTGGCGTATGGCTTGTGGCGGACGGGCACGTGTGAAATACCAGCGCAGGGTGAACGGTGAGAGGATGCTGCCCCACTCGTCAAAGGGGCTGTTGGCGGGACTGTCGAGCGGTTGAACCAAGGCGACGGGGGGAGCCTCCAAGGCCCAAAGGGCATTTTCGGCCCAAATGAGCAGTTGTTCTGCTCTTAAGCGCAATGAATCGGCGAGCTTTTCCTTGCGAAGAAGTTGTTTTAAGAGGGGAATGGCCTTTTGTGGTTTGGAGTTGATCAAATAGGCATCTGCTAAATACAACAGCGCTCTGTCGGAAAGGCCTTTGCCGAACTCATCTTCTATCGAGAGCCATTGCACGACGCTATCGGGTCTTCCGAAGCGCAATGCTACTGCGGAACCCTCCTCGGCCGTGCGTTGGTTTTGGGGATCTTGGCGTATGGCGATGCTGTAATTGCGCAGGGCTTGTGCCGGGTTGGAATGGCTTGTCGAGCGGGCCTTGCGCAAAAAAGGATCTTGGGAAGCACAGTTACTGAGCAGGTAGATGCTCATCATGCCGATGGCAAGGCGCAGCACGGTAGAATGGCGGTGCATGCATTTAAACGGCTTGGTCTGTATTGAAATGTTCGAGGTAATGTTTTACCCTGTTGGCGAACGAGCCGCCGAGGTAGCCGTCGATGACGCGATGGTCGTACGACAGGCAGAGGAACATTTTGTACCGTATGCCGATGGTATCACCCTCGGGAGTTTCGATGACGGCGGGCACTTTGCGGATCAATCCCGTTCCGAGGATGGCGGTTTGCGGCGGGTTGATGATGGGCGTCCCGCAGAGATCTCCGTAGGATCCCACGTTGGTGATCGTAAAGGTACCACCTTGGATCTCATCGGGTTGGAGCTTGCCCGCCCGAGCTCTTGAGGCGAGGTCGTTGACGCGGTGGGCAAGGCCGACGAGATTGAGCTGGTCGGCATCTTTGATGACGGGTACGATGAGGTTGCCATCGGGCAAGGCCGTGGCCATGCCGATGTGTATGCGCTTGTGGATGATGATCTTGGTGCCGTCGATCGACGAGTTGATTCGCGGAAAGTCGCGCAGGGCCTGGGCCGTGGCTTGGAAGAAGATAGGCGTAAAGGTCAACTTCACACCGTATTTTTTCTGGAATTGGTCTTTGATCTGTTGGCGCCACTTCCAGATTTTTGTGACGTCGACCTCTACGAAGGAGGTGACTCGGGGAATAGTGTGCCACGACTCTGCCATGTGCTTGGCGATGAGCTGGCGCATGCGGTCCATTTCGATGATTTCCACATCGCCGTTGTACGACTGGACTGTAGCGAGCTCTTGCTCTGTAGGCGTTGCTTGAACGGAGGGCTGCGCCTGCGGTGTTGGAGTTGGTGCGGAAGGTGTGGGTTCGACTTTGGTCTGTGGGGCCTGTACAGCTTGTTTCTTTTGTTCGAGGTACTGCAAGATATCTTTTTTGGTCACCCTCCCCTCCTTACCCGTGCCGGGAATCTGTTCGAGTTCGTCAAGCGAAATACCTTCCTTTGCGGCGATATTCCGCACGAGGGGCGAATAAAATCGTCCGCTGGGACCACGCTTGGGTATCTTGCTCCCTTCTGCGTTGGCGACCGCAGTGGGTTGCTCGACGAGTTCTGCTTGGGTAGGTGTTGGGCTTACTTCGGGTGTGGTGGCTACGGGTGTTTCGGAGATGGGAGCTTCTTCTTCGGCCACCTCGCTCTCAATAATGGCAATGACCGCTCCCACCGGTACCACATCGCCCTCCTTGTACCGCGTTTCGACCAAGGTGCCCGACACGGGTGCGGGCACCTCCGAATCGACCTTGTCGGTAGCGATTTCGAGCAAGGTCTCATCGGCCTCCACCTTGTCGCCCGGCTTTTTAAGCCACTTCAATATGGTCGCCTCTATAATGCTTTCACCCAATTTGGGAAGTACGACTTCTACTTTCGACATGACCTTCGAGGATTTAAATCGAAGGGTAAAGTTACGGCATTTCTACATGATGATCGAAGGACGGCACACGTGCTTTGTACAATGAGCAAGCATTTCATGAGATAATCCCAGTCAGGACTCGGTGTCAAAGGTGTCCTATGGCGTAGTGGTCGTACCTTCGCGGTCGACGCACAAAGTCGATGAGACGTGATGGATGGGATGTATGAAATCGTAGACCGCTATATTCGCGCAGCCCTGCGCGAAGATGTCGGCACTGGTGACGTGACGACGGAAGCTATCGTGCCGCCGTCTTTGCATGCCAGAGGCTGGTGGATTGCAAAACAGGAGGGCGTGGTGGCCGGCGTGGCCTTTGCCGAACAGTTCTGGAAGACGATCGATGCAAATGCCATCGTGGAACCACGTGTGCGCGACGGCGATGCTGTTCGGCCCGGGACGGCTATCATGTGTGTCCGCAGTGATGCCCGAACACTCCTGACAGGGGAGCGCACCATGCTCAACGTCGTGCAGTACATGAGTGGCATCGCCACGCAGGTACGGCGCATGGTCGATGCCATACGCGATACAGGGGTCGTCTTGCTCGATACGCGAAAAGTATTGCCCCTCCATCGCCATTTGGCCAAGTGGGCCGTGCGCATTGGTGGAGGACAAAACTACCGCATGGGACTGTACGACCGCTATTTTATCAAAAACAACCACATCGACCTCTGTGGTAGTACCCGACAAGCCATCGAAGCGGTACATCGCCATAGGGCGCACATGGGATTGGAGCTTCCCATCACCATCGAAGTGCGCAACTTCGATGAGCTGGAAGAAGTACTACAATGCGGCGGAGTCGATCGCATTTTGTTGGACAATTTCGATCCACCGGCGTTGCGGCAAGCCGTCCAACTCGTCGACGGACGCTTTGAAACGGAAGCCTCCGGAGGCATTCACCCGGGAAATGTACGCGCTTATGCCCTCACAGGCGTGGATTACATTTCATCCGGAAGCCTGACCCATTCCGTCCGAGCGCTGGATATGCATTTCCGCATTGAGATATCCTAATGCAGCCCTTTCTCAGTGCCTCAACGGCACTGAACACCCTTACCCTCGCGCACCGTGCCTGTGCTCCTCATCACCGCGGAGGAATCACGATTTTCATTGTCTCATACTGCGTGGATTCTGCAAGGGGTCGAATGAAGTAGATACCTCCCGTTAAGCTCTCGACATTGAGCGTGGCCTCTTTGACACCGTCGAGGAAATAGGTGCAAACCTTTTTCCCTCGGACGTCTGAAAGGATTACCTGACCGCTAAAAGGCACATGGAACGACAGGCGTATCTCTCGCTGCTGTATGGGATTTTCCAGAATTTGATAGGCTGCGGTTTTCATCGACGGTTTATCCGATGTAGTGGTCGTCAAGCCGATGTCCCTTCCGTCGATGCGTAGGAGATTGATTTGCCGATATTCTGGGTTTTCGGAGTCTTTACTGGTCTTGTAAAAGACGCGACACACGAGGATGATGTCGCCATCGTCCAGTGCGTGTACGCTTTCCAGCCTTACAATGGGCGTCAGCATCTCCAAGGTGCGTAAATGGGTAATATTGCCCTGGAAGTCCGCCTTGTAAAACATCATCCGGGATGGATTCTTCGTTGTAACCACGAATAGATAAGCCTGTTCTGTCTTCAGTCGGGTAAACCGCGTGCGGGATGTATTAAAACTGGATATCCAGGGGATTTCCCCGATGAGATTCCACTGGCTATCAAAGAGCAGGTTGCTGTTATCGGTTGGAGAATCCCCATCGACGCGTAAAACATTATAGATATCTCCGTCTTTTGAATGGAGCAAAAACTTCAGTGCCGGCGCTACTTTATCCTTGAGATCAACGGTGCGGACGCGATTCCACCCTGCGTCGTAATAATGCGCCTGCAACAAAAAGGAATCTTTAATAAACCGGCCACTGTCGAATTTGATATTGTGAAATAGTACCAAAAACGTGTCGGGATCAATGCGGATAATATTAACGCTCGAAGCCCTTGAATATATTGCTTCTGGTGCTCTATAAGTCGTATCGCGTATGGTGGTTCCATCCTCTTCCATTAGGACGTAATCAAATTTTACACTTCCATCATTAAAGATATATAAAAAATTATTGGTATATACCGGGAATATTCGTACGGCAGGCCATACAGGTACCCAAGATATCCGTGCTGCGGTGCTATCCCTTTTATCGCCGTAGCGATGGTCAATGAGGGCCCCGGTGGTGCCGTCGTACGTCCGCCGCATAAAAGTCCCTTCCGACCATATATGAAATATCGGTGGTTGCGTCGCGCGGAATCCCAGTACCACGACATTGCCCTCCTCATCGAGATATTGCTCTTGGGGCAACTCCCGCTCGTCCGAGGTGCGTAGATCAAAGGGGGTTGACCAGAGGGTCTTACCCGTGGCGAGATCCACTTTTTCAACCAGTCCGCCCTGCCATCGTTCCTTGTGGTTGATATAGGTCTTATAAATGGCATCGTCCGTGATAATGGTCTGGTAAATTGAGCTGTAAATATGATGTACACCGTTGTACCCCGGCACACCAATGTACGATGAGTCGACGACGATGTGAATCCACTCCGGAGTGTAGTCCACAAAACGGATGGCGTGCTCTTCGATCTGGGCTCTGAGCTGAACTGCGGCGATAATCAACCAGATAAACAGGACTCTTTTCATACTTTTTGCGATTTAATACAGTAAGCCATATCTCTTAAGGCGTTTGTGATTATGCTCAAAAATAATACACATTGCAAAGCCCAAAGCAGGGAAGCTCTAAGTATCCACTCTTACACTTTACGCTTGTCTCTTTGCAATTGCCATCAACTGGTTCCACGACAGATTCCTTTTTCACTACCTTTTGCTGGTTGTCGTCCCAGCAGTATTGTGTGGTTTTTCGACAGCATAAGGAACCACATGGTATAGAGTACCACCAATTAAATTGTAAAGGGTCCCCATCAAAAGGGAAGGAAATAAACCTTACACACCATTTAACACATGCCTTTTCATAGAATTCAGTATATGTAAAATAGTCTTTGTTACTACATTTAAATACCGTTTTAAAAGTAGTAACATACCTTTCCATTTCCATCCATTCCACTGCATCACGCGCCTTTTTTCTGAACTTAATCATTTCACCTTTTAAAGTAGCAGTGTCGCCATTATCTGCAAGTGTTTTCCACGCTAAAAGGAGTGAATCACAACCCCCGTCATCATGGGGCACAGCGTGAAAATTGTCAAACACGATAAACGCTACAATTACATTATTTGCATCGCTAAAGCATACCCAGACAAAGATAATAAAAAAAATATAATCATAGTCGAGCATCTAAATTTAGACTTATTGCAAATGGAAATTGCAATTGTTTTTTTCTATTCAGGAGGGCTAACAAGAGAGCAAAGGGTATTCGTTGTTGGTAGCAATGCATATTCTATTGCGTGCGATTTGCAAGTACACTATGGGTTTTGAGATTTTTTAATTACTGTGCTGGCAGGTGGGTTGTGATGTTTTCACAACACACTATTCGGAATCTCTCGGTTCGCCGCGCTTAAATGAAGCCTTTCGTTCGAAGTAGATGTGTCTAAGGCTTACCGCAATGCCCTATGGCAATACCTCTTACAATTGGAGTTTTTTTTGTTTTTCATACGCCGAAAGCACGGTGGCTTTATCTTCCATACACGGATAGACTATACTACACGCTTTGTGGACCAATATTGTAAATTGCTTTATCTAATGTTAACCAGTGAGGATGTATTGGGATTGGCAAGAGTAGAGACCCTATTTTTAAAGCGAAACAGGCGGCTTTGCATCGGTATTTTATACAGGAAAATATTCAAGAGAGCTGTGATTACTAAACATGTTCATACCCACCTTTTTACCACGTGGTATTCCATCAAATATGGGGAAGTGAAAAATCCTTCCTTAAAGCTTCATGGCATGGGTTTTGGGCTATTCCTGAAAAGCAGTATATCAGCGTATTTAAGGGGTGAGTAAATACAGCCAACTCTATGAAAATCATTTGCATTGGACGCAATTACGCCAAACACGCCCGCGAGTTGGGCAATGAAGTACCCGACCAACCCGTGGTTTTCCTCAAGCCATCGACGGCCTTGCTCATAAAAGATCGACCGCTGTACTATCCGGATTTTACTGAGGAGTTGCACTACGAAGGTGAGCTCGTATTGCGCATTTCAAGGCTCGGCAAGTGCATCGACCCGTGTTTTGCGCATCGCTATTACGATGCCGTGACGGTGGGCATTGATTTTACGGCACGGGATCTCCAACGCGCACTCAAGAACAAGGGACTGCCGTGGGAAATCGCCAAAGGCTGGGATCACTCTGCAGCAATAGGCCGATGGATACCGATCGAAAAAATCCATCTCCCTCCCGACCAGTGGCATTTCGAGCTTCGCAAAAACGACACAGTCGTCCAGCAGGCCCAATTATCCGACATGCTGTGGGATATCCCAGCACTCATTAGCTATGTGTCGCAGTATTTTACCTTACACATTGGAGACATGCTCTTCACGGGCACCCCTCCAGGGGTAGGGCCCGTCCAGATCGGAGATGTCTTGGAAGGGTATTTTCTCGGGCGTCGTGTGTTGCGCACGGAGATCAAATAAGAAAGCAAATCCGGCGCTTCCACCGGATTTGCTCCTTAGATCAAGACTAAGTACAGGTTGATAACGAAGCTAAGTTAAAAGTGTGTCGTGCACATGTTCTTCTAAAATTGTACGAGTTGTAGCACTTTTTCGACCAACACACCATTTTATGTAACGAATGGTCAAATTGTGGAGGGAAGGTCTAAAGTGTCGAAAATCGTGACTAATTGTGTCAATACACCTTTTCATATGCAGTGTTTAATACCCAACGGCTCCACTTTCGGTTGTAAGTGTGTACACGGCGCACGGTATCGCCGCGACTGTCGACGACGGGATAGCCCCGATTGACCCACTCGAAGATGCTGCCGTAGAGATTGTATACGCGTCGGTAGCCCATCTGGCACAGCTGCTCTCCGATTTTTTCGCTGCGATAGCCGATGGAGCAGTAGACGATGATCTTGCTGTCTTTGGGTATATGGCTCAAAACGTCCTCGTCGATGCGAGGGTAACCAATGTACTGTGCATGGGGAATGCGACTGACTTCGTATTCTTCCTTTGCGCGCGCGTCGAGTATGTAGATGTCTTCCACGTTGCTGTGCATGAGCCGGTACAGACTGTCGACATCGATCACCGGCACGGTAAATTGCAGGTATTTCCGTACCACCTGATCAAATGCCCTGTCTTCTATACGCGCGTTGGTGTGAAATGGTTGGGCATGGAGAGAAAAAAAATGTGGCATCGACAGCAGGAGCCACCATGGGGAAAGAAAACGCAGGGTCATTGTTTAAGGATTTGCCGCTATTGTAACGATGTATGGAAATTTTTTCATATGTAAGGGTGGACGGGGAGAGGTTCTCCTTTGGAGGAAGGAAGGATAGATTAGGGCCGAGACTTGTTGCGGCTGAGCTTGAGTACACTTTCGAAGAGCAATCGCGCGGTGGCCGGATTGGTAGCCAGGGGCACGTCGTGCACGTCGCACAGCCGCATGAGCATAAAGATGTCGGGTTCGTGGGGGTGCTTATCCAGGGGGTCGCGAAAGAAGATGACCATGTGGGTTTTTCCCTCGACGACGCGCGCTGCAATTTGCGCATCCCCACCGTAGGGACCCGACTTCACGCATTGTACTTCCAGGCCGCTCTCTTTGATATAGCGCCCGGTGTTGCCCGTGGCAATCAGCCGAATGTTCTTGCGCTTGAGGAGATGGTGGTACTGCATGATAAAGCGCACCATTTCGGGCTTTTTGCCATCGTGGGCTACGAGAGCAATCTCGTATTGATGGGCATGGTCCATGGCATTACAATTTATAGGCAAATGTATAAAAAGCGGTGCTCTTGATAGCTGGACTTTTTTAAAACAGTTTTGTCGGGATAAAACGCTTCATTTTAATGTTGTAGGCTGACCAGGCTGGCGTCTTCGATGAGGATTTTGTAGTAATACCCCGCTCCAAAATCGCGGTCGAGTCGGACGGTGCCTTTAAAGGTCGCTGTGTGGCCCGGAGGAGCAAAGTCCTTGGACGTGACGACGAGGTCGAAGTTTTTCATCGTCCCGTCGTTGATGTGGATCCAGTTGCGTCCCATGATGTTGGGATTGACCTTGGTGACTACCCCGGATACTTGCACTTCGGTGTCGGCGTATTGTTTGGGATGCTTGACGATGTCGGCAATTGCTGTAGAACCCTCGACGTGTATGGGCGATTTGGGGAGCTCTATGGTCGTCGTCCCCGCAGTGGGCGAGGTGCTTTTTTGCGGTGTACTTGAGGCGGGCGCAGTTCCAGCTGCAGCCCCCGCCATCGTCATGGGGTGATCGGCCGGCACAATGGTCGACACGAGGTAGAGGGTGTCGAATGTGCGGTTGTACTCCGTGCTGTAAAATCCGAGCTTGAGCAGGCCCCCTTTGAAGAAGTAGCGCTTGCCCTTTTCCACTTGTTGCTTGCGCGTAGCTATCCAATAGTCCTTCTTCCCCTCGCGGACGCGCAGATAGACATAGCGCTCTGTGGGCAAGACCTCCTGTACAGTCACCTGATGAATATCCTTGCTGACCGCATTTGACACTGGTGGGGAGCTTTGCGCTTGGCCGAGAATGACCGACTGGCCGGGTTGAAAGGCCGATGGTGCCTTCCCTTGGGCATTGTCTACTGCTTCTACAACCTTGGGGCGACTGTTGCAAGCAACCGTGAGAAACGTTATGAAAACAAAGTAGTAGTACGATTTCATACCTTTAAAAATTTACTATTTTATACCGTAACGAATATAAAAAATGGTTGTTGCTGCAGGCCATCAACGTTGGATCCGTATGCGTTTCGTCAGGCGAAGATAATAACGGAATTGGCGGTAGGTGGTATGCTGCGTCCCTTCGACGTACCCATCGAGCTGGCCGAAGGCGTACAGCGGTATGGACAGGCCTGTGCCGACGACCCACGAACGGTGTGTGTACACCAGTCGCCGAAACCGATAGTCGACACTGCGAACATAGAGCTGCCACGACCATCGCATGCCAAACAGGGGCTGCCGATAATGTACGGTATGACCGCGCATGCGTAAATAGGAGGAATAGCTGTCGGTGAAGATATAGCTCAAACGCCCATGGAAAAGTAGCACTTTGGGAAAGGTAATTTGCGCCGTATAATGCGAAGCGGACCCATCGCGATGGATTCGGCGGGAATAACCCAATGCAAGGCGCAAGAAGGGCCAGGAGGCATACATACGCGTGTACAGGCCCCATACCGATGTGTTGCGCTCAACAAAATCGTCCAATAGGTCTTCATACGAATAGAGGTACAGGGGCCTTGTACGGCGAAAAGCACCTACTGAAGCTCTCAGCCATCGCCAAGGGTGGTATTGCATATCGAACTGCGCATTAGTAAAGTAGGGCCGATCGATGCGCGTGCCGTTGCGAATTTGAGGGGCATCTATGGTCCCCCTGAGGCGGATTCTCCAAGTCTTTGAGGGTATAAAATGGTGCGCAAAGGAGAAATACCTTCGATCCAGCCGACCACCATAGCGCGTGTCGATCCAACCGATGGAGGTCGTCGATGCGATGTTGTGGCTGCGCCACTGGTGTTTGAAGTACGCGCCGTAGCTGTGGTGCAGACTGCTCCAACCAAAATCCAATGGCGAGGAGTGAAAACCCGCCGTCAGACCAAAGGTCCACTGCCCAAAGCGCTCTTCAATGGCAATGCCATCGATGGGCCCTGCATCTCCCTGCCAGGCGCGCAGATTGCGTCCAAAGTAAATAGATGTCGAAGCCCGAGGATTATAATGCAGAGCGAGGTGGTGAATGCGAAGAGCACTCACCACAGAAGCATACCCTCGTGGATGTCGGTAATACAGCTGCACATCGAGGCCCATGGGTAAGTGGAAGGGGTGCTCTACGGCAAGAGCAAGGCGATAGCTGTACATGTGTCGCCACTCAGAAGTAAGCGTGCTGTACTGTGCATCGTCGGTCAAGCTGTGCCGCATGTACAGCGAAAACACCCTTCGTCGCTTTGTACCCGAAGCCTCCTTTTTGGTAGGCTGGAGCGGGTTATCGACACTCACCCCGTTAGTATCGCGCACTGAAGGGGAAGAGGGGGCCATCGATTGGACGGAAGGTATAAAATAGTAAACGGTGTCTCCTAACTGTAGGTGGCAAGCCCCTAAGGCGCGCGTGAGGCACGACATGCTCGAAGAGCGGAGGACGACCAAACAGGGAGTAGATGCCTTCCAGAGCGTGTCGCCTGCTCGAATGGCAGAGGGAGCAGTAAGGCGTACGTAGACGTGTTTTGAAGTGATATGCGTAACGGTCGCATATTGCACATCGCCACGGTGTTGTGCATACAGTGTGGAGTAGATGCCGAGGATGAGGAATACGAGCATCCAAGCCTTTGCAACGTTTATTTCTCTTTCAACTCCTCCTCGGTACATATGGGTGGATTGTAAATTTAATCAGGGGTCTGAATGACACTCCAGGCAAGCGCGACTTTCGTATCGGTAGTTTTTGACATCGTCGTGTTCGTCAGCGAGATCGACTGGATCACTGTGTTCGTGGCAGTCGATACAACTGAATACTTTGAAATCGTCGCGATCGATGTGGCATTCGTGACAGGAGGACCACTCTCCCTTGTGTTCGCCGCGGAAGATGGGGAAGTAATCGCCGTCGTGCGCGCGGTATTTATGAGTGGGCCATCCGGGCTCTATGCTGTGACAGAGGGCGCAGTCGGTGGGAAAATTGCGTGCCAAGTGATTGATCTCGTCGAGGTCTTTGCGCTCGTCATTGTGACAGCTGATGCAGGCACTCGAGATGTTGGAAAAATTGGGCACTTGGTGACACTGGGTACAGTCTGTTATGTCGTGAGCACCTGTGAGCGGGAAGAAGAAGTGGTTGCTCCCGTCGATGGTCCAGCCCGGTGTTTCGATATTATGGCAGTCCATGCAGTTGGTGGAGTACTGTAGCTCGACGTGGTTGGGTGATGTGGTGGCGAGATAGTCCTGCCGATGACAGGCGATGCACTCATTGCCGATGGGATCGAAGCGCAAGTGGGTCTGCGATTGATGGCATGCAGTGCAATCTTCGACAGCGTGGACACCGGTGAGGGCAAACCCCACGCGCTCGTGTAAGGGGGCGACATCGTCGATGAGCCAGGAGCGCGTGTCGTGACAGGTGGAACAGTCCGACACCGTGGTCATCTGATGAACGTCTCGGTGGCAGTCGATGCACTCCTTGCCCCGATCATCGGCAAACACCAAGGATGCGTGACAGGCCCTACAGTCGATTTCGCGGTGCTGACCCGTTAGCGCAAACCCCGTCGTCTGATGGAGGAACATGCTGTCGGTGTCTTCGCCCTTACGCAAAGCGCGCAAGTAGGCCAGGCTCCGCTCCTGCCAGTACGATGGCGTGATCGCCCAGCTCTCCGTATGGTGACAGAGCCGGCAGTCCATCGCAAAATCCTCCCCATGTGGATGCTGACTATAGGCCCAACTGGTACACACAATATGTATGAGGAATACCTGCCAGCATCGAATGTAGGAAAGCACCACTCTCATTCAGCGAAGCGTTATGTGCCACAACAGGCTCACGATATTGCATCAACGCATGGGATATATTATTTGGTATCCACAAAATTGAGAATAAGGTCGTGCTTCGGATCGAAGCATTTGGGTGATGGGTCTCCTTCTACTATTGATCAAAAAGCCCGGAGCGAATTTGAGCGAAGTACAAGAGGAACGTCACCAATGAAAGCACTCTCCTCCG
>WFXH01000062.1 GCA_015490715.1 Saprospiraceae bacterium | reverse complement strand
TCCGTAATTTTATCGTCCGTATGAAACGTCAAAGCACACTTAGAGTGGTATTGTTTGTCCTTGCAATCTACGCCCTGTCCCATTGCAACAAACCCAACAACATTGGCAGCAACTTAGCGGGCAACACGATCGACTCGATCTATACCACGCGTAAAATCGGATTTACCACCTTCGTCGGCCCGGCCGACAGCGTGCGTACCTGGGAAGCCTTTGTCGACAACACCATCAATCCCTCCAAATTGGAGCGCTTCCTCTGCGGCGAAATCCGTGATCCCATCTTTGGCTCGATGCAGTCGACCATCTTTACTCAGATCCGAACCGAATCCGATCCCGATCTCGATGTGTCCGCAGAGCGGGGGTTTCGCGTCGACTCGGCTTTTATTCTCCTCCAAATCGACACCACCGTCGATTACGGCGATCCCAAAGCCAAAATGGACATCCTCCTCTACGAACTGGCCGAACATCTCTCCCCCGCAAGAGACTACTACACCTCCGATAGCGTGCCTTATTTACCAACCCCCGTAGGAAAAGCCACCTCCGTACGCCCCACTCCTCAAGATACCGTCCGCATTACCTTTAAGGCGACCAGCACGGTCGACACTTTTCTCTATCCTGGAGCGGTTAAAATCCCCGTCACCGACGATGCCCTCCTTCAAAAACTCCTCTTCGACTCCTCCGTCTTCCAAAACCCCTCTACGCTCTCCAACCACTTCTACGGCTTTCGAATAGAAGTGCATCCCGAAAACCAAAACCGCCTGGTGGGCTTTGTCCTGTCCTCCTTTCAGTCTTTTTTGCAAGTACATTACAGCAATCCAGACACCATCATACACCGACGATACTTTTTCAACGATTACCCCATTGCCGATGTAGTAGCCGTCAAGGGCATCACAGTCCGCCGCAATTACAAAGGCACCCTTGTCGATAGCCTTCGAAGTACGCCTGAGGCCGATGAATACGGCCTGTTGCAGGGCTTGGGAGGCGTGCGTTCTCGCATACAGCTGGATCCCCTCCCCGACTCGCTCCGCAATCGCGTAGCCGTACACCTCGCCACCTTGCGCTTGCGCACCGTCCAGCTGGACCGAGATGATACACTGCTGTATCCGCCGCCTAAAATCGTAGTCACAGCCTACCGCCATGACGATGGAAGCTATACCCTCACCAAAGAAGCTGCTCTCGCCGTCAACGACTACTTGCAAAACGACGATTTGCACCGGCTACGAGTAACCTATGGCGGGATTCTCAGTGCCGATCAAAGGGGTACGTATTACGAGATCAATATCACAAGCTTCGTCCAAGACTACTTTTATGGCCAAAACGACGGACAATTTTACATCAGCCTGATCAATAGCCAGGACAATCCCCATCGCCTGGTGTTTTGTCCGCCGCACACAGCCAATTGCGATAGCTACGTTGAAATCTTATACAGCAAAATCCAACCTTAATACCCAATGTGTGGTATCGTCGGTTATATCGGGTCCACTGACGTCACCCCGCTCCTCATCGAAGGGCTGAAGCGCCTCGAATACCGCGGATACGATTCAGCAGGCATTGCCGTGCTTGCCCATGAAGCCATACACGTACGCAAGTGCAAGGGAAAAGTCAGCGATCTTGAGCGCAATGTCCAGCAACAGCCCTTGCCTCCCGCCCACATCGGCATTGCTCACACCCGCTGGGCCACCCACGGCGAGCCCAACCACGTCAATGCCCACCCTCACCTGTCGGGTAATCGGAGATTGGCTATCGTCCACAACGGCATAATTGAAAATTATCACGAGCTGCGTCAAGCCCTTGCTGAATTGGGGCACCATTTCATTAGCGATACCGACACCGAAGTACTGGTACACCTCATTGAGGAATACCAACAGCGAGAGCAATGCACACTTGCCGAGGCCGTGCGATCTGCGTTGAAACGCGTGGTAGGGGCATATGCCATCGTCGTAATGGACTGCAGCCAGCCCGACCAGCTCGTCGCCGCCCGCATGTCCAGCCCACTGGTCATCGGCTTAGCGGACGAAGGGTATTTCGTCGCCTCCGATGCCACGCCCATCGTGCCCCACACCAATAAGGTCATCTACCTCAATGATGGCGAAATCGCCCTCATCCGACGCAATTCAAAGGTGCAAATTACCAATATCGACAACCAGATCTGCACGCCCCAAGTGCAGGAACTCGACATGAAACTCGAAGAAATCGAGAAGGGCGGCTACCCCCATTTCATGCTCAAAGAAATCCACCAACAACCGCTCACTGTCGCCGATGCAATGCGCGGCCGTATCGACAGCAAGGTGGGATGGATTCGCCTCGGGGGCATGACCGAACATCTCAACCGCATCCTGCGCGCCCCGAAATTTACCCTCCTCGGATGTGGCACTTCCTGGCACGCCGCCCTCATCGGCGAATATTTGCTCGAAGACATCGCCCGCATCCCCGTCGAAGTCGAATACGCCAGTGAATTTCGCTATCGCAACCCCGTCATACGCAACGACGAAGTCGTCATCGCTATCTCCCAATCGGGCGAAACCCTCGACACCATGGCCGCCCTCGAGCTGGCAAAGCGCGAAGGCGCTTTTACCTACGGCATCGTCAACGTCGTCGGCTCGAGCATAGCGCGCATGACCCAGGCTGGATCCTACATCCACTGTGGGCCCGAAATAGGAGTGGCTTCAACCAAGGCCTTTACCGGCCAAGTGACCGTACTCACACTCATGGCACTCTACTTGGCTCATCTCAAAGGCGTGATCTCCCGCTCCTATTTCCACCAACTGCTGACCGAACTCGAGACCATCCCCGAAAAGATACAGACCATCCTTCGCGACACCTCCCACATCGAATACATCGCCTCCGAAATCAAAGACAACAACAACGCCCTGTATCTCGGCCGGGGCTACAATTTCCCCGTAGCCCTCGAGGGAGCGCTCAAACTCAAGGAAATCTCCTACATCCACGCCGAAGGATATCCCGCCGCCGAGATGAAACACGGCCCCATCGCCCTCATCGATGAAAATATGCCCGTCATCGTCATCACGACAAATACCAGTGCCCACGACAAAATAAAGAGCAACATCGAAGAAATCAAGGCCCGCAAGGGCAAAGTCATCGCCATCACCACCGTAGAACAGAGCGATATTCAAGCACTGGTCGACTATTCCATCACTATTCCCAAAACAATCGAGCCCCTTTCGCCGTTATTGTCCGTGATTCCCCTTCAATTGCTTGCGTATTACATAGCCGTAATGCGCGGCTGTAACGTCGACCAACCCCGTAACCTGGCAAAATCCGTAACCGTCGAATAAAACGTAAACCATGGTTGAAAGAGTTTTGAAACGCAATATCCCTTACTACACCGAATTGGATCCGCTCAAAATCTCCACCTACGGGCGCAATATCCAAAATCTCATCCAGTACGCCAAGGAAATACAGGATCCCGACCGACGCCAACAAATCGTCGAATACATCATCGAACTGATGATCGAGGTCCAGAAAAACGGCGAAAACATCAAGAGCAAAGACCTCAAACAGCGCCTGTGGAATCACCTGATGGAAATCGCCGATTACGAACTCGACGTCAAGATACCCGAAGGCGTCACCATCATTAAAGAAGACCTGCGCGTAGCACACGACCCCCTGCCCTATCCCCAACAGCGCTACCGCTTCCGCCAGTACGGCCATTTTGTGCTCAAACTCATCGACAAGGCCGTACAAATCGAAGACGAAAACCTGCGCAAAAACTTTGCTGTCCTGATCGGAAGCTATATGAAACTGGCCCGCGTCAACTGGAATAAAGAGAGCGAAATAAGCAACGACAGCATACGCGCCGATCTGATCAAAATGTCGGAAGGAAGGCTCATCATCCCCCAAGATGCCGACCTCGACATGCTCATCAACGCGCCCCTGAAGCGACAAACCAAGGTGCTCAAAGCCCTCGAAGTGCAAAAACAAAAACAGACAAAGAAGAAAAAGAAAAAGCGCAAAAAGAAGCGATCCCATTAACCCCAGCCCGACCTAAATAGCCCGGCATGATTCCACAGTCCTTTGTCGTCGAAGGTGGGGCACAACTGGAGGGCTCCATCACACCGCAGGGAGCCAAAAACGAAGCCCTTCAGGTCATCTGCGCTGC
This sequence comes from Saprospiraceae bacterium, assembly GCA_015490715.1. Lineage (GTDB taxonomy): Bacteria > Bacteroidota > Bacteroidia > Chitinophagales > Saprospiraceae > S141-43. Next base: position 37,814 of record WFXH01000062.1, on the reverse strand, counting down.
ACTACTGACCGACCAACCCGTTATCCTCAAAAATGTACCCGACATTCTCGATGTGCGCCGACTCATCGCCTTAGTAGAAGGCATGGGCGTAGAGGTACAGCGACCATCCAAAAACTCGTACATCCTTCAGGCCAAAGACATCGACCTCGACTACCTGAGCTCCGACGAATACCAGGCCAACGCCCGTAAAATACGCGGCTCCATCATGTTGCTCGCCCCACTGTTGGCGAGGTTTGGCAGAGCCTTTATCCCCAAGCCCGGGGGTGATAAAATCGGTCGCCGCCGTCTGGACACCCATTTCGAAGGCTTCCGTCAATTGGGCGCTCAGTTGCGCACCGACGAAAAACGCCAAAAGTTCTACCTCGAAGCAAAAAAACTCCGCGGCACCTACATCCTCATGGATGAAATCTCCGTCACAGGTACCGCCAACATCATTATGGCCTCCGTACTGGCAGAAGGCACAACGACAATCTACAACGCCGCCTGTGAACCCTACGTCCAACAGCTCTGCCGCATGCTCAATGCCATGGGGGCACGCATCGAAGGCATCGGCTCTAACCTGCTCACCATCCACGGCGTCAATGCCCTCAACGGCACAAGCCACACCATCCTGCCCGACATGATCGAAATCGGCAGCTTTATCGGCATGAGCGTACTGACCAACTCCCCCATCCGAATAAAAAACTGCCGCGTCGACGAGCTGGGGAATACCTTGAAGTTTTTCAAGAAGCTCGGCGCACAATTTCACATCGACGACGACGATATCGTACTCGAGCGCCACGACCACTACGAGATTCAAACATTCCTCGACGGCAGTATCCTTACCATCTACGATGCCCCCTGGCCGGGCTTTTCCCCCGACCTCATCAGCGTCGCCTTAGTCATGGCTACGCAAGCGCAGGGCAGTGTGTTGATCCATCAAAAGATGTTTGAGAGTCGGCTTTTCTTCGTCGACCGCCTCATCGACATGGGCGCAAAGATCATCCTCTGCGATCCGCACCGCGCCATCGTCATAGGCCTCAACCGCCAAAGTCCCTTACGCGGCATTGAAATGAGCTCTCCCGACATACGCGCCGGCGTGGCACTTCTCATCGCAGCCCTATCGGCGCAAGGCACAAGCCTTATCCACAATATCCACCAAATCGACCGAGGGTACGAAAACATCGATGCACGCCTCAATGCTCTCGGCGCGCGCATTGAGCGCATCGATGCCCATTAGCAGCCTTGACCCCTTAGCGAGATGATCGACCCACAAATGGTCAAACGATCCAGGGGCTTACTTGCTGCCCAGGGCGTTTTTCACCGCACCAATGACGGAGAGCAACACACCACCGCCGACAGCTCCTCCGCCTATACTGCCTAAAATACTTCCCACATCCAGCTGACCCGCTGTGCCGGTGTCAATGCCGAGCATGCTGAGGATATAACTTCCCAATCCTCCTCCCAAAATGCCCACAATCGAATCCCCCACTTTGCCGAGGCTGAGGTTCTTGAGGAGTCTTCCGGCAATGTTGCCTCCTGCTGCACCACTCAACAAGGAGATGATCCAAGGTAACCAAGCATTCATAGTTTTGAAGTTTTAATGGTTTGTTCGTCCTTTCGAATCACGGCGACAAGATACAAAATTTTTTATTACTACAACCATTTCATGCAAATTTTTCTTGCCAGATTTTCCAAGATGCCTCTGCCTGTAGGATCAACATGCCGTATCCGTTGCGCACCGCACATCCGCGACGAAGGCCCTCTCTGAGAAAGCCCGTCACCGCCGGGCGATAGATCAAATCGTACAGGTATTGCCGATGACTTAAGGCCTCGTAAGGTATGGCCGGCAGTCCCTCTTCATGAGGGTACATACCCACTGGCGTACACTGCACGATCAAGTCGACCTCTTGTATGTGTTGGGCCCGTAGGGTAGCATAGGTCAAATCTCCTTTCTCAGGCGATCGCGATACGATTTTATACGACACACCTTTGTGTTTTAATGCGTATTGCACTGCCTTTGCCGCCCCGCCGCTACCGAGGATGAGCGCAGTTCTGCCCTGCCAGTCGCTGAGCGTATGTAAAAACCCAACCCAATCCGTATTGTAGCCGCACCATCGCCCTTCTTTTCCGACGACTACGGTGTTGACAGCTCCTATGGCACGGGCGTGGGGATCCAACGCATCGAGGTAGTCCAATATCGCTTCTTTGTATGGGATCGTCACATTAAACCCCCTCCATCCGCGCTGGGACACCTGTTGACGCACATTGTCGAGATTGGGAAGCTCTAACAGCTCGTATCGATAGCTACCCCACTCCTCGCGCTGGCGAAACTTGCGCTCAAAATACGCTTTCGAAAGCGAATGTCCCAGTACTTTGCCGATGAGTCCAAATTTCATATCTGACAATTTGACAGCTTGCGCAAAAAATTACTAACTTTGTTGGCCATTGTGCATGGATCCGCGCATGGTAGATATTTCGATTACAATGGGCTTTTGAGATGTGCAGTATAAACAATCCGCTGTACTATTTCATTAAATTAAAACGAGACAGTTGTACGGTTGCTGATCATTTATAAATCTAAGCGAGCTTCTATGGCGAGAGACAGAGCAGTAGTAGAGGAGACAAAATGTGCAAGTGCCACGAGGGACACGACGCGGTACTACTATATCGAGACGTATGGGTGTCAGATGAATTTCAACGACAGTGAAATTGTCGCTTCGCTGCTCGAACAAATGGGCTATCGCGCCACCACGGATATAAAGAATGCGGACCTGGTATTCATCAACACCTGTTCGATCCGCGAAAAAGCGGAGGAGACCGTCCGAAGGCGCTTGCGTTACTTCCAGTCCGTCAGCAAGAGTATTGACCGTCCTTTTAAGGTAGGTGTGTTGGGCTGCATGGCCGAGCGCATGAAAAAGCAGCTCTTAGAAGAAGAGCAAATTGTCGACATGGTCGTAGGGCCGGATGCCTACCGCAGTTTGCCCCAGCTCATTGAAGAGGTGGAAAGCGGTCAACGTGCGGTCAATGTATTGCTATCGCGTGAAGAGACCTACGCCGATATCCAGCCCGTGCGGCTCGGATCCAATGGGGTCAGCGCGTTTATCTCCATTATGCGAGGGTGTGACAATATGTGTTCCTTCTGTGTGGTGCCCTTCACACGCGGGCGCGAGCGAAGTCGCGATCCCTATACCATTGTCGCCGAAGCTGCTGACCTGTTTGATCGCGGCTATCGCGAAGTGACGCTCCTCGGCCAAAACGTCGATTCGTACCGATGGGTACATCCGCAGACGGGAGAGGTCGTCCACTTTGCCAAACTCCTCCAGTGGTGTGCCGAAATCGACCCACGGCTGCGCATACGCTTTTCGACCTCTCACCCCAAAGATATGACCGATGAGGTGTTGCACACCATCGCCCAATATCCCAACATCTGCAAGTACATCCATCTGCCCATACAATCGGGCAGCGATCGCATCCTCGAACTCATGCGTCGGGGCTACACGCGCGAGTGGTATCTCGAACGCATCGAGGCCATACGGCGTATCGTACCCGATTGCGCCGTCTCTTCCGACATCATCACCGGCTTTTGTACCGAAACAGAAGAAGACCACCAGATGACGCTTCAAGCCATGGAGGAAGCCGATTTCTGCATGTCCTACATGTTTGCCTACTCGGAGAGGCCGCGCACTTGGGCTGCCCGCAATCTGAAAGATGACGTACCACGAGAAGTCAAAATTCGCCGACTCGAAGAAGTCATACAACTGCAAAAACAGCTGTCTTTGCGCCACAACCGACGCGATATCGGCAAGACCTTCGAAGTACTCATCGAGGGGGATTCGAAGCGCTCCAGCAGCCATTTCAAAGGTCGCAACTCACAGAATAAAATGGTCATTTTCCCAAAAGTCAACGGCTACCAACCCGGCGACTACGTCTACGTGCGCATCGATGACGCCACTTCTGCTACCCTGTTGGGACACATCGTCACTAACCATTAGAATCACAGCACTCCATGATTTCTCAACTTCAGACGATCAAACAACGCTTCGGGATCATCGGCATATCGCCCAAACTCGACCACGCGCTGCAAAAGGCCATACGCGTAGCCCCCACCGACCTGACCGTGCTCATCACCGGCGAAAGTGGAGTGGGCAAGGAAGTCTTTTCCAAAATCATCCACCAGCTCAGCCCCCGACGGCATTTCCCCTTCCTGGCCATCAACTGCGGCGCCATCCCACCCGGAACCATCAACTCAGAGCTCTTCGGTCACGAAAAAGGCGCCTTTACCGGCGCTACCAACGAAAGAAAGGGCTATTTCGAAGTGGTCAACAAAGGCACCATCTTTCTCGACGAGGTATCCGAACTACCACTCGACACGCAGGCCTATTTGCTGCGCGTACTCGAAACGGGGGAATTCATCCGCGTCGGCTCTTCCACCGTACGCAAGACCGATGTGCGCGTCATCGCCGCCTCCAACGTCGACCTACTCGAACGCGTGCGCCAGGGCAAATTTCGCGAAGACCTCTACTACCGTCTCAATATCGTCCCCATCTACATCCCTCCCCTGCGGGAACGCAAGGAAGACATACCCATTCTCTTCCGCAAGTTTACCAGAGATTGCGCCGAAAAATACAACGCCATACCCGTCAAACTCACCCCAGAGGCCGAACAAATGCTCATCAACTACTATTGGCCCGGCAACATCCGACAGCTCAAAAACGTCGCCGAACAACTCTGCATCCTCTCCGACAACGGCATCATCACACCCGACCAGCTCCGCACCGTCATCCCCGATATCGACCGACCACTCATGCCCACCCCCTACCAAAAATCCAACGGCGACAAACTCGAAGAGCGCGAAATCCTCTACCGGCTCCTCTTCGACATGAAAAAAGACATCGACGCCCTCAAACACCTCATCTATCGCCTCATCAAAGAAAACAACCTCCAGCTCGAACAACAGCACATGCCCGTGCTCAATGCCCCAAGCTCCGACCCACCCGTCATCATCGAACCCCAACCCACCCCCTCCTATAGTCGCGAACCATCCAAACCCGTCGTAGAAGTCCAACCCAAAACCATCGAAGTCCAGCCCGCAGAAACCACCCTCAATCTGTATGAAATGGAAAAACAACTCATCCAAAAAGCACTCAAAAAACACCACGGCAAGCGCAGAGCCGCTGCAAAAGAGCTCGGTATCTCCGAACGCACCCTCTACCGCAAAATCAAACAATACCAACTCGAATGAAAAACATCCTACTGCTCGGTTTAGCCATGCCTCTATTGAGCCAATGCTATAGCTTCCGAGGCATCACCGTCGACCCCCAATGGAAGACCTATTACGTCGAAAACGTCGTCGACAAATCGCCCACCGGAGCCCCTGCCGAACTGGCCGATATGCTCGCATCGAAGCTGAGCAAAACCATCCGCAACGAAACCTCACTCCAACTCGACGAATCCCAGCCCGACATCCGCATCGAAATGACCATCACCCGCTATGAAACCATTGCCGGCAACATCGCCCAAGGCGAATCCACCCCCTACAACCTCTTCAACCTCAGCCTACAAGTCCAGTGGACAGATACCCACAACCCCCAAAAATCGTGGAAGCGAAACTTCAACTTCCAGGAAGAGATTCCCTCCACCACCGACTTCTTCGAAATACGCGATGAGCTCCTGCGACGAGCAGTCGATAAACTCACAGAAGACATCTTTAACAGCGCTTTCACAAACTGGTGAAATTATGACAGCACTTTCACGACAGACTACGCCCACCGATACCAGTGCCGACTTCCCCACACTCCTGCATCAGGCCTTGCAGATCGTTCGCAACGGCAAACCTCTACCCGAAGATCTCCTCCACCGGCTGAGCTTGCTGGCCCCCGACCGCAAACGCCTCTTCCACCTTCTCAAAAATGCAACAAAAGCCACCGATGTCGCATCCAGCGAGGCTGCACAACAACACCTAACCCCCAGGAAGACCATGCTAGAAGTTCAAATAGAGGAGACCCCCTCGACGAAAGACCCAACCCATGTCCCTTCTGCTGATGAAATGAGCTTCTCCGAATGGATCAATTACATAAATCAAAAACTCGAGGTGGAAACATCGTCATCACCCCCTACACCCCCTACCCCCGTCTCAGAAACCTACGCACGACTGCTCATCCAGCAAGGGCATTATGAAAAAGCCATCGAAATTTATCAAAAACTCATGCAGCTACATCCAGAAAAATCCAATACCTTTGCCTTACAAATCGAACAACTCAAAAAACAACGCTGATGCTCAATCTACTGACCATACTCATCGCCATCAACAGCATCTTGCTCATCTTAGTGGTACTCATCCAAAATCCCAAAGGGGGCGGCATCGATAGTTCAATAGGTGGTCTGGGAGCAACGCAGATGCTCGGTGTGGCTCGATCGACAGACTTTATCGAAAAGCTGACGTGGTACCTTGCTCTATCGCTGTTGGTACTGTGCATCATCACTGCCTTGCTCGTATCTCCGTCGACCGAAGGTACCACTCCATTGCTGAGCGAGTAGGCGTCGAAGACAAACATTTCCCATGGACAACGGAGCCCGTTGCCACCGCTGGTAACGGGCTTTTTTTATGAGTACCTGGTACAAAATGTCACCCTCCTTCTACCAAAGATGTCATGAAGCTGTGAAAAATTGGCACAAATCGCCAACAGGCATGTGATTTGATGATTGGTGGCTGAGTTTGTAAAACAAACATAAAAACCATCGGGCTATGAAGATGAAACCAATCGCGGACAGAGTTGTCGTCGAGCCATTCGAACCCGAAGAAAAGACAGAAGGGGGAATCATCATTCCCGACACCGCCAAGGAAAAACCCCAAAAGGGTAAAGTGGTAGCCGTAGGTCCCGGCAAAAAAGACCAAAAAATGACCGTCAAAGAGGGCGACGTGGTACTCTACGGCAAGTACGCCGGTCAAGAAGTCCACTACGACGGTAAAGATTACCTCATCATGCGAGAAGACGAGATACTCGTCATCCTCGAATAAGCGAAGTGTTAACGCTGTATCGCTCTTTTTACCAAAAACTCATTTTAAAATCAACTCATTAAACCAAAAAAACGATTGGCGCTATGGCAAAACAAATCACATTTGATACAGAAGCACGAGCAAAGCTCAAAGGAGGTGTCGACGCGCTGGCCAATGCAGTAAAAGTTACGCTCGGCCCCAAAGGCCGCAACGTAGTCATCCAGCGCAGCTTTGGAGCACCAAAGGTGACCAAAGACGGCGTATCCGTAGCTAAAGAAATTGAGCTGAAGGATCCCGTCGAAAACATGGGAGCCCAACTGCTCAAAGAAGTCGCCTCGAAAACCGCCGACGAAGCAGGCGACGGTACTACGACCGCTACTATCCTCGGTCAAGCCATGATTCACGCGGGTTTGAAAAACGTCACCGCTGGAGCAAATCCCATGGACCTCAAGCGAGGTATCGACCTGGCTATCGACAAAGCAAAAGAGCGACTCAAAGAAATCTCCGAAGAAGTCGGTGACGACCTCAAAAAAATCGAACAAGTAGCCACCATCTCGGCCAACAACGATCCCACCATCGGCAAACTCATCGCCGACGCAATTCAAAAAGTAGGTAAGGAAGGTGTCATCACCATCGAAGAAGCCAAAGGCCTCGAAACCTACGTCGAAGTAGTAGAAGGTATGCAATTCGACCGAGGCTATCTGTCGCCCTACTTCATCACCAACACCGAAAAGATGACCGTCGAATACGAGGATCCGCTCATCCTCATCACCGACAAGAAGATCTCCAATATCCAGGAAATCCTGCCGATCCTCGAAAAGGTCGTCCAAACAGGCAAACCACTGCTCGTCATCGCCGAAGATGTCGACTCTCAACCACTCGGTGTATTCGTCGTCAACCGTTTGCGCGGCCAACTCAAAATCGTAGCCGTCAAAGCACCGGGATTCGGCGATCGACGTAAAGCCATGCTCGAAGACATCGCCATCCTCACCGGAGGTACAGTCATCTCCGAAGAAAAAGGCTTTAAACTCGAAAACGCCGAACTCCATCACCTCGGCAAAGCCGAAAAAATCATCGTCGACAAAGACAATACCACCATCGTCAACGGAAAAGGCGATCCGCAAGCCATCCAGGAACGCATCAAGCAAATCAAAAAACTCATCGAAGACACAACCTCCGACTACGATAGAGAAAAACTCCAGGAACGACTGGCTAAACTGGCCGGTGGTGTCGCCGTGCTCTACGTGGGAGCCGCTACCGAGGTCGAACTCAAAGAGAAAAAAGACCGCGTCGACGACGCTCTCAACGCAACACGCGCGGCTATCGAAGAGGGCATCGTACCCGGTGGTGGCGCCGCATACCTGCGCGCTTCCGAAGCACTCACTAACCTCCAGGGCGAAAACGAAGACCAAACCACCGGTATCCTCATCGTCAAAAAAGCCCTCGAAGAACCCATGCGCGTCATCGCCGAAAATGCCGGCCACGAAGGTAGCGTCATCCTTCAAGCCGTCAAAAACAAAGACGACGTCAGCTACGGCTTCAATGCCAAGGACGAAAAACTCGAAAACCTCATGAAAGCCGGCATCATCGACCCAACCAAAGTGGCTCGCGTGGCTATGGAAAACGCCGGATCCATCGCCGGCATGATCCTCACCACCGAAGCCATCGTCACCGACATCCCCGAAGACAATAAACAAAACAACATGCCGGGCGGAGGTATGCCCGATATGATGTAAACCACCAGCAACCAACGCCGTACAACAACACAAAAGGCACTCCCGTCGGGGGAGTGCCTTTTTTCTTAACCCCCTCCATAAAATGAAAAATCGGCTGCCTCAACATCGAGACAACCGACTTTTCACTACTAATCCCATGAACAACAAATGACTACAGTCTTCAACCCTATACGGAAACGAACTTTGACAGCACCTTCAAAAAGCGATAATAATGAGTTGTACCGGGCGGTACAACTCACTATTATCAACCATAATCCCATGAACTTAATCAAACTTGCAACAAAAGCATCAAAGGAGCTAAGCAATTGTAGGTAGAGGCTTGAACCCCTCGTGAATGCTACACTTTTGCACCATTCACGCTACAAAGATGCAGGCCCTATCCCATTGCACACAAACACAATTAAGCCTCATTGTTACATTAAAAAAAAATATAATATGTTGTTTGGGTCTTAATGTAATCTGTATTTCAATTCTTTATGAAACATCATTAGCTACATCGCTCAATATTGTTCTATAAGGCTCATCTGTAAAAAATCACATTTTCACGCCTTTTACCTATCATCAGCCGCTCAAATCGCCTACACCAACCATTTTATACCCGATTTCCGCCCGAACACACACGACAGCCAACACGGCTTTTCCTCTATCTTTGCACCAAATTGCGCAGATCAATGAGCTCCGCTCCGCACTTTACAGTCAAACAAATACTCAACGCCACCGATATCCCCTTTCCAGCCGTAGTGAAGGGCTGGGTGCGCACCTTTCGCCAAAACCAGTTTATCGCGCTCAACGACGGCACCACCGTACAGCCCCTCCAAATCGTCGTCGACAGCTCAGCCATCGATGATCAGACGCTGAAAAATATCACCCCAGGAGCTGCCCTTGAAGCCCACGGCACCATCGTCGAGAGTCCCGGCAAGGGACAGCGCGTCGAAATGCAGGCCCAGCACATCATCGTACACGGCCCGGCCGACCCCAACAGCTACCCCCTCCAACCCAAAAAGCACTCCCTCGAATTTCTGCGCAGCATTGCCCATCTGCGTTTTAAGACCAATACCTTTGGCGCCGTCTTTCGCCTCCGTCACGGCCTGGCTATTGCAATCCACGAGTTTTTTCACTCAAAGGACTTCTACTACTTGCACAGCCCCATCATCACGGCGAGCGACTGCGAAGGCGCCGGCGAGATGTTTCGCGTGACCACGCTCGACCCGAAAAATCCACCCCTTAAAGAAGACGGCTCCGTCGATTGGTCGAAGGACTTTTTCGGCAGAGAAGCGCATTTGACTGTGTCCGGTCAGCTCGAAGCAGAGCTGGCCGCTATGGGACTGACGCGCGTATACACCTTTGGACCCACCTTTCGCGCCGAAAAGAGCCATACCACCCGACACCTCGCCGAATTCTGGATGGTCGAACCCGAAGTGGCCTTCGCACGCCTCGACGATATCATGGACCTGGCCGAAGAGCTGCTCAAACATCTCATCCAATACAGCCTCCAGCATTACCCCGACGAGCTGGCTTTCCTCCAAAAGCGACTCGAAGACGAAGAAAAACAGCTGCCCAAAGAGAAGCGTTCGCCCATGCCACTGATCGAAAAGCTCCAGTTCGTCCTCTCGGAGCCCTTTCAGCGCATCAGTTATACCGAGGCCTTCGACATCTTAAAAGCGTCCAAACCCAACAGGAAGAAAAAGTTTAAATACCCACTCACCGATTGGGGAATCGACTTTCAGACCGAGCACGAGCGCTATTTAGTCGAAAAACACTTTAAAAAACCCGTCATCATCTACAACTATCCGGCCGAAATCAAGGCCTTTTACATGTATCTCAACGACGACGGCAAGACTGTGCGCGGCATGGATGTGCTCTTCCCCGGCATTGGTGAAATCATCGGTGGCTCCGAGCGCGAAACGCGCATCGAGGTACTCAAAAAGCGCATGACTCAAATAGGCATTGCACCTGACGAAATGCAATGGTACCTCGACATTCGGCGCTGGGGTGGGTGCCCCCATGCGGGCTTTGGTCTCGGATTTGATCGGCTGGTGCAATTTGTCACGGGCATGCAAAACATCCGTGACGCTATTCCCTTTCCGCGATATCCGGGATACGTCGCTTACTAACGCACTTTGGCGCCGTCTTCACATTCGTCGGGTGGAGCGACGAGGTGAAGCCTTCCGCCACGATCTTCGGCCATGAGCACCATGCCTTGACTTTCGACTCCGCGCAGTTTCTTAGGCTTTAAATTGGCCACCACGACCACTTTTTTGCCAACAAGCTCTTCGGGGCTATACTGCTGGGCGACACCAGCCACAATTTGGCGTTGCTCGCTGCCCAAGTCCACCTCGAGACGCAAGAGCTTGTCTGCTCCTTTGATCCTCTCGGCACGCAATACGGTGCCCACCCGCAGATCCATACGACTGAAATCCTCAAACTCGATTGTGGGCATGGTCTCTACAGGTTTAGATGATTTTGCCTCTTTCGGCTTATCGGCCTTCGATAGCAAGCGATGGAGCTTCTCTCTTTGGGACTGGATTTCGGCTTCTTCTACCTTGCGGAAAAGCCGCTCGGGAGGATGGACAGTTGACCCAGGCACCAACAGGCTCCTCTCGAGCGAAGCCAGAATTTCAAAGGCTTCCTTTAATTCGCCTGCTTCGCGTATGGCTTCTTTATTCAATAGCGCGCGTATCTTGGCAGCTGTCCGAGGCATATAGGGATGCACCAATAGCCCCAGCACATCGACGTAAATCAAACCGAGGTGGACAACAGTTTCGGCTGCCACGCGATTTTTCTTAATCAACTCCCACGGGGCATTAAACTGCAGCAACTGATTGCCTCGCGCCGCGATTTCAAGAATACCCTGGAGCGCCTTGCGAAACTCGAAGGCGTGTATTTGCTGACGCACTTCATCGGCAAGGTCAAACAGATCGAGCACCTCGCTATCCCAAAACGACAGCTCGTCGGGATTGCGCGAGGCCGTAATGGCCACCTCCTCATCATACGGAGGCACTTTGCCCTCAAAAAGCCGATGCGTCAGATGGATGACCCGATGGATAAAATTACCAAGATTGTTGACTAAGTCACTGTTGACAGCCTCCATAAAGCCCGACCACTGAAATTCGCTGTCTTTGTGCTCGGGCATGATTTTACTCAAATAAAATCGCAGCTCGTCGATGCGGTCGGGCATTTCTTGTATAAACTCATGCACCCATACCGCCCATCCCCGCGAAGTGGAGATTTTATCGCCTTCGAAATTTAAAAACTGATTGGCCGGTACATTGTACGGCAGAATATAATCTCCATGGGCATGCAATAGGGCCGGAAAAATAATGCAGTGAAAGACGATATTGTCCTTGCCGATAAAATGTATCAGCGCCGTCTCTTCATCTTGCCACCACTTTTTCCAATCTGCGCCGCGCTCTTCTGCCCATTTCTGCGTGGCGGAAATATAGCCAATGGGGGCATCCATCCATACGTACAGCTTTTTACCTGCGCTTCCCGGCACCTCTTCGGGCACCTCCACGCCCCAATCGAGATCGCGCGTCATCGCGCGTTCGCGCAGACCGCCGTCCAACCAGCTTCGGCATTGGCCGATTACATGGGTCCGCCACTGCTCGGGCCAGTGGTGCTGCTGCCCCTCCAAAACACCATCTTCAATCCACTTCCGCAGCCAGCTTTCGTGCTTTTGCAAGGGGAAAAACCAGTGTTTAGTCGTCTTCAACACGGGTGTCGTACCCGTTAACGTCGATACGGGATGAATCAATTCCGTAGGGCTCAGTGAGGTCCCACATTTCTCACACTGATCCCCATACGCCTCTGGATATCCGCACTCAGGACAGGTGCCCTTGATATATCTATCGGCTAAGAAAATGCCGGCCTTTTCGTCGTAAAATTGTTCGGTGTGCTTTTCGACAAACTCCCCCTTTTTATACAACTTCAAAAAAAAATCGCGCGCCACTTGATGGTGCAGCTCATGAGAAGTTCGAAAATAGTAATCAAAACCAATGTCGACGCCCGAAAAAGTCTCTTGAAACAGCCGATGATAGCGGTCGACCAAGGTGCGTGGGGAAATCCCTTCCTTCATTGCGCGCAAGGTAATGGCCGCACCGTGCTCGTCGGAGCCGCAGATAAACAATACCTCTTCCCCCTCTAAGCGTCTGAAGCGAACGTAGATGTCCGCAGGAAGATAACATCCGGCGAGGTGGCCAATATGTAATGGCCCGTTTGCATAGGGCAGCGCCGCCGTCACCAGATATCTCTTTGGATTGACCATCCCCAGAAATTAGAGCACAAATTTAGTACTTTTATTTAGCTCCCTCTTTACCCTCTGTATCGACTTGATGGACATTGTACAAAGCCTTTTCTTCCGAAAAGTCAATACCCCACTTCTGTTCAACCAACTCCATTTGACGCAACAGCGAACCTACAAACCGACGATAGCTCGCCGTATCGGGGTGTAAAGGCCGATGCTCCAGTGCCATCCGTATTTTATGAACTTCCGCATACACCTCCCGCGTGGATTCATCCAAAAGGTGGTCGTGCATTTGTTGCCAGATGTATTCGATCGCCTCACGCGAGGGATGCACACGATCGCTTTCGTAAAATCGATAATCGCGCAACACATCGATGAGCAATTCATAGGCGGGAAAGTAATACACACCCTCCTTGCGCTCAACGATTTCCTCTACAGCCAGGTGCAGCACACTCTTCGAACGCGTATTGGCGATCAGGCCGTCGCGCACGTGGCGCACAGGACTAACGGTCAGCAAGACCTGTACTGCAGGATTGAGCTGTCGCACCGCCCTCAGAGCTTCACTCAATGCGTCAACGCACTCCGACACGCGCAATCTTCGACGTCGGAAATAATGGGAGGGAAATTTATGGCAATTGGCTACCACCGTGCCATTGGACTCGAGCTGGAAGACGTAGGCCGTCCCCAACGTGACGAAGAGCCAACGCGCTTCCTTGAGGTAGCGATGTGCTCGCTCAACCTCGGCATTGATGCGCCGCACCACCACGTCTGGGTCTGGATGTGAAAATCTCCCGTGATGATCCCAGCTGTGCCACAGCTCTCCATCGCTGACCAGTTCGGATACATCGTATAGCCGACACTTAGCTACGCGTTGCAGCGCACGTCCTACCGATAGGGGGTTGTATAAGATTCCAAACGGATTGATGCACACCTTCCACTTGTGTGCCGACATATGGTGTGCGATGTGCTCCGAAAAACACGAGCCAATCGACACGATCGTGTCCCTGTATGAAATCGTAACTGGGTATTTCGGCACTTCGGGGGGGAGCATCCAACGCTGCACCGACATGCAGATTCGACTTTTGTAGAAAATTACACAAAAAAAGCAAGAGCCGGCACATACCGGCTCTCACCAGGTATTGAACTAAACGCCATTGACGTCTCTACCGTAGTACAAGACACAGCAGTCCCTTCCCGTCTTGGTACATCCTCGCTTTTCGGCTCAATGTTTCAGCGTGGTGTTGTTACGCGAATTTGTTCTTCCTCTCGTGCTTGTGCACGCCACTCGGAAAGGTTTGCAGCCCGTAGGGGAATCGAACCCCTCTTTCCGGGATGAAAACCCGGTGTCCTAACCGATAGACGAACGGGCCTTCGAAAAGCGATTGCAAAGATAGTGATTTTTCATGTACCTAAAAAATCAATGACTATTTTTTTATTGATATTTCCAACTAATTAAACCCTCTTCCCTCCCGATTGGTTCTGCATCTGCTCGACAAAACACCGCACTTTTTGTCGCAGCTGCTCCGCATTTTCTCCATATGTGGGAAGCAAATCCCCCTGGCCGGGAAATTGTTCGACATAGATCGTCTGCGAAGGAAAGGCAAAGCGTACACCGACCTCCTCCGCCAGCTTCATCATCAAAAAAATAACCTCTTCCCGAATGCGAAGCTCTTCCTCGTAATCGGCTGCACGCAAATACACGCGGAAAAAAATGTCGATCGAGTACGACCCGAGCTGATGCAAGTATATGTAATAGTGCTCCGCCAACTTAGGGTGTGCACGCACCATCGCACGCAATCCTTGAAGGTAGGCATCCAGATAGTGGCGCGGAGTGTCGTACGTCAATCCGATCGTCGTCTCAAAGAGCCGATACACCCGCACTCCCTTATTGACTAAAGCCTTCTGCGAAATCAGCGCATTCGGTATCGATATAATACTGGTGTCTTTTTGCTTGATGCGCGTAGAGCGAAAGCCCACCTCTTCCACTACTCCTGCCTTGTCGTCAATCTCTATCCAATCACCGATCTGAAACGGTCTATCTGCGAAGATCATCAACGAGCCTATGAAATTTTTGACCGTGTCTTGTGCCGCAAGAGCCAGTGCAAGACCACCTATCGAAATGCCCGCAATGATGGCCGTCAAATTGACATCAAACAACACCAATACCTGAATAAGCGCTCCAATAACTATCACCAACACACTCAGTTGGCGGATCAACGGCAATGCCTGATCATCCATCTTGCTCTCCGTACGCGAAGCGAGCTTCTGTACGTACGCAAACACAATGTCCAAAAGACGATAGAGGAGTAGTGCAATGAGAAGAATCTTTGCCAGCTCAAGAGTCGTGATCAGCACAGAGCTCAGTCCAATGGGCAGTAACAGCAGGGCCATGCCGTAGCGGTTGAGCAAGACGAGCGTCAACAAGCTGAGCACTCGTGCCACCTTGCGAAAACGAAGGGGGAAATCCACCTCCGACCGAAATCCCTTATGTGCCAGGTAGATCACTAAGCGCCGAAAGATGGCCTTCAATAGAAAATACAGCACCCACGACAGGAGGAGCATCGTCGACATGCCCAGATACTGCCACACCGCAAGGCCAAATACGCGCTGGTCTCCAAATCCCGAAAACAGACGCATCAACACATCCGCCCCAAAGGGATACAGCTCACTATACGCCTCGTCGATGTAACTATAGCTCTCGGGAGAGTAATACCAATACCGACCGATCTTTTCAACATATACTTGTGGCATGCGTACTGGAAAAATCACGTACATGGCACGCCCCGTCGACGTATCCCGATAGGCACTGTCGTTGGGTATGCGATGCACGGGCACATACATGCCCATCCCATCCCAAACGCGCTTGAGCTTGACGGCTAGCTCTACCTTTCGACTGCTATCCACACCGTAAAAAGAAAGTGCTGCCCAATCCGGTCGATAATTTTCAGGCTGTAAATAGTGCAGATGATTGTCGACGCATTGCCGAGGTGTCAACGCAGGCTGCTGTGCCATTGACCATTCCACAGTGCAGAAAAACGCAAAGAGCATCCCTACCCATCGCACACCACACCGTGTTCGCCATCGACACTGTCTCATCACCTCCCACATTTAGCCGATCATTATTCTCCCTGCATCCGATCGAGAATGTCGTTGAGGTGTTCCACATCGCGAAACGGGATGAGGATCTTTCCCCCTCCCTTTGCGTTGAGTTGAAACTGTACATGTGTACCCAAGCGCTCCGACAGGTCTTGTTCCACCGCTTGCCAGTGTACCGATGCTTGTCCAATAGCCTCGTTTTGCGGTTTCTTTTTATGCTCTTTTTTCTTTTGCTTTGAGGCCAGCTTCTCAAGCTCTCGTACCGATAGTCGATCTTGCAGACACCGTTCGTACAAGCGCGACCGGTGCTGTGGGTCTTTGATGCCGGCCAGTACCCGGGCATGGCCCATGGAGAGTTCGCCCTGTGCCACACTCCACTGTATTTCGGGGGGCAACTGGAGCAGACGCAAGTAATTGGTGATGGTACTGCGCTTTTTACCTATGCGCTCGGAGAGTTGGTCTTGAGTATAACCGTGTTCGTCGATCAGTTGGCGATACGCCAGTGCTATTTCAATGGGATTGAGATCTTCGCGCTGGATGTTTTCGATCAAGGCGAGCTCCAGGTCACCGATTTGCTCCTCCCTGTCCAGGACAAAGGCCGGTATTTTCTCCAGCCCTGCAAGTCGCGCCGCGCGCACGCGTCGCTCCCCTGCGATAAGTTGATAGCCCCTGGCACCGTCGATTTTCTTAACCGTGATCGGTTGAATGACGCCGTACGTCTTGATCGAAGCAGCGAGCTCTGCGAGTTCCTCCTCGCTAAAGTGCCTCCTCGGCTGGTCGGGATTGGTGCGGATAGCGCTCAGTGCGACAAACACTATCCCTGTTCCTTCGTTAGACCGTTTGACTTCACCTTCACGACCCTCTTGCTGCCCGAGCTTTTCAAAAATGGCCTCAAGGCCCTTACCGAGTTGCTTCTTCTTAGATGCCATATTTCGTCCGTATGAAATTGTACTGTTGATATGTTATTGGGATACCATAGTGGCTGACTTGACGGGGTTTCGTCGAAGAAATTCTCCCGCCAGTTGTAAGAAATTATCGCTCCCGCGACAAGCGGCGTCGTACATCAGTACGGGCTGTCCCAGGGATGGCGCCTCCGTGATCTTCGAGTTGCGATATATCACGGTTTCATACACGTACTCCTTCACTCCACTTCGTATCTTCTCCGAAATCATCTTCGCCAATCGCAAGCGCTTGTCGTACATCGACAGCAATACACCATCCACCTCCAGATGCGGATTATACGCATTGCGAATAATCTCTATGGTGTGAAAGAGCTTGGAAAGCCCTTCCAGAGCAAAGATTTCACACTGAATGGGGATGAGCACCCGATCCGCTGCCGTCAAGGCATTGACCGTGAGAATGCCCAACGAAGGCGAACAGTCGATAAAGATATAGTCGTACCGTTCGCGGACATCCTCCAGCAGTCGCGCTAGTCGATATTCGCGCTCCTCCACATCGGGTAGCTCAATCTCCGCACCTACCAGATCAATGTGTGAGGGGGCGAGGTCCAAATTGGGCGTATTGGTCGAACAGAGGATGTCGGTGAGCTGTTTTTGACCGCTGATACATCTATAGATGTTGGCTTCGCTCGATGGTGTAATG
Source organism: Saprospiraceae bacterium (assembly GCA_015490715.1). Taxonomy (GTDB): domain Bacteria; phylum Bacteroidota; class Bacteroidia; order Chitinophagales; family Saprospiraceae; genus S141-43. Next base: position 20,158 of record WFXH01000062.1, on the reverse strand, counting down.
CCGAGCCCCGAAGTGGCATTGGCCTGAGGGTCTAAGTCGATGAGCAAAACGCGGTATTCCAATATGGCAAGTGCCGCACTCAAGTTGATGGCGGTCGTCGTCTTGCCCACACCGCCCTTTTGATTGGCTATGGCCGTAATGTGCCCCATACACTATACTTCAATGCTCTGACCTATGGGCAACAGCACAAGCTCCAACCCTCGCTCTTCAAAATAGGCCTTCGCCTTTGCATGGTCAATCTTAATGGGAGGAAAAGTATCGTAGTGGTATCCCAATACGCGCTTGCACTGCACAAATTCTGCAGCCAACGCCGCATCCTCATAACCCATCGTAAAGTAGTCTCCGATCGGCAAAATGGCCAGGTCGAGCGGCGGACACATCTGGGGTATGAGCTTCATATCGAGTGTCAAGGCGGTGTCGCCCGCTATGTAAATACATCCCTCCTCATTCCAAAGGACAAAGCCCACAGGATTGCCCCCCTGCACACCATCGTGAAAGACACTGGAGTGATGGGCCGTGACGAGTTTTAAAGTGCCAAAATCAAATTTGGCCTTACCTCCCGTATTCATGCCCATCGCATCGATTCCCCTATTGCCGAAGTACGTGGCTATTTCAAACACGGCGATGAGCTTCGTCCCCTCCACAGCCACCTCCTGTACATCGGCCACGTGATCCATGTGCGCATGGGTGATGAGGATAAAATCCGGCTTCAAACTCTTGATGTCTATGCTCGAAGCCGCCGGGTTGGACTTGATAAAGGGATCGACGACGATGCACTTGCCTTGCGTCTCAATGAGTAGCGATGCATGTCCCAAATAGGTGATTTTCATGACGAGCGATTTTAATACGTTCTTTACGCAAAGTTAGGGATTTTTGATGCCTTCCTCCACGGTACAAACAATCCATCCACTATTTTATTTTACATAAAATGTCAACATCGTCGCATGAAAGCACAAAAGCTCAAACTCCGCGGTGATTTACTCCCACCATCGTTTTATACCAGCGAAGACGTCGTCCACATAGCCCAAGCACTCCTCGGCAAGGTGATTGTGAGCCTCGTCGATGGCAAATATTGCTCGGGTCGCATCGTGGAGACGGAGGCCTATCGCGCCCCCGAAGACAAAGCCTGCCACGCATGGAACAACCGCCGCACCCATCGCACCGCAACCATGTTTGAAGCGGGTGGCGTCGCATATATCTATCTCTGCTACGGCATCCACCATCTCTTCAACGTCGTCACAGGTCCCAAAGACAAGGCGCACGCCGTCCTAGTCCGCGCCATTGAGCCCCTCGACAATATTCCCCTCATGCTCCAGCGGCGCAACATGCACACCTTACACCCCAATTTGACCAACGGCCCCGGCAAGTGGACGCAGGCTCTCGGCATCACAACTGCCCTCAACGGTATAAAATTGTACACACCCGACGCGCCCATCCAACTGCGCGACGACGGTTACAAAGTAGCCAAAGAAGAGCTACTCATCGGACCACGCATCGGCGTCGATTACGCCGGCGAATGGGCCAAAGTGCCCTGGAGATTTCGACTGGCACAGAACGCCTATATTGGGCCGAAATAATCAACGCATCAAACACCACACATGATGAAAATTCGCTTTTGCGGTGCTGCTCAATTTGTGACGGGATCTTGCCACCTGATTGAGCTCGACGACGGAACTAAAATCCTGCTCGACTGTGGACTCTTTCAAGGCAAGGGGCGCAACATATGGGACTGGAATAACGAGTGGCTCTTCGACCCCTCCGAAATCGATGCCGTCATCCTCAGTCATGCCCACTTAGATCACACCGGCAGGCTTCCCCAACTCGTCAAAGACGGCTTTAAAGGCCACATCTATGCCACACACGCCACGCGCAGCCTCACCCATATCCTCCTCCTCGACAGCGCACACATCCAGGAAGACGACGTGCGCCATTTCAACAAGCTCCATGCCGATGCCATCCGCTCAGGCAAGCGCAACAAGCGCGTGCCCCTCTACACTGCCGCCGACGTCGGCCCCACTATGCAACAGTTTATTACTACAGGATACGACCAATGGTGCAACATCAAGCCGCACATCCGCTTCCTCTTCCGAGATGCCGGCCACCTTCTCGGCAGTGCAAGCGTCGTAGTCGAGATTCAGGAAAACGGCAAAACCCTCCGCATAGGATATACCGGCGACATCGGAAGGTACAATCGCCCCATCTTGCGCGACCCCCAGCCCATGCCCAAAGTGGATTACCTCATCGCCGAATCCACCTATGGCAACCGTCGCCATCCCGTTCAGACGGACCAAAAACACCAATTGCTCGAAATCATCCGCCAAACCTGCGTACAAGACAAGGGCAAACTCCTCATACCGGCCTTTAGTATCGGTCGCACTCAGGAGATCGTCTACTTGCTCGACCAGCTCTACAACGAAGACCGCCTGCCCCGTATCCCTGTATACGTCGATAGCCCCCTGGCCATCAATGCCACGGCCATCTACGGCAACCACCCCGAGTGCTACGACCGCGAGCTCTCTGAATACCTGCTGACCGACGACGACCCCTTCGGATTTAATACCCTGCGCTACATCCGTCGCGCCGAGGAATCCAAAAAGCTCAATCGCTACAAGGGTCCCTGCGTCATCATCAGCGCAGCGGGCATGGCCCAGGCCGGCCGCATTCGCCATCATCTCTACCACCACATCGAAGATCCCACTACTACAGTGCTCATCGTAGGCTATTGCGCCCCCGGCACCCTCGGCCGCCAACTCATGGAAGGCCAACAAGTCGTCCAAATTTTCGACACGTATAAAACCGTGCGCGCTCGCGTCAAAGTCATGGAAGCCTTCTCCGCCCACGGCGACTACCTCGACATGCTTCACTTCTTAGAGCACCTGCGACAGTCCACCAAAACACTCTTTCTCGTACACGGCGAACCCGAGGCCATGCACGCCTATCGCCAAAAACTCCTCTCCTTCGGATTCGAAGATGTTAAAATTCCCTTAAAAGGACAATATTACAACATCCCATAATCGTTTTGCCCCTGTACACATTACGAACGCATGTGTAAAATCATTTTATCATGAAAAAACACCTCGCTCTGCTCCTATGGACCGCACTATTAATGGGCTCATGTACGCCACCCAATGCGGTAGAAATCGAAGATGCCGTCGACACCGAATGGGCCATCCCACTGTTTCACATCTCCGCAAGCCTCGACTCACTTTTCGAGGAATATGGCACTACCCCATACGTCGACATCTATCCCGACGGCCTCATCGCCTTCATCTATCAGGGAGACATCTTGAAAGTGCACAGCGAGGAAATCTTTAAGCCCATCGGTGTGCTAACCATTCCCATTACTCCTGGCCGCGATACCTTGCCCCTGCCTATCGACGACCAGATCATCACGCGTGGACACATCAAGGGAGATACAATGATTGCCCAATTAGTAGCGCATGCTACAGATACCGTGCATTACCGCATCCGCATCCCTTCGATGTACGATGCCTACGGCAACGAATTCGTCATGGAAGGCACATGCCTGCCCCAGAAAGATGTGGTCATCAAAAAGTCCATGGCTGGCTACACCTTCGAATTCCTCAACGGCAACTCCTTTGAAATCGAAATGACCGCTACCACGCCCGACAACAACCCCACCCTGGGCCTGGCGTATCTGAGCTTCACAGACTTGCGCTTCTCCTACCTCGAAGGCTATTTCGCCAAAAACACCTTCGAACTGCCTCTCGACACCATCGACATATTGGTCTTCCAACAACAAAAAGAGGGGAAGATATACTTCGACGACCCCCGCATACGTGTCACAGCCTTTAATTCCTTCGGCTTTCCCGCCGCCGCCGAAATCCAACAACTCTTCGTCATCGACAAAGACGGCAACAAAATACCCCTCCAAAGCCCTCTCATCAGCCACGGCGTACAAGTCAATTATCCCTCCCTCGACGAAATAGGACAGGTGAAGCAAACCCACTTCAACTTTTCGAAGGCCAATAGCAACATCGACGACATCTTCAATGCCAATCCCATCCAGCTGATCTACGACTTCCTCGGCGTCGGCAACCCCGATACCTCCGATCGAAGCATAGGATTTGCCACCGATAGCAGCTTTATGCGCATCCAAGTGACCGTCGAATTGCCCCTCGACGGATGGGTCGACCGATTCGTCATGACCAGCACCTCCGACCTCGACAGCTTTACCCTCGACCTGCCCACCGATAGCGCCCTGCTCAAACTCATCGTCCACAACGGCTTGCCCACAGCCCTCGACCTCCAGGTGTATTTCTACCAAAACAACACCATCATCGACTCCCTCCCCACTTCCAATCCCATCTCCGTACAGAGCGCCCAGGTCGACGATCAGGGTCGTGTCATCGCACCCCGCAAGAGCGAAATGCTCATACCCATCAGCCGCAGCTGGACAGACATGCTCCCCAAAGCCGACAGGGCCAAGGCCGTACTGCGCATCTCCACAGATCGCGCCCCCAACACCACCGTGCGCGTCACCAAAGACCAATCCGTAGAAATATCCGCAGGTATAAAATTGATCGTCCAATAAAATTTTAAAATCCCTCGAACCATGCTGCACACCAGCTCAATAGAGAAAGCCATAAACCTCACCAATCACCTCCAATCCCTTTGCCGTATGAAATGGTGGATGCTATTGCTCTTCATGGGTTCGATCACCCTCCTGCCCGCCCAGGATCTCCAATTTTTCGCACTTCGCGATATTGGGCAACTCCAACAGCTCCAACCCGCCTATATGCCCAATAAAAAAATCACTGTGGGCATCATGGGAATCCAGTTTGAAACCAAACGTCGAGGCCTACCGTGGAGCGATGTATTTCGTACAAGTCGTGACACGCTGTATATCAACCCCAATCGCGGCCTTCAACACGCCGCGCTTGAAAACTATTATGCGCTCAATGTGGATGCTCCAGTGTTTTTTGCCGCCGTACGATTTGATCCGCTGTGGTCTTTCAGCATTTCCTATCGCTTGCGCTCCTATAACGAAGTGATGATCCCGCGCGATGTGTTTCGCCTGTTGCTCCGCGGCAACGGCCAGCTCCTCAATGAAAAACTCTACATCGGCCTCGGCAGCCATTTCATGAACTATCGAGAGTTGGGATTCGGCATTGCTCGACAGTGGAATGATTGGAAATTTGGCGCACGAGTTTCACTGCTCACGGGTAAATTTCTCCTGTACACCCCCCGACGTGAGCTCTACTTTACGACCCACGACGAGTGGTACCAGTGGACCGTCGAGAGCAACTACCGCCTCATGAGCTCCAATGTCGTACCCGATGCCGTCCACACCACCCTCCAACTCTTCACAGGAGGACTGGTACCCAATTTTCGCAACATCGGTGCCAGCATTTCCCTCGGCGCAACCTATCGCTGGAGAGATATCCTCGACCTGCACGCCTCCGTCACCGACATCGGCTTTATCCGTTGGGGATCTTCGAGCAGCATGCAATTGAGCATTTCTGGTACTTCCACCTTTACGGGATTTCAAAATTTTATCCGCTTAGATAGCCTAACCCTCAGCGATACCACGTTCACTAACCTCATCGATACCACCAAGCGCTTCTTCGAAGATCTGGATTACGCCATTGACTACAAGTTTCGTACTTCCCTGCCCTGGTCGCTCGTACTGGGAGCAGATTATCAACTCAACCGCCATTTTCGCACCGGCATGGTCTACCGCTTTGCCCATGGCAAACTCCTTTCCGACCACCAACTCATGATTTACCTTTCCTTCTATCCGTGGAAGTTTTTACAATTGGGGGCCAGCTTTAACGTCCAATCGGGGAGCCAACAATTGGGATTATACAGCTCCTTAAAGCTCGCATTCATAAAGACCTACCTTTCTTTAAATCGAGTTTATAAGTTTTCCGGCCCCTCGACCGGATATTTTAACTTTACGGCCGGCGTCAACATCAGTCTCGGCAAGCTGCCAAAGCATTCTAAATAATCCACAGCGCTTATCTTAAGTGAAGAATAGTTTCTAACTTTACGCCCTGCAAAACAGGGGAAGTTCGATGTCAAAGGTCTTGCTGATCATCCTGGACGGATGGGGTATTGGGCCTGATCCGAAGCGATCGGCAATTGCTCGTGCGAAGACGCCAGTAATGGACAATGCCCTCGCCACCTTTCCAAACTGTACCCTCCTCACCCACGGCAACAGCGTGGGTCTCCCAGAAGGGCAAATGGGCAACTCCGAAGTGGGACACCTCACCATCGGTGCAGGAAGAGTGATTTGGCAAGATCTCGAAAAAATCAACCGCAGTATTGCCAGCGAACAACTCGAGCAAAATCCCCTCCTCGACGAACTCGTCGAATACAGCCGACACAACCATCATCCTATCCACCTGTTGGGACTGGTCTCCGACGGTGGTGTGCATTCCCACATTGATCACCTCTTCGCCCTCATCGACATCCTCCACAAAAAGGGTGCGAAACCCATCTACATCCACGCCTTTACCGACGGCCGAGATACCGACCCCCACAGTGCCGTCGACTACATTCAGAGACTCCTCAACCACATCCAACCCTACTCGGATGTCCATCTGGCTACTATCGTGGGCAGATACTACGCCATGGATCGCGACCGCCGCTGGCAACGCACCGCTGTAGCCTACAACGCCTTAGTCCACGGCAAAGGCTCCTTAGCCCACGATCCCATCGAAGCCATCCAAAATTCATATGAGCAAGGCATTACCGACGAATTCATCAAGCCCATCATCCTGACCGACGCAGAGGGCAACCCTCTCCCCCGCATCCGCCCTGGCGACGCCGCCGTATTTTTCAACTTCCGCACCGATCGCCTCCGTCAGCTTCTCCGTTCCCTCACGCAAGAAGACTTCCCTCAGCACCAAATGTCTAAGCTACCGCTGTACACCATCACCATGACCGAATACGATCCTCACTTTAAAGACGTCTATCCCCTCTTCAAGCGTGAAATCGTACAGCAAACCCTCGGCGAAATCATCGCCCAGCACAACTTAAAGCAATTGCGCATCGCCGAAACCGAAAAGTACCCACACGTCACGTACTTCTTCTCCGGATGGAGAGAAGAGCCCTTCGAAAACGAAAAGCGCATACTCATCCCTTCCCCCAAAGTACCTACCTACGATCTCCAACCCGAAATGAGCGCCAACGAAGTGACCCACCGACTCATCGAAGAAATCGAACAATCCCAACCTCATTTTATATGCCTCAATTACGCCAATCCCGACATGGTCGGCCACACCGGCGTATTCAAAGCAGTGGTCAAAGCCGTACAGGCTGTCGATGGCGCCCTTGGATTGCTCATTCCACTGGCACGACTATACGGCTACTCCATACTCATCACCGCCGATCACGGCAACGCCGACTATATGATCAACGACGACGGTAGCCCCAACACTGCACACACCAAAAATCCCGTGCCCTGCATCCTCATCGATCCGAGATACAAAAGGCCACGCACCGATAGCGGCTACCTCTACGACATCGCTCCTACCGTGCTACAGCTGCTCCAGCTGCCCATCCCTGAAATCATGACGGGCAAGCCTCTTTTCATCCAATAAGCTATGATGCTCATCCCTAAGGGTGCACTTGTCAATGCCATCACCGTTACGGTCGGTTCGAGCATCGGTCTACTCCTGCACGAGTCCATTCCCCAAGACTATCAAACGAGCCTCCTCTCTACAGTTGGATTGGCCGTACTCATCATGGGCGCCCAAATGACGCTCCACCATACCGACGCCAAAGGTTGGACAATCCTCATTATGGGGCTTCTTATAGGCCTGCTCATCGGCAACGGTGTGGATTTGCGCGCGCACTTTCTCCAATTGGCCGATGCCCTCAAGCATTTCGGCATCAGCCATGATCCGCGCTTTAGTGAGGCACTCTTAGCGGCCTTCGTCATCTTTTGTGTGGGAGCCATGACCCTGATGGGCTCCCTCGAAGAAGGCCTGACGGGCAATCGTTCCTTGATTTACGCCAAAGCAACCCTTGACGGTTTTACATCTATCGCCTTAGCAGCCAGTTACGGCGTGGGTGTACTTTTCGCCGCCCTACCGCTATTGCTCTTCCAGTCGACGATTACCCATAGCGCATCTCTCCTGCGACGATATCTCGACGATTCCGTACTCCCATGGATATCGGCCACAGGCGGACTGCTCATCGCCGGCATAGGATTGGAAATGCTCCGCGCTGTCGAGCTCCCCATTGAAAACCTCCTGCCCGCCTTGATCACCGTACCTCTCCTCGCCCGCCTGAGCAGGTCACTGATCCAATGACCTGTGAGCACATCATCCCCCATTCCAAGAAGTGCGGTGCATCGCCTTCATGCCAATGCTTTCAACGCCCAAAACAGTATACGTCCTTGCCCAAAACAAAAAAGGGAGCATGCAGATGCTCCCTTACTCTATGAATGCCTGGTTAAATCGCTCTCACTTCTTCCGGCCACCCTTGAGCTGCTCTTGAAGGGCTTTGAGCTCTTCCCACTTGCCTTCGGCAGCCAGCGCAGCCTGCTCCGGCCAGGTAGTCGGATCGTGCATCTTGTACCGCGACCCCGCCTGAAGCAATATCTCTCGTATCTTTTCGGGATCGGTATTGGCTAAATCGCGATACGTGCGTATCCCCGCTTCTTGAAGAATCTGGGATATCTTCGGTCCGATCCCCTCGATCTTCTTCAAATCATCTACTTCCCCACTGTCACTCGACTCTGGAGCCTTCACCTCGACACTATCCTCTGGCATCTCCTTCTCCTCCTTTACTTCTTTGCTCTCTTCCTTTTTGGCTTCCACCTGCTCGGATTCAGTACTGGCAGGCTCTTCTTCTACGAGCTTTTTCTTAATGTCTTCAAAGACGCCGAGCTCACCCAGTATCGTCGTCTCTTTCTTCTGTTGTTTGAGTACCTTTTCTACTTCCTTGCGCTCCTGCTCCGCAGCCTCTCCCAGCTCTTCCTTTTTCTTATCTTCCCAATAGCGCAGATGGGATAAGATGATCCTTCGATTTTCCCGATTGAACTCAATGACCTTTACGGGGATGGTTTCGCCCTCTTCGGGATAGCTTTTATCCTCTTTGCGAAGGTGATTTTGCGGGACAAATCCCTCCACTCCATAGGGCAATTGGACGACAGCTCCATTGCGCTCCATGCGCAGAATAGTCGCCTCATGACTCGTGCCCTCCGCAAAGACTTCTTCAAAGGTATCCCAGGGATTCTCCGTCAGCTGCTTGTGACCGAGGATGAGCTTGCGCCGCTCCTTATCGATCTCGAGCACGATGACATCCATCTCATCACCGACGTTGACATACTCCGAGGGATGGTGAAATCGCTTAATCCACGAAAGGTCATTGACGTGTACACTGCCAATGATGCCCTCCTCCAGCTCTACAATGACGTTGTACGGCGTCAGGTTGATGACCTTGCCCTTGTGGACACTTCCCACGGGGTATTTTTCATCGACCTTATTCCACGGATCCTCAGTCAACTGTTTTATACTTAACGACATCCTGCGGTCTTCCCTGTTGATGGCAATGATCTTAGCCTCCACTTCCTGTCCTTTCTGGAAGTACTCTCGGGCATTGATGGGCTTGTTGCTCCACGATACCTCCGACAGGTGAATCAGTCCCTCCACGCCGGGTTGGACCTCGACAAACGCCCCGTAATCTTCGATTTTCACCACCTTACCCTTGACGATCTTGCCCTCTTTATAGTCTTCAGGCAGCAAATCCCACGGATGCGGCTGCAACTGCTTCAACCCGAGGGAAATCCGCTTTTTTTCCTCGTCGTAGTCGAGCACGACTACATTGAGCTTCTGATTGAGCTCGAGCACTTCCGACGGATGCGAAATGCGCACCCATGAGATGTCCGTTTTATACAACAAGCCATCGACACCTCCGAGATCCAAAAACGCGCCAAAATCCGTGATATTTTTGACCGTACCTTCCAAGACCTGCCCAATCTCCAGCTCGCGTATGATCTTCTCGCGCTGCTCCGCCAGCTCGGACTCGATGATCGCCTTGTGCGATACTACGGCGTTGAAAATAGCCTCGTTGATCTTCACCACCTTAAACTCCATCGTCTTGCCCACATACGAATCGTAATCGATGATGGGCTTGACGTCGATCTGCGACCCCGGCAAAAAGGTCTCCAATCCCCCTACATCGACGATCAATCCACCCTTCGTCTTGCTGATGATCTTGCCGCGAATGATCTCACCCGTCTCATAGGCGCGCTTGATCATTTCCCACGCCTTGATCAGACGGGCTTTCCTCCTCGACAAAATCAACCGCCCCTTGGGATCCTCCAAACGCTCAATGTACACATCTACCTCATCACCCGGCTTTAAATCCGGCATGTCGTCAAACTCCGATAGCGGAACCAACCCATTCGACTTGTAATTGATGTCGACAATGGCATGGCTCTTGGTCAAGCCCAGGATCCTCCCCTTGACGACATCGCCCTCCGAAAAGGTCCGTATCGTCTGGGTGTACTTCTCCAGGAGGGCCTGCTTCTCCTCCTCACTGTACGGAAGCTGATAGTCGTTGCCTATGTTCCAGTCAAAATCCTCTTCTACCACCTCTACCTCCGAAGGAGTTTCTGCCTTGCCGGAAGACGAATCCTCTGATCCCTGAGGTGCCATCGACGATGCATCGGGGTTTTCCTCTGGACGAATGTTTTGATCTTCTATCATGTATCCAACACGTTTTGTATGCTCGCTCAAACGAGCAGGGTTAACACCATTTTAGGCGCGCAAAGATAATGCTTTTTTTACTAAATTCATGCGATTAGCACACTCATTTTCACACTCTTAGATTTTATTCCCCTCCACACCTATCTCGCCAATACTTTTCCCCGATCATCCACCGTCTCTTTTATCGGTATGAAATCGCAGTCCTGAAGTATTCTCCTCCACTTGCCTGAGGCGATGAAATAATTCACACACTCCGTTTCACGATTTTATACATAAGACGAAGAGGCTCTAAAGAGGTACATCTGGACTATATCCGACCCTCTGTTTAATCGAGGAGCATGATTTTATCGGTATGCGTACCAAACCGAGTATTGAGGGTGTAGAAAAATACCGATCCGTAAGCCTCCAGGTACTGGCGTTTCAAGCGAAGGAATTGCTCTCCTGGGCCAAAGGACTGCTCTAAGGTCATTACGCGCTTGCCCGTCATGTTGAAGATCTCCAGACGCACGACATCGGACTCGGGTAAGTAGAGCCTGATGTAGCCCTCGTCGAGCATGGGGTTAGGCTGAAATGGATACACCGTAAAGCGACCGGGCTCGTGCGATTGATACTGCAGACGAAGTTGTTTCAACTCCCCTGAGGCGGTGACTACCTCCGATACCCCTGAGACAAACGGCCGTACCTCAATAGGCGGAGAGGTCTCTTCAAAGGCAAAGGCAAACACTCCTTCGTCGCTCCCCGACTCCGTGCTCGTCCACAAAAACGACATCGTACGATGGGTTTGCTTCCACTCAACGGGAGCAAGCCACACCCATGCATCGCGCGCAAGATTATCGGTCCTCTCCACCGGCCCGTCATAGGTCCAATTCGTCGGGATAGACCATTGGATACGCATACCCTGTATATCGCGCATTTGAGGTATCCGAACCTCTAATATTTGATATCCCTCATCGGAGCGGTAGACGCGGTACAGAGCTTCTACCACAGAGGCTCGTACATCAGAAGATAGAACCATTGAGGAGCCCGACAAATCCACATCTCCCAGGCGCACTCCGCGTATGTTGAGCTCCTTGGTCTCGTTGGTATCCCGATAGCTCACATCCAGGGCTCCACAGGGCAATTGCAAACCACGAGGACGACAATCCGCAGCGTAAAAGAACCATTGGCTGCGATGCGTAAAGGGATTGGCCCTACCGAGCAAGATGTCGCGCAGTTGGACCATATCTTTCGACGAAAGACGTCTATCGCCATTGAGATCCGCAGCAAAATGCTGCGCCGCTCTCTTGAAAGGACGTAGGTCGAGGAGATGCATCTGCAGTCTCCATAAATCCCGAACCGTCAGGCCATCGTATCTATGTAAACGCCCATATCGCACGTGTACTGTGTAGGTGAAATTCGGTCTCGGTATAAAATCGAAGGAATAATATCCGTTTGCGTCGGTCTTCACTACACCACTGTCCACCTCATCGACCAATACCGTCGCTCCTACTATCGCGTGGCCAAAGGGATCGAGCACCTTCCCACCCAAGACTGGGGGCAAAGGTCCTCCGCACAAGCCGTTGGCATCATTTAGGACCAGTACCGTCGTGCACGAATCAATCGTATTGTTGATCGTATCGATGACGTAGAGCTTGATGACAAAGGTCTTGCTCTGCTGTCCCATCAATGAATCACAGGTGTATGTGCGACAGGAGTCGCCGAGATTGTTTTTGTTCATCGTGACGACGAGATTGCTGTCGGGCACGCAGTTGTCCGATTTGACGACGCCGAAGTGCCGAGGACATACTTGCACCTGTACCTGCCCCCTCTCGGTACGCTCCAATGTTGCGGTATAGGGACTACATGTCAACATCGGTGGCACCGAGTCGACAATGCGGATAGACACAATCGTCGTATCGCGATTACAGCACGAATCCTCATAGACAAACGTCACCAGCGTCACCCCAATGGGATACTCCCCCGATATATCCAGCGAATCCGGAGCACCATACGGCGCATCGTGCATCACAAATCCTACCCCAGCGCAATCCTCTAAGGTGGCCTGAAGCCGAACGTACTTCCGACAAGAATCCGGGGCCGCAAACAATGTCGTGTCAAAGGGAATGCCCCCAAACTGCGGAGGCATCGTGTCGATCACCTCTACGACATGTGTACACTCAAACACCCCCTGTCCACTTCCGTTGTACTGACAGGAATCGACGATCCTCCACACCCGCGTGATCCGCTTACACACCGGCGGCTGACATAGCGTCTGCACTTGATCAGTAAAGCTAATGCCAATCGGGCCACAGAGACCTCCAAAGGAATCCACCTGCGGCATGATATTGAGCAAACTATCCAACCCAACCGAATCGCAGATGTCGACCATCGACGTGTCGGGCGGACATTGGATATTCGAAAGGCGCAAGGTGTCGGGCACCACGGTAATGGTCTGTACACAGCTATCGGCCTGCCCCAGCGAATCCAGCACGTACCATCTGCGCAGTATGTAGCCCGCTCCACAACTGTCGACATTGACCACCGAATCGCGCATCACCACAACAGAATCGCAGTTTTCCGTCACGACAATGTCCCCAAAGGCAGATAAATTTTGCAGATCCACAGCGCTGCACAATACCGTCGTATCCTGCGGACACCGAATCATCGGAGGGATGGTATCCAACACAGTAATACATGTCGTATCGGTCGACTGCTGGCCACAGCCGTCCGTCGCAGTAAAGACCACACAGGTCGTACCCACTGGATATACGTCCGACGCATCTGCACCGCCGCTATTGTAATCGTTGGTGATCACCACCCCCGCACTACAGTCTGTCACCGTCGCTGAGCGCAACCGTACAAACTTGCTACAGCTGTCCTCCGGAGCATACACCGTGACATCGTCAGGCACCGTCAATAGAGGAGGGCGATAGTTTAAAATCGTGATCCGCTGTACACGCTCCGTAACGGGAGATCGCTCACTGCACGAATCCGTCACAATCCATCGCCTATCGATGACCAAACACACATCGTTGGGATCCGACACATCCGTATCTTGATATTCCACCTTGATCGTCCCGCAGCGATTGTTGTAGACCACCACCATACTGCCGATCGTCGACGGCAGCGAATCCGGCGGACAGTCTTCAATCACCGTGTCGTTGGGAAATACCACATTGGTCGGAGACACCGTATCGACCACAAAGGTGATGGTCTGCATGCAGGTATCGCGATGGCCAAAGCTATCGCGCAAGTACCAGATGCGTGTGACCGTGCCCGCATTGCATTTGCGCCGTTGATCTATCGTATCCACGCGTATCCACACCGAATCCAGACAATTGTCCACCACTGTGACATCGCCAAAATTCGACAGGCTGTCTAAAGTGAAATCGAAATCGCACAACACCGTCGTGTCGGCAGGACAGATCAACTGCGGTGCACTCGTATCCAGGACGGTAATCTTGACTGCATACGTCGAGGTGTTGCCACAATTGTCTACCGCCACAAAGCGCACCGTCGTCATACCAATGGGAAATGTATCCGATGCATCGGGACCCCCTCCGTTGTAATCGTTCGTGATTACCACATTGGAGCTGCAATCCGTCGCCCGCACCGAGTCCAAAGCTACATACGCACCGCAATCGGTAGCGTAAACCGTAGTATCCCTCGGCCCTGATAGTACCGGTGGCCGATAGTTTAAAAAGGTCAATACCTGCACGCTGTCTAAATGCGTCCGCACCGCACTGCATGTATCCCATACTTGCCACGTACGATAGATGATCAAACACGCATCCGTCGTATCGGCCACCACCGAATCCATCCACATCACAACGATCGACCGACAGCTATCCCCACGCACTACTACCATGCTCCCAATCGTCGAAGGTAATGAGTCGGCAGGGCAATCCTCTATAACCGTATCCCTCGGCCACACTACATCTGTCGTGTCAAAGGTGTAGGGATTGACGACCGTGATGTATTGCACCGCCGTATCGCAATTCATCTGCGGATCACACACGACAAATGTCCGCTTGATGACGCCCGTCTTACAACTATTGACACCGTTGGAGTCGACGACCGTCACCACCAATTGCGTGGGGCAATTGTCCACATACTTGATGCCCCCCGTCACAGCCGTGTCGAGAAAATCTACCGTGCATGAAACCGTAGTATCGGGAGGCGACATGGTAATCATCGGCGGCACTGTGTCTACCACCACGACATTGATCATACAGCTGTTGACATTGCCTGAGCTATCCTCCACTTCTATTACGACCATTACCGGTACGCCTACATCATTACAACAAAACGCCAAATTGACCCCCGAAAAAGTCGTATCCACAGGCCGATCACATCGATCCTCCATCCGACGGATGCGCACCACAAAGCTATCCGTGCAGTTGTCGTATACCTGTACAAGGCTGTCGAAATGACTCTTGTCCACGACGACAATGCTGTCGTTGCCCAAACCTATCGTATCGTTCGTAGCACACAACAAGATAGGCGCATCGTCATCAACCACCTTTAACACAAAATCACATGTGTCGCTGTTGCCACAATCATCTACAGCAATATACCGCACAGCGTGCAATCCCGTATCCAATACGACAACTGCACCCACGCTATAGGGCATCCCATCAATCCATACACTCCACTGTATCGAATCCACCGGCGAACACGAATCTTTCACCGCTAAGCTCCCCACCATGTACCGCACACCGCAAAGGTCAATATCGGTGCCCACGACTACCGTATCGGGACACTGGATCATGGGCCCAAGCGTATCCAACACCACTATGCGCTGGACACTGTCTCTCCGCTGGAGATTGCACTGCTGCAAAACGGTCCAATGGCGAAAGATTTCATACGATACCGCACAGTACACGATCGTATCATCGACGTAATAATACAGCACATCACACAGAGCTCCAACTGGTCTACCCATATAGCTCGGCACTCCCGCCTCATCGGGATTGGCCGAAGGACAGTACATTGTCGTATCCGACGGAAAGCGAATATCGACCAGAGGCGGACGCTTAAAGTACACCGTGCTCGTACATGTATCGGCATTGCCCCACTGATCCGTGACGATCCAGATATTTTCAGTATACCCAGTAAACAGGGGATGCGTACATCCCAGGTATTGATACAATCGCGTATGTTGTACCTGTACCGCCGTATCGCAGTTATCGCTGTACGACACATACTTTCCGTAATCCACCGAATCGGGATGTATCGTGCACGGTAAAGTATCATTACTACAAAGCAGCTTCGGAGGTAACTTATCTTCGACCTTAACCATGGTCCAACACGAATTGCCCGTCGTCGTGTCGCGCACCATCACCATCAGCGTCTTTCCCACATCCGTGCAAAACAACACACTATCCCTCCCCGGAAGCTTGATCATCACCTCAAACATGGAATACGAAGAATATTCTTCCGCCAATAGCTCTGAAGGGTGAATTGTATGCATGCCATCCTCATCCAGCGATATCTGAACACGCTGCAAACATGCCAATCCCTCAATAGGGTATTGCCCTTCTGAACGATTTCCTTGTGTGGTCGAAAGGGTTGTTGCTCCAAACAAGAATACAACACCACTACTCCACAACAATCTAAGTAGCGCTCCTTTCATCGGTCTTTGGGATTAAATGGACATAGTTACCCTGCTCAACGGACGACGACGAATCTATATCTCCGCACATCACCTCTACCCGTAATATGCACATAGTAGTTGCCGGCACTCCATCCCTCTATGGGGACACGTATGCGATTTTCGCCTCGCATAAGCCCAATCTCCTTCAAATACATCAACCTGCCGAGTTGATTGTACACCGCAATCTGTACTTTTCCTTCTTCTGGCGAATACAAGCGCATCTTCCAGGCCCTACCCGAAACGATTTCCGACCCTTCCCCTCGATTCTGAGTACTTTCCTCTATCTTCTGTATTCTGTAAGGTTGAAGTAACTCGATCCGATATTCTCGACCACTGTTGTCTATCGCAATTCCTTCGACCTGCAATGCCCCCCTTCTCTTATGATCGAATCCATCCTCCCATTGCAGCAGTGCAGACAGTATTTCCTCTCCTGGACTAAAGACCAACCCCTCCACATCCATCCATAAGATGTGCAACTCGCCACTATCTCTAAGGTAGTGAAATTGTAGATTTCGGTCTCTTTCGGGAATATTCGAGCGAATATCGACAGTAGAAATCTCTCGAGGCAATACAATGCGCAAATGTATACCTGTCAAATCTACCATTTTATACGCATACAAACCTATCTTTTCCGAAGATAGCCACTTGACGTACAATGCTTTTTCCCCTTCACGCTGTATAGGGCCACGCTTCTTTGGTCCTGTATCTACGACATCGCCCACCTTAATACCGACAAAATCGACTTTCTTCCCCGCCCGAAATCCATGATACACGTATTTACTCAATAATGGCATGGTAAATGGGTTGATCCTCGCTTTTAAATCGGGTAGATCCTTACGCACATAAAAGCGCCACGAGGCTCCATCAGGGAAGTGATCTCTCCTCTTTAATAACAGATCAATGAGTATCCTCACATCATTGTTGCTCACACCATGACTTTGATCAATATCGGCCGCCAAGTACTGATATGCCTGTCGAAACGGCTGTATACCTAATACGTGTTTTTGTATCGATATTAAATCGCGTATATCCACACCTTTTAGTTGATTAAAATCATTGACTGGAAATAATGTCACATCCTTTCCAAGGGCATCTTCTACTTTAATTTCATACCATTCCCCTTCTTTTAATGGATCTTCCACAACCCGTTGATCAAATAGTGCTCGTATTACAGTGTGATCAATGATGCGATGGTGCATATCTACCACCGCACCAAATACTCTCGTCTGGAGATTTCCTGGACACAGTCCATTGTTGTCTTGTACTATCACGTAAGTAACGGCATAATCTTGATTGCCCGAAGCATCGGTGACCCAAATTTCCACAGTCTTTATACCCGTACCCTGTATGCTATCACAAGTATAGACACGTATCGTATCCGTGGGATCACTGCTAAACGAAAAGCGCAATTGCTCAGCTGGCGTACAATTGTCGTAACTGCTCTGATTCAACTGATGTGCCTTTATTACAGTCATTGCTCCTCCTTGCATCGCTATCAGAGCGGTGACCATTCCATTTTTAAGAACTGGTGAGGGCTTTTTCCCATCGCGAACGGTTAGAGTAATCGTTTTCTTAGCCTTTAACCCACACTTATCTACCGCGTAGTAATGAATGGTGTGCACCCCATTTGGAAACAGGGTATCTACAACTCCATTTCCTCTCTGTATAAAATCGATGACGGAATCACTAAAATAATCTACCTCAACTTCAAATCGTGTAATAATGACCGAATCACAATCCAATCCCTTCGGTGTATCTAAACGCACTCGAACTGGTCCGCATATCATCGAATAATTCAATACAAGGGTATCTTTTATACCATAAATAATGGGTGGAATCGTATCGAGTACTTTTATGATTTGCACATGCTCCCAACAACCATTCGATGGAATACATCCTCTCGACGGAATATACCGACACCAATCGATGACTTTCCAGCTGCGAATGATTTTTTGGCATGCGCCATTTTTTCTAAAATAAAACCGATTGGTCTTATAACTTGTGCCCACTAAGGAACAGTGATCATCCATGACAATAGGCGCCCCTGTCAAGGCAGTATCGAAATATTCTGCACAACTATATATAGTAGTATCCGCAGGCCATTTGAGTTGATTGCTATCCAATCCATTAAAAGGAAAACTGTTGACTACATCGATCCGCTGTATACAGGAATCTGAATTTCCACTCTCATCTATAACTACAAATTTCTTCAAAATATACCCCGTACCACATTGGTTTAAAAAGGTATCAATAGTCAAATCAACTGTTACAGAGTCACAATTATCTTGAACAATAGGTGTTCCAATGCTCTTGTAATCAATGCCCACGTCTCTACACTCTATAGTATCATCAGCCGGACAGATTATCGTAGGGGCGATTTTGTCTACAGCATAAATGCGTATCATACACTCGTTGTAATATCCCATCAAGGTATCGTCGGGTATAGGTCCTGGATCAGGCTGCATTGTATAAGCACGCAATATCACAATGATGGTGTCACCAATGTCCCGACAGCATAGTTTTACCTCGTCATCAAACATATAATCGGGATTATCTGTGGTAGTACACGAATAATCCACCGGCGGTGTCATCCGCTTAACTTTAAACCACAGAGGACTGACGGGATGTCCAACACCACTACAGGTATCATGGCTTCCATTATCCAATAAAATGGCGGGTACAATTGCCATTCCACTATTGTTTAGTGAAATGGACACGTCCTGTTTGCAGACCATCTCTGGTATGCATTGCCCCTCCATTTGTACACTTAGGAGAAATACTAAAAAGCTGTGTAGTAGCAGAACGCTGTTTCTCATCTTGAGACTTGTTTATCGATAGTTGTCGAAGCAAAGGTACGGCAATTATTTACATATTAGGAATTTTTTTAATATGTAATTGCAAAAAATTTTTCCACCGCATCACCATATAATGAAAAAGCCCCCCTCCTGAATAATTTGGAGAGAGGCCATCCCAAAAACCGATTCTCTTAAATAGTGGAGGGCAATGCCTCTCGACATTGCCCTCTCTTTTGACTTCGCTGGTGGATTACTTCATCAGCACCATCTTCCTCGTGGCGGTGAAGTCCTTCGCATCGAGCTGGTAGTACAACACTCCGCTCTCGCCTAACTCTTCGCGCTTCAATACCACCTTGTTCAGCCCTGCCTGTCCCTCTAACTCCTTCAACAATACTACCTTGCCCGATACCTCATACACCGTCAACGTCACCGGCATAGCCTCCGGCAAGCGGTACTCGATCACCGTCTCCTTCTCAAACGGGTTCGGTACGTTCTGATACAGCGCATATCCGCCCTCTACATATCGGATGCGTACTCCGCGGATCGCTAAGCTCTCGTCATAGCTCTCGTTCGTCAAGTAACCACTTCCAAGGCTCAGCAAGCCTTCATCCACGCGTACCCCTTCCTTCACCTCAAACTTCAAGCGGAACAGTACGCCTCCGTCCTTCAATTCCTCCTTGCCGCGTGCATAACTCATCAACAGCACACCAGGCTCTACCTCATTGACCGACTCCTCTCCTATCTCCATCATGCCGCCCTCTATGCCCACATACTTCATCACCTCACGATCATACTTCAGCGTCAACTGCAAGCCGCTCATGTCCTCTACTCCTACGCCCCGTACTACGATCTCTCCTACTCCCGCTCCAAGCTCTCCTCGCTCAATCTCCAACACAACCTCCGATGCTCCGCGTGCGCTGCTACCATCCAGGCGCATATAGTCATCCACGTTTCCGACCTTGATCGCCTTCAACCGCACCTCCGTACCTGCTCGATCCGCGCGACCGCGCTCTACCCAGTCGCCAAACACCTTCCTGTACGAT
>WFXH01000061.1 GCA_015490715.1 Saprospiraceae bacterium | reverse complement strand
CGGTCTACCCTGCAGGCGGTGTGGAGGTGCTGCACGTGCGGGTGTACGACCGCTGGGGCGAGCTGGTGTACGAGAGTGATGGCGGCGTGGTGCGTTGGGACGGCCGCTTTCGGGGTGAGGAGGCGCCTGCTGGGGTGTACGTGTACGTGGTAGACTACCGCGACGGCGAGGGACGCCTGCTGCGCCGTTCGGGCGACGTGACCTTAGTGCGGTGAGTGGGGGAGAGGTCATGGGGTGCGCTGCTCTGCGCTCTCAGGAAAAATCTCTGTGGCCTCTGTGGTTTGGGAAAAAGAAATACACGCGTAGTGTACTTTACAGGGGATATCTCCCCATAGAGCAATGAAAGGGCATACATAGCCGTTCCTCTGGATGAAGGATGAGCATCAACGTGTTTATCCCGTATGTTGATCATTAGAGCAATGAGGAAATGCATCTGCGAAATGTGTTGTTTATGATGGGAATAGTCTTAGCCCATGCGGCGTGTCATACTACGCGCAAATCCCTGGATCATGTTGACCCAACCAGTACCGCCCATGGCGAAAAAAGGGGCTCGCTGGTCTTGCCTCTGTCTATTGAAAAGGAGCAATTGCTCGAATGGCTTTGGGAGCTTGTGCCCGACACCTTGTTTGAAATGAAGCCTACGACGGACATGCCGGCGCAAGTACGCATCCAAAAGGATGTAGGTTTGGAGGCTTCCTGGCGAGGGGATGCCCTGTGGATAGCCCTCCCATTGAAGGTACGCCTCTTTCGACGGATGGGATTCCTCACCACGAAGGGCGAGGCCAAATTGCGTTTGCATTTGCACAGTGCCGTTCGGATTGATCCGGACTGGACTGTCCATACATCCACAACTTTGGACTACATCGAGTGGATAGAAAAGCCGAAATTCTCCGTACTCGGCCTTCAATTTAGCCCTGTGGGCATCATCGAGCAATACCTCTACGATCGCATGCCGCACTGGCTACAGGGGTTTGACAGTATGATGCAGGAGGAAAATCCACTGCCCATTTACGTACGCGCGGTTGCTGAAATGCTTTACCGGGGTATAGCGATATTCGACACTCAACCAGGGTATGTGCATCTTCCCATTAGGGATGTGCGCATTTCCCGTATCCGTGAGCGCAACAACAGATTGTACGCCGATGTTTTGCTGAACACTGGACTACTTGCCTGGACGGAAGAGCGATATGTGGATAGCGTTTCGATGCCCGCGTTGTTGTACGGAATACAAGAGCCCAAAGGTGGGGTGGTGAAGTGGAACCAGCCAATCCAGCTGAGCGAAGGCGTGGTGTCCAAATATGTAGAGGCCTTGCTCACGTCGAGGAGCGATAGGGATAAAACCGTCCAAATTCTGGGCGTACCCTACATCATAGAGCAGGTGCATGTACGCTTTAGAGGCGGTAAAATACGCTTGGTAGTAACGCTTAGAGGGGTGCGAAACAAAGACCTAGCTCGTCTGCATTACTCCTTTCGACCCAAATGGGATAGTAAAACGCATTTATGGGATTTTCAGTCTCCCGATCTACAATTTCATACCACCAATCGCTTGATCAAATTTGTCTGGTGGTGGTCGAAGTGGTGGTTTCGTCGTGTGTGGAATGTCTACATGGAACGTCGTTGGAATACCTATTGGGAAGAAGCATTGCAATCCGCAATCGATTGGGAGAGGGCAGATGCACTTCGCTTACGATTACCGCTTAGGATACCTTCCATTCGCGTCCAACGAGTGGATGGTGGCGTGCTCGAATTGCGCGTGCGTGCGCAAGGTACTGGTACTCTCCAATCCGAGCATTGGGAGCTTCAGATGGGTAGCGCAACTCAACCATTGGAATGATCGCGCTGGTGTTTTACTGATTTTTCAAGGCTGCTTTGGCGGTGGCGTACATCTGATCGATTTGCTCCCGGCTAAAAGTACCCATGAGTGATTCTCGGAAGGTGATTTCGCGGTCGCCCATCACGTGGACAAGGCGGAAGCCATAGCTCGGTGTGGAGTCGATGAGCATTTTATAGATAAATCCCTCGGGATTTTGTTCGACGATTTCAGAAAAGTAGGGATGTTGTTTGATCTCTTCGATATTTTGTTGGAGGAGCTTCTGTTTATCTGTCGTTGTGACGGGGGAAATGAAGATTTGCATGTTGAAATCCTTGCCGTTGCTGATGGTGATGTCCTCTTCAAAGCTGAGTTGGGAATGTTTGACCTGTGCATCTTCAGGTACGTGAAGGGTGAGTGGTACACCGTATTCGAGCAGGGACACTTCCTTTTCGGCAGGTTTTTGTTTGCATGAAATCGTTAAACCAATGAGCGCTATAGAGATCCATTGCCAGATCCTCATGGAGTATGAAATTTGCACAAAGATACTTTATGGCCGTGTATTATATGATGTGCAAAGGATAAAATTCGTTAGCTGAGAAGAAAAGTGTGTGTATGGAACCACAGCGACTGGCTGTATTTAATTTTGATGAGATCTACCTCAAGGGCAAAAACCAGCGCGATTTTATACGCAAATTGCGCGATAATCTGGCCGAAAAACTGCGTCCCTTTCGGGAGCACCTCCACTACGAGGGCCCACGGGGAGGCTCGTATTTTATTCGGCTTAATGGGAGCCTTACAGAATCCGAGATTTCACAAATCGAACGCGTACTGGCCACAACGCCCGGCATATCTTCCTTTTACATCGCAGAGACTTGTCGCCCCGAGGTGGAGGCGATTGTCCAGACTGCACTTGCGATAGCCAAACGAAGAGCTGACGCTTTTGAGACTTTTGGCGTGGTGACCCGTCGCATTGATCGCAAGCTGCCCTTTTCTGCCTATCGCGTCAATTGTGCTGTAGGCGATGCCATCGGTCAAACGCTTGGCAAAAAGGTCTATCTCGACGATCCCGATTTGCGCATGCACATCAAGGTGCGCAGTGATCGTGCACTGGTGTACACAGATTTGAAAAAGGGTCTCGGCGGGCTACCCGTGGGTACCTCTGGGCGGGCGATGGTATTGCTTTCGGGCGGTATTGACTCACCTGTAGCCATGTATTTGGCCATGTTGAGGGGACTTCAGCCCGTGGCTGTACACTTTCACTCCGTGCCCATGACTTCGCCACGATCGATCGAAAAGGTAGAAGCCATCGTCCAGCGTCTCACGCTCTATCATCCGCACATACGCTTGCTCCTGGTGCCTGTCTTTGACGTCCAACAGGCCATTGTCGAGTTGCCCAATCCCCGTTATCGCCTCATCCTCTTGCGCAGGATGATGTTGAAGATCACCGAAGAGTTAGCTAAGACACATCGAGCCAATGCCATTGTTACGGGCGACGCCCTTGGCCAGGTAGCTACCCAAACACCAGAAAACCTCCGCGCTATCCAATCCGTCACTCAACAGTGGATTATGCGTCCCCTCATTGGTATGAGCAAGGCACAAATCATCGCCTTGGCTCGACAGATTGGCACCTATGAGCTCTCCATCCAGCCCCACGATGACACCTGTGCTCTTTTCGTCCCCAAAAATCCCGTCACCCGAGCAAAAGTAGAAGAAGCGGACAGGTTGTGGAATGCCCTCAACGCCTCTCAGTGGGTGGAAAAACTTCTACCACAAGTGGAGAGCAGGGAAATTTGCCCAGCGGAAAAAGACAACGTTCGTCCATAATATGCCGGCATTCGTCGAAAAAATCCAGCCCTTCATGGCCTATCCCGTAACATTACGCCGACATTGAGCGTAATAGCTGGCGAAAACTATTTTAAATTGTATAAAATCGTTGACCTATGAAAAAACTACTCTTTGCATTGGTCGTGCTCTGTACAGTATCCTTCGTCGGTAGGGCACAAGTCACTGTCGACGATATCGTCAACGGCTATCTTGAAGCCACGGGTGGCGTGAAAAATTGGGAGGCCATTAAGGGCGTGAAAATAGAATCCGTCCTCAAGTACCAGAGCATGGAGATGCCCATGGTCTCCTATGAGTTCGACAACGGCGTCAAATTTCAGAAAGTCAATTTTCAAGGCAAAGACCTCGTCGTCATGGCCTTCGACGGAAAGACTGGCTGGAAGACCAACTTTATGAACCTTAAGGCCGAAAAACTCGACAACGAAACGATTGAAAACATCAAGCGGACGTCCAAAGACTTTCCCAATCCCTTCCTGCATTGGAAGGACAAGGGCTATCAAGTCACACTCGAAGGGGAAGAAGAAATCGATGGCGTAAAGACCTACGTGCTCAAAGTCGACAAGGGTACCGTCTTATTCAACGGCCAGGAAAAACCCAACATCGAGTACTGGTACTTCGATGAGGAAAACTTCGTGCCCATTATGAGCAAATCCCAGAACATTTGGGAGGGCCCTATGGCTGGTAAGGCAATGGAGCGCTATTACAGCAATTACGATGCAGCTGGAGAGCTCTTCATCCCCTATGAAATCACAAACAAAGTCGACGGTCAGGTGGTCTCCTCGATGACCATCAAAAGTTTTGAAGTCAATCCGCCCTTCGACTCGACGATGCTCAAGATGCCTCAAGATACCTCCGTCACATCTCCGGATAAATAACCGATTAAAAGCTTTGCGTATGAAATCGTGGGCAGGATGGAGCTTGGGCACGATCCACTATTTCATACTGTGCTTCTTAGCATGGACGCCTTGGGTGTACGGGCAAGTATCGCTGCCGGGACTTAGCGGTCGTCATATCGGCCCAGCATTGACGAGCGGTCGAATTACAGACATTGAAATACATCCCACCAAGCCACAGATCCTCTTTGTCGGTACTGCTGGAGGAGGTGTGTGGAAGAGTACGGATGGCGGATATACCTTTGCACCCGTCTTTGACGACCACTGCCAGAGCATAGGCATTGTGACTATTGATCCTAACGACCCCGATTATACCGTTTGGGTGGGCACGGGAGAAACTTGGGTGCGAAATTCTACGTCCGTCGGCTGTGGCATTTTCAAATCTGAAGATGGAGGAACGACCTGGAAACCAATGGGTCTTGACTCTTCCGAGCGCATTGCCTCTATCGTCATTCCGCGAGGCAATTCGAATACCATCTACGTGGGGGTCTTGGGGGCACTCTGGGGAGATAGCCCGCATCGCGGCGTGTACAAATCGACCGACGGAGGGAAGACCTGGCGTAAAATCCTCTACATCGATGCCAGCACGGGGTGTAGCGATTTGGTCATGGCCCCCGACGATACTTCGACGCTGTATGCCTCTATGTGGACCTTCCGCCGTACACCGTGGAGCTTTGAGTCGGGTGGTATGGGTAGCGGATTGTTCAAATCGACCGATGGAGGGGCTACCTGGAAGCGCATCGAACACGGGCTTCCCTCAGGCAAAAAGGGTCGAATCGCCCTGGCCGTCGCTCCCAGCATGCCCAATCGACTGTACGCTGTAGTGGAGGCACCACAAAAAGGAGGACTCTATCGCTCCGACGACGGAGGTCAGACCTGGCAATTTCTCAATGGAGACTTCGCTCTTACAGTACGCCCCTTCTACTTTTCACGGATCGTGGTCGATCCCAAAAATCCCGATATCGTCATCAAGGCGGGATTGCGCGGTGCTATTAGTAGAGATGGAGGCAAGACCTTCAAACCACTTGGAGCAATGCATCCCGATATCCACGACATCGCCTTCCACCCGCAAAATACCGATATCATCTACGTCGGTACCGATGGCGGTGTCTATCGATCGCTCAACAAAGGTGCTACCCTGGATTTTGTCGACAATATACCCGTAGCTCAATACTACCACATCAGCATCGACGATGCCGAGCCCTTCAATGTATACGGAGGACTGCAGGACAATGGATCCTGGTACGGCCCTTCGGCAACCTATCACGGAGGTATTCTGGAAAAAGACTGGACAACGGTGGGATATGGCGATGGCTTTCGCGTCTTCAAACATCCGACCAAGCCCATCATCTACTCCATGATGCAGAGCGGCGAGGGCATTTGGCGGTACAATTACGAGCTCGGCGATATCAAAGTCATCAAGCCGTACGCCGAGCCGGGCGATCCCGAACTCCGCTTCAATTGGAATACCGCTATGGCGCTCAGCCCGCACCATCCCGATCGCCTCTATATCGGTAGCCAGTTCGTCCACCGATCCGACGATATGGGCGAAACCTGGCAAAAAATATCGCCCGACCTCACCACCAACGACCCCTCCAAGCAGCGTCAGGAACGCTCAGGCGGGGTGTCGGTAGACAACTCCGGTGCCGAAAATCACTGCACGGTCTTTACCATAGCCGAATCCCCCCTCAACGAAGACATCATCTGGGCAGGCACCGACGACGGTCAAGTACAGGTCACCATCAACGGTGGAAAGAGCTGGACAAACTGTACCCGAAACATCCCCGATCTGCCCGCCAATTTGTGGTGTTACCAGATTCTGCCCAGTGCTTTCTACGAGGGGCGCGCCTATGCGGTGTTTGACGGTCACACTCTCAACGACATGCGCCCCTATGTCTATCGCACCGATGACTATGGGAAGACTTGGACTTCCCTCGCCACCGACCAGATACAGAGTTTTGCGCGATCCATCCACGAAGATTATCGCAATCCCGACATACTTTACCTCGGTACCGAAATGGGGCTTTACCTCAGCATGGATGGCGGCAAATCCTGGCAGCGTTTCAAGAAAGGTGTGCCCCCGGTGGCTATCCATGCCATTGCCCAGGATGTAAAGAGCGGAGCTTTAGTCCTCGGTACCCACGGGCGCGGCGTCATCATCATCGACGATATGGCACTCGTGAGGCAATTGACCCCTGAGGTGCGAGCATCGGAGTTTGCCTTCCTCAAGACGGATCCGATGGTCATCCCCGAGCGTACCGCCTTCACCCACTGGGAAGGGGATTTTACCGATTTTGTCGGAAAAAATCCCTCGCGCGACGGTAAGATAGCCTACTACATGAAAAAGCGACATCTGTTTGGTAAAATGAGTCTGCATATCGAAGACGAAAGGGGTGAAATCGTCACTACCTTGAGTCCAACCAAGGCCAAGGGCTTGAATATCGTGTATTGGAACTTCAGACGGAAACCACCCAAGGTTGCCCAGGGGAAGACCTTCGTCTTTTCCGCTCTCCAAGGACCCGTTGTTCCCGCAGGACGCTATTATGCCGTGATGAAAAAAGGCAAAAAGACCTACCGCATGCCGTTTGAAGTGCGCTATCCCGATGATTCCCCCCATAGCCCAGAAGATCGCAAGGCGCAACAAGAGCTCGTGATGAAACTATACGAGCTCCAACAGCAGCTGGCGTATCTCGTCTACGAGCTCGACGAGTATTCAAAAGCGATCGAAGTGTGTACTATCGATGACGATAAGCGAAAGACTTGGAAGCAGCGTGCCGAATCGCTCAAAGATAAGTGCGTCGTACAGCGAGGAGATAATTACGTCGGCCGGGACAAACCGCGCCTGCGCGAAAAGCTCGCCGATCTCTACGGCGATGTAGCCAGCTATCCAGGCAAACCCACAGGAGCCCAATACCGCCACTTCGACAAGCTGTCCAACGAGTGGAAGGACATTAAAAAAGAGTGGGAAGCGCTCAAAAGACAATTTGCCAAAGGCTGTACGCCTCCCAAACTGAAGAGCTACAACGATTTCATACGCGAAGACTAATCACTCCTCCTCTTCGCCAAAGTCGACCGAAGCTGTGCGCTGCGAGAGACGCAGATAAATTTTCGCTGTCGTCTTGACATCGCGAAGGCAGTATGCTACAATGCGGTCGATATCTTTTTCGCGCCAAAACACATGGGCCACGTCCTTGCCGCTGATACCCTTGTCCTTAGGAGAAGGGATGCTAAGCACCGTGGCCAGAAGGTCGAGTGAGACGAAGTGCTTTTGGTCGCCAAACTTCCACATGTCCATCGTATCGATGAGTTGGGGAACCTGCCAGGCTTTCTTACCCGAAAGGGAGAGGATGTTGGGCAAGCGTATGCCGTGGATGAGCATGCGACGACAGAGGAAGGGAATGTCAAACTCCCGGATATTGTGCCCGCATATCCAGCTGTGCTCCACTTCGTGGTAGTGCTTGTCGAGCAAGGCTTTGAATTCGCGCAATATCCTCTCCTCCTCTTCGTGATGGATAGCATGTAATCGAAAGGTCCCCTGTTTGGTAAATATGCCCATACCAATGCAGACCACGCGTGCAAATTCGGCGTAAATACCCGCACGATCGAAGTACAGCTCCTCTGAAGTCGATGGAGTCGAACGCATCAAGTACTTTGCTCGGCTATCCCAGTGCCTTTGCATCGCGGGATCCATCTCTTGATACCCTGGAAAGGCCGGCGCTGTCTCGATATCCAGAAAGAGAATGCGATGAAGGGGAATTTCTTCGCTCATCTTTTACGATTTGCATCTACAGTAAAATGCTGCCGATGAAATGTCTACTTGATAAAACATGCGGAGCGGATAGCAATTGTAAATAAAAAATAATGAGCATACTTTGTCGTTGCAATATTAATAAAATGGTTGGCAATGGCAGGTACATCATCGCAATACGTACGCGCTGGAATTATCGTTCTCATCCTGGCTCTCGGAGCGGGTAATCTGTACCAATTTATCACCAATCGCAAGCTCCAACAAGTCAACGAGGATCAGAAAAAGGAACTCTTAGAGACGATAAAGCTAAACTCCGAGCTCGAGTCCCAATACAACGAGGCCAAGTCCGAGCTCGAAGATCTCAAAGGTGTCAACGAAGAGCTCAACGCCCGCATCGACAACTACATCGAAGAGCTCGAAAAAAAGAAGGAGCAAATTAAATTCCTCCTCCGAAGCCGAAGAAGCCTCAAAAAAGCCCGAAAAGAAATCGAGGAGCTGAAAAACCAGATCCGCCAATACATCGAGGAAATCGAGGCCCTGCAAAAGCAAAACGAACTCCTTCAGGAGGAAAACTTGCAGCTCAAAGAGACAACCGTACGACTGGAACACACCATCCGCCAAAAGGACAGCATCCAAGAAGTGCTTCTCACAGAAAAGCGCCACCTCGAGGAGGAAAAAGAAAAGCTCAGCCAGGAAAAAGAGGACATCCTCATACGTTACAACCGCGCCGCAGCGATCCCAGTAGAAAAAATTAAAGTCAAAGGGTACAAAGACAAGGGCGGTGGCAAAGGCGTGCGCCGATGGTGGGCAAAAAACATCGACTACCTGAAGATTTGTATCCGCTCCGGTGTCAACGAAAACTCCTCACAAGGGAAGGAAGTGTATTACGTGCGCCTGTTTGACCCCCATGGGCATATCCTGCGCATCGAAGGCAGTTCGGGTACCTTTACCGATTATAAAAGCGGTGAAGAAATCCCCTATTCCTATGCCCAGGAGTGGAATTACAACGGTCAAAAAGACGAAAACTGCGTCATCTGGCAGCCCGGCGATCCCTTCGCCAAAGGCACTTACCGCATCGAAGTGTACAATAAGGGCTACAAAGTGGCAGAGCGAACTTTTCGCTTGCTCTAAGCAATAAAAAAATTTGGAATTGAATAGAGGGACGGTATTCTGTTGATTTAGAAAGTATTTTACCTAATCCCTGATATATGCAAGGGTTATACTTTATTAAAATTTCTCATATGTGAGCACCTGTTGAGGAATTCTTTTGTACTTTTGCACAGCAATTGTTTTGGTATCATCCTTGCAGATAGGTAAGGATGTGGTGCACTGAGCCAGACGAATGGCCAGTGTGGTGGACAAGAAGACTTGCATATGATGCGAATCAAAGGAGCTGTGCTGATTGCAGCGGTGTTGATGCTGGTGTTTGTGCGGGTAGAGCCACACGGTGTCACCGCATCCAATACCGTAGAAATTTGTGAAAATGGTCTCGATGACGATGGCGACGGCCTGATCGATCTCAACGATCCAGACTGTCGGTGTCATAGCAGTGGAGACACCATATTCTTTGACGCATCGCTCATCCCCAATCCCTCCTTTGAACAACAATCCTGCTGTCCTACGACGATCAATCGACTCTATTGTGCTACTGGTTGGTCACAGGCATCCGATGCGACGACCGATTATTTTCACACCTGCGGATATATGGGCGATCTGTTTCGCCCTACACCCCCTCAACCACTTCCCGATGGCAATGGCTTCATCGGCATCCGTTACGAAGATAATTATAAAGAATACGCTGGAGCATGTTTGACCAGCCCCATGAAAGACGGCAAAATCTACCGACTTCAGTTTTACGTGGGGTTTGGCAAGCCGGGCCAAGTCTGGGGTGCCGATGTACCTATCGATCTCTCTGTATTCGGCTCTTCGAAATGCAGTAATTTGCCCTTTATGCCCTTGCAGTCCTCATTTTATGGATGTCCCTTGGGGATAGCAGACTGGACCGAATTGGCCCGCGTGGAGGTCAGTGGAAAGGACGAATGGGTCAAAGTGACCATTGACATCCAACCGGGTTTTGATGTGAATGCTATTGCAATCGGTCCATCGTGTATTAATCGCTATCCGGGCAAAGACAACTACTATTACATCGATGCCCTCAATCTTGCTCTCAAAGACGCCTTTGAGCTCAATATTCGCATGCAAGGCGACCATTGTGGAGAGAATAATACTCTGCGTGTAAAGCGGGTTCCCAAAGCCCAATACCAGTGGTATCGCAATGGAGTGGCCATCCCAAATGCCACATCCAACACCTACCGCATAGCGGATCATCAAGATGGGCTCTATCAAGTGCGCCTCCAAATCGGCAATACTTGTTTGGTATCCGATACCTTTCCCTACCGATATCTCATTACCAATATCGAGCGAGATACCCAACTCTGTCAAGGCGATACACTCCATTGGAGAGGGCTTACCATCACCCAAAAGGGAGTATATAAAAAGAGCTATCTCAATCGCTTTGGATGCGACAGCTCGTATATCCTGTACGTCGACCAATTACCTGCCCAACTTCGCACAATAGATACTGCCCTCTGTGCAGGTGAATACGTCACTTTTGGAGGGAAAAATTTTGACCGTTCTGGCCTTTACGAAATCACCTTGACGAGCCAAAATGGCTGTGATAGCACCATACGTCTTCATCTCACCGTCCACCCAGCAAGCGTGATTGAAATCGATACCCAAATCTGTCGAGGCGATGCATTGATTTTCTTCGGCAAGACCATCGACACTGCAGGCCAATATGTGCACCGAATGCAATCTCGATATGGATGTGACTCGACGATCGTGTGGAGAGTGTCGGTCCTCGAACGGCCCCAGCGATCGATCGATACCGCGATTTGTCAGGGCGACCAACTCCAACTCGCCGGGCAGCGCTTTACCTCCCCAGGGCAATACGATATATCCCTACAAGCGGCAAACGGGTGCGATAGCATCGTCACAGTCCACTTAGACGTGTGGCCGAGCTATAGCCAGTCTTACGATACTACCATCTGCCATGGTGCGCAATTTACTTACGATGGATGGACGACGGATTCCAGCGCTGTGATGCGATTTGAGTACAACACCCGACACGGTTGCGATAGCATCATCGTGTGGAACGTGCGCGTCTTGCCTCCAGTAGAAGTCGACTTTGTGGAAGAACAACCCATCTCCTGTTACGATCAGAGTGATGGCATCCTTCGCATACAGGCGCACGGAGGGGCAGGCAGCTACCAGTACAAGTGGAACACGGGGGCCTCTACCGACCGTATCACACGCCTCGGCGCAGGTACCTATAAACTGACCATCACCGATGCCCAGGGCTGTGCATACGCTTTTGAATATCAAATGCCCCAACCCGATCCCCTCCAGGTAGCCTACACCGCACTCAATCCCACCTGCGATGCCCCTGAGGGTGGTGAAATACAAATCCAATCCATCACGGGAGGAACAGCACCCTATCGCGTTCAAATCAACGACAAAACTTTAGATATAGCACAACTCCGCGATATGCAGTTTCGAGCTGGGCGATACATTCTCGAAGTAGAAGATGTGCGCGGATGTAGGTGGGAGGATTCCATCGAATTTACCACGCCCGGAAGTGGTAGTGTTCTCCTCCTTGCCGACGAAACGGAAGTGCGTCGAGGTCAAGAAGTGACGATACGTGCCAAAATGACGAACCTTGACGACGCTATTGCCCAAATCCGCTGGTATCGCCCCGATGGTGTCTTTGGCATCGACGACACCGTCGTGCGCGTGTATCCCGACCAGGCCGAGTATCCCGTGCGCATCGAAGTGGTCGATGTACACGATTGCGTCTATACGTATGAAATCGTACTCCGAACCTATGGAAAATTTTTCGTGCCCAACGCCTTTACGCCCAACGGCGATGGAGTGCACGATCGATTTGTGATCTACTCCGACGATAGCCGCTCAGTCGTGCGAGATTTAAGCATCTACTCGCGATACGGCGAACGCGTCTATCACATCCGGGATGTGCCGTTAGACGAACTCCAAGATCGCGGATGGGACGGCACCCATCGTGGCCAGCTCTGTGATCCAGCCGTATTCGTATACCAATTGCGCATCGAAGACGGATTGGGAAAAGAACATTTTCTACAGGGAACGGTTACATTAATTCGATAAAAATCCATTGGACGATATTGTACAGTGCAAAAGAATGCACTAATTTTGCAGCCGCAAAGGCTGTATAGAAAATACATGGTTGGCTCCGTAGCTCAATTGGATAGAGTACCTGACTACGGATCAGGTGGTTGAAGGTTCGAGTCCTTCCGGAGTCACCAGTTTATGACAATTTCCGGAGGCATTGCCACGAGGTAGTGCCGAAAATGGTAATGATTAAATTGCGCAACGATGGCTAAAGTATGTCAGCTGACGGGTAAGCGCCCTATGACGGGATACCACGTCTCGCACTCCCATAAGAAGACCAAGAGGCGCTTTTTGCCCAACCTGCAAAAAAAACGTTTTTACATACCCGAAACCGATCAGTGGGTGACGCTCAAAGTGTCTACCTCCGCAATGCGCACTATCAACAAAGTTGGTATTTATCGATACCTGAAGCGACTCATCAAGCAAGGAGTGGATATCGGCTTCCAGCTCAAAGACGCCTAAAATTTTATACATTATGGCAAAGAAAAATAAAGGCAATCGGGTACAGATCATCTTAGAGTGCACCGAGCAAAAAGCCACAGGAGTGCCCGGCATATCGCGTTATTACACGACCAAGAACAAGAAAAACACCCCGGAACGCCTCGAGTTGCGCAAGTACAATCCCTATCTGCGTCGACATACCATCCATCGAGAAATCAAGTAAGCCATGGCAAAAGTATCCAAAAACGTACGGGTTTCGAAGGGTGGCCAAAAAGGTGGTGGCCGCGATTTCGTCAAAATCGTCAAGAGCATCAAAAATCCCAAAACAGGAGCGTATTCCTTCAAAGAGTACATCGTCCACAAAGACCACGTGCAAGACTTTTTGAAACAGAAGTAGACCCTTCGTGCCATTAAGATATAAGCCCTGTGCCGATTGATACGCATTGGTACAGGGCTTTTTTATACGTAGAGGAGTCAAATCCAAGCAAACATGATTTTCAAAAAGTGGTGGGGAAAGTCGGATAAAGAAGCCGTTGAGCAGGGGCTGCAAAAGACGAAAGAGGGCTTCTGGGGACGCCTAAAGCGGTCCGTGCTCGGCAAAGACCGCGTCGACGATGACATGCTGGATCAAATCGAAGAAGCCCTCATCGAAGCAGATGTCGGTGTCGATACCACCGTCGAAATCATCCAGCGCCTCGAACAGCGCATCGCCCGAGACAAATATATCTCCACCGATGAGCTCCATCAAATCCTCATCGACGAGATTGGTTCCATGCTCAAAGATACATCCGATCAAGAGGGAGGAGTAAGCGAGCCACCCTACGTCATCCTTATCGTCGGTGTCAACGGAGTGGGAAAGACCACTACCATCGGCAAGCTCGCCTATCGTTATATCCAACAGGGGAAAACCGTCCTCATGGGAGCCGCCGATACTTTTCGCGCTGCGGCAATTGACCAGTTGAAGATATGGGCCGAGCGCACCGGCGCACAATTTTATGCCAAACAAATGGGCGCAGATCCTGCAGCGGTGGCCTATGAAGCCGTCCAACAGGCCATCAAACAACACATCGACGTCGTGCTGATCGACACGGCAGGACGCTTGCACAACAAATCCCACCTGATGCGCGAACTGGCGAAAATACGCAAGGCGCTCCACAAGGCCAAACCCGGTGCTCCCCATGAAGTACTCCTCGTACTCGATGCTACCACAGGCCAAAATGCCTTTGAACAGTGTAAACAATTTTCCGAAGTAACCGAGGTGACGGGCCTCGTATTGACCAAGCTCGACGGTACTGCCAAGGGAGGTGTCGTCATCGGTTTGTCCCATCAGTTTGACATACCCATAAAGTACATCGGCGTGGGAGAGCAAATGGACGCCCTAAAGACCTTTGATAAAAGAGCCTTCCTCGAAGCACTCTTCAGCCCTCAAAGGGCCGATGTCTAACTGTTCATGGCTGCTCAAACGCTTGAGATGAATGGATACATGAAAGCGCTCGTTTTTCAAGGGGTCCAAGAGCCACTGCTGTATCGCGAAGATTATCCCGTACCCACACCACCCGAAGGATGGACATTGGTACGCGTGGCGTATGCTGCGATTAACCGTCGCGATATCTGGATACGTCAGGGGCTGTATGCGGGCATCAAGGCACCTTGTATCTTGGGGTCCGATGCATGTGGCTATTGCGAAGGCCAGCGCGTCGTCATCAATCCCGGGCTCTTCTGGGGGGAAAATCCGGAGTATCAATCGCGGGATTTTCGCGTGCTCGGCATGCCCGACGATGGCACCTTTGCTGACTATGTGGCGGTACCGCGCTCGAACATCTATCCAGCGCCTTCCCATCTCGACGATGTCCATGCGGCTGCCCTGCCTTTAGCCGGAGTGACCGCCTATCGCGCTCTTTTTACTCGCGGCAAACTCCAACCTCAACATACCGTCCTAATTACGGGCATTGGAGGGGGTGTCGCCCACTTAGCCATGAAAATGGCTATTGCCATAGGGGCTAAGGTATACGTCAGTTCAAGCCGACCGAGCTATATCCAACAGGCAGTGGAAGAAGGCGCCGCGGAGGGCGTCAATTATCGCGATGGAGATTGGGATAAACAGCTCAAGCAGATGTGTCCCGATGGTTTTGACCTCATCATCGACAGCGCCGGTGGTGATGCCTTTGCACGCCTGGTGCGACTCCTCCGCTATGGCGGAAGACTGGTGACCTACGGAGGCACATTGGGCCCCGTCAACGGCCTATCTCCGCAGGTGATCTTCTGGAAACAACTCAATATCGTAGGCAGCACTATGGGAAGCGATGCAGACTTTCAAGCCATGCTCGAGTTGGTCGAACGCCACCGCATCACACCCGATGTCGGTAAGGTATTTCCACTCCAGCAAGGCGAAGAAGCCTTCCAGTGGGCATGGAAAGGGGGAAGAAAAAAGACAGTCCTGCAGATCCGCTAATCTTTGGAGGTGTTGCCACCGTTTAAGTCGATTTCGAAGCTGTCGCCGGGCTTGAAAATGTCTCGATCGAAGAAGGGCAGTTCGATCGAGGGGGCTCCAGTCGATGTGGTATCCGATATGGTCTTTTCTTCTTGTGCATCTCCCTTACTGGGCTGGGTAAAATGGATGTCCGTAGCCTTGCCATCGGTGAGTTTTTTGCCGAGGCTCTTCCACCCCTTGATGGGTACGTACTCAGCAGGTTGAATTTTGACCTCTTTCTGACGCCCCTTGCGCGTAGCGATGCGATAGGAGAGCTGGTCGACGGGCTCGACAGCTACGGCAAGAAGGGTGGCCCCTTCATCATCGGGAATGCATCGAAATTTTTGGTCCAAGCTCTTGGTCTCTATGCGAAAGCGCTTGATGAAAGTGCGGTCCTTTGCTCGGTCGTAATACACAGCAATGAGCACCATTTCTGGGTTAAAGGCGCTCAGGACAATGGTCTCTTCTGGATCAAATCGCAGAGGGAGCTGGGGCTCCTTGAGTTCGTAGGTTCCATCGCGATAGACTGCGAGGAGAAGATCACCGGTGTCAAACTGTCCGAGATAGTCGCCTTGTTCTTCGGTGTGGACGCGGCCGGTGCTGCGGTCCCACCACAGGGAAGTAGCGCCGATGGTGGATTTGCCCTTTTCGAGGAGTTGAATCTTCCGTATGGGGTATTTGGTGACGATATTTCCCTTGGAGTTTCGCCCCTTGATGTCGAGCTGTGCAAAGTCGAACTCGAATTGCTTTTTTCGCGCCTTACAGCCCGGCGACAGCAAGATAGAGACGCGTTCAGCTTCGCCATTGGGATTGGCGGAGAAATAGAGCACGCGCGATCCCTTGGTGCCCATAGTGAGATCATACTCCTTGTCGCGTGTGATGGCGTCGACGTGGAATCGCTTGGCATAGGCAATACCCGACTGTCCGTCGACATAGATGACGTTGTAAGTAGTACGTCGATCCCGCTTCTTCCACACGCCGATGTGGATGAGATTTTTACCCATAAAGACCTTTTCGCCAATGCGCTTGACAGTGTATTTGCCGTCCTTGCGGAAGGCGATGATATCGTCTAAATCGGAACACTCGCAGATAAAAGTCTCTTTCTTTAGTCCCGTCCCGACAAATCCTTCGCGCATGTTGGCATAGAGTCGGGTATTGGTCGCCACCACTTGTCGGGCCTGTATTTTGTCGAAGGTGGTGATCAGCGTCTTGCGCTCCCGCCCCTTTCCGTACTTCTGGCGCAGCTCTTCGTAGTAACGGATGGTGTATTCGGTGAGATGTTGAAGATGTCGCTTGACTTCTTCGATTTCACGTACGAGTTTGCGGATGTGCTCTTCCGCTTTAAAGGTGTTGTATTTCGAGATGCGTTTGATTTTGATTTCCGTCAAGCGGATGATGTCGTCATCGTTGAGGGGGCGGTCGAGCCGTAGGCGAGCATCCGAAGCATCGGCTTTGTACGGGGGCTCGAGTACATATTTTCGCATTTCGCGATAGATGGTCTGCATCACTGCCTCCCAGGTCTCGCAGTTTTCGATTTTGCGGTAGATGCGATTTTCGATGAAAATCTTCTCTAAGCTCGCGTTGAGCCAGCTTTGACGCAGCTCATCTAAACGGATTTCGAGCTCGCGACGCAGCAGTGCACGAGTCTGATCAACCGTGTGGCGCAAGACGTCGGACACGCTCAAAAAGCGCGGCTTTTGCTCGACGATCACGCAGGCATTGATCGATACGGATACCTCACATAGCGTAAAGGCGTAAAGGGCATCGATGGTGAGATCGGGGGAGACCTTGGGTGCGAGATGGATGAGGATTTCGACGTCTTCGGCGGTGTTGTCTACGACCTTTTTGATTTTGATCTTGCCCTTGTCGGTGGCTTTAATGATGGAGTCGATGAGGGCCGCGGTGGTAATGCCATAGGGCAATTGGGTAATGGCGAGAGTGCTTTTGTCGCGCTTTTCGATTTTTGCGCGTATGCGCACCTTTCCACCGCGCATTCCATCGTTGTACTCGCTGATGTCGATCATGCCTCCCGTCGGAAAGTCGGGGTAGAGGGTAAAATCCTCTCCCTTGAGGTATTGGATGGCCGCGTCGATGATTTCGATAAAATTGTGCGGTAGGATGCGCGTACTGAGGCCCACTGCAATGCCTTCGGCACCGAGCACGAGCAAGAGGGGAAATTTCATGGGCAGCGTGATGGGCTCCTTTTTGCGCCCATCGTAAGAGAGCTGCCACTGCGTGGTCTTGGGATTGAAGGCCGTTTGGAGGATGAAGGGATGCAGACGCGCTTCGATATAGCGTGGGGCTGCTGCCGGATCGCCCGTGCGCACATCGCCCCAGTTGCCCTGCGTGTCGATGATGAGATCCTTTTGGCCGAGGTGAACCAGGGCATCTCGGATGGCCGCATCGCCGTGGGGATGATACTGCATGGTCTGCCCGATGATATTTGCTACCTTGTGGTAGCGGCCATCGTGCATTTCATACATGGCATACAATATCCTCCGCTGTACGGGCTTTAATCCGTCTTCAATGGCGGGGACGGCACGCTCCAAAATGACATAAGATGCGTAATCGAGAAAATACTCCCGATACATGTCGTCGATGTCGACCGGGATGACCTTGTGCGTAGACATGATTTACTCACTTTAGAATGGCACACGGCACTCGCTATAGCAAGATGTCCTTGCTATAACGCTACGAGGAAGTATTAGTGTTTGCAGAAGGTTCAACTGACGATTTCGTCGGGCACCTTGTTGGCCTTGTTGAGGAGATTTTGCAACAGGTGCAGCATTTCCCCCAAGTTGTTGAACCGGTCGGTGATGCGGAATTCGACTCTCCAGATTTCCCGCAATTGACTTGTCGGCACCTGGTGAGAGGAGCCCGCATCGTTTTGGGGATAGACCAGCAGGAGATGCTCCTCCAAGATGCGGTTGGTCACGTGTCCGATGTGAACGTCCTCCCTGGTGACGACGACGAAACAGTCTTTGTCGTTGAGCTTCTTATTCCACAGTACGGGAGGGATGTTTTTACAGACGAGTATGTCGTTTTCTTCGAAGATGGGAGACATCGAGTTGTCGGGCATTTCAAAGGCGCGGTAATTGCCCTTTTGTAAATTGGGATGCGTCAACCGCAGTGTCGGTAGCTCGAGGAGAAAATCGGTGTCGTCGAGCATCTTAGCGTAATCGGCAAATCGGTCTTTGGGGATACAATTGATGAGCTTCTGGCCGTCGGAATCGACGATCACGGCCAAAAACTTACTGCCACCATTTTCCTTGAGCTGCCCCTTGAGAAAGGGCTCGCCAATACCGAGAAAGAGATACATGGGATTGAGCTGAAAGGTTTCAATGGCCCTTGTCAGGAGACTGAGGGGGACATCGCGCTTGCCGTTTTTGATCTCGCTCAAGCTCTGGGGAAGATAATCGAGCATGAGGGCAAACTGCCGAAAAGACCGAATCGTGCCGCGGTCCTTTAACGAATCGATGCACTGGATGAATCGTGTAGCCACTTTGCTCTTCATATGCTCATGGTTTAGCGTTTACAGTGGCAAAGATATAATGGTTTTTTTATATATGTACTTCCAACAGGGTAAAAATTTTACAAATAAGCATTTTTTCTAACTGATACCATACACAATATGAGGGTCCTACACATAGTGATTTTCTTTAAAAGATACGGTAGCATTTTAATCGGTAGTTATAGATTAGAAATATTGCTCATGTATTGAGTTGAGCACCGTACTGCGCCTTTACCCTCCATCAAAGGGTCGCTCATTTTCTATTTTGTGATGTATGAAATGGTGCGTCTCGTACATGCCTTCTAACAGAGTGGCGAAACTCCCCTATCTACGGTTGTATAGCGCAATAGATGAAAAATTTTTAATAAATATCTTGGATAAATGCCCCTTACCCCACTAAATTTGTGATTGCTTTCAAAGCTTAGGACTCAGTGAAAAGACCGTTCCCATGCGATATGGATTTATAATCGACAACCGAAAGTGTATCGGCTGTCACGCCTGTACGGTGGCTTGTAAGTCCGAGCACCAGGTCCCCGTGGGAGTCTATCGCACCTGGGTCAAGTACATCGAAAAGGGCGAATTTCCCAATTCGCGGAGGTATTTTACCGTCTTGCGTTGCAATCACTGCGACGATGCTCCGTGTGTGGAGATCTGTCCTGTCCAGGCCCTCTTCGTCCGTGACGACGGTATCGTCGACTTTGATAATCGCCGCTGCATCGGATGTAAATCGTGTATGCAGGCTTGCCCCTATGAGGCCTTGTACATCGATCCCGAAACATCGACAGCAGCTAAGTGCAACTACTGTGCCCATAGGGTGGAGATGGGCTTGCAGCCGGCTTGTGTCATCGTCTGCCCCGAACAGGCCATCATTGCAGGCGATCTCGACGATCCGAATTCTGAAATCGCCCGACTATTAGCGCGTTATCCCACGGTGGTGCGTAAGCCCGAAAAGGATACCCGCCCCAAACTCTTCTACATCGAAGCCGACGAGGCCTCCGTCTCCCCTCTGCCCGTCGAGTCCCGAGAGGACTTCTGGACGAGTAAGGATTTAGGCGTGGGACACTATGCGCGCTATGCCGAAAAGCTCGCGTTCGACAACGACAATGTCGTATCGTACCTGGAAGAACTCGCCCGAAAAGATGCTGAGCTCATGGAGGCCGACGGTACACAGGTGTCGTATGCCGCACCTCGCCAGGGCATACTCTGGGGATGGGAAGTATCGGGGTACATTTGGACCAAGGCCATTGCCTCGGGCTTGATCTTGTTGATGGCGCTGATGTCCCTCATGGGATTCGACCTCGGCATCAATACAGAAATTGCGGGTGTGACCGGTTCACTGGCCTTTTTGGGCCTCACCACAGCCCTGTTGATCAAAGATCTCGATCGTCCCGATCGCTTTTTGTACGTACTGTTGCGACCGCAGTGGAAATCCTGGTTGGTACGCGGTGGATATGGTCTTGTCGTGTTTGGTGCTGTGTTGACGGCCCTGCTTTTGATTGTCCTAATTGGTGTGAAAAGTGAGTTGTATCCCGTGGCCAAGTTTGTAGCGGGCATGGTAGCGGTGTTTGTTGCCGTCTATACGGCCTTTTTGTTTGCGCAGGCTCGTGGTCGCGACTTCTGGCAGAGTCCGAGCCTCATAGCACACATGTTATTGAATAGCCTATTGGCTGGTGCGGCAGTGTGGCTCATAATCGGTATAGGGTTCTCCATATCGAAGCAAGCGCTCGATTTTCTGCGTACCCTGTTGATGGTCTTGTTGGTGTTGAGCGCTTTGAATATGTTCGTAGATTTAGCTTTTCCCCATCCGACGGCGGATGCCAAACGCACCGCCCGAATGATCTATTCGGGGCGATACAGCCGCCTCTTCTGGATTGGCGTACTCCTCATCGGGCATCTGTTGCCCCTTGTCGTGCTCTGGTGGTACGGTATCGAGTCGGTGGGGCTGCTCATTGCAGCCGTAGGCGTGTTAATTGGCGTTTACCTTTCGGACAAGATATGGGTCGAAGCACCCCAACGCATACCCTTGAGTTAATTCATATGTGCAAGTACCTTTTTAACAGCATAAAATCGTACGAGCAATGTCGGTGAAGAAAAAGAGTTGGATTGAGCGCGTAGCCGAAAAAGTGGGCATCATACCCGAATTGAAAACAGATACTATCACAAAGGTGCCGCGATATTCGGACGGTGGCGAGCTCAAGCCGTATCCCGATATTTCGCATTGGGATGATTTGGAGGTCCTGGATAGTCGTAGCTGGCCTGCGCCGAGCAAAAAGCGCTATATGCTGGTGCCCACGACGTGTTTTAATTGTGAGTCTGCCTGTGGTCTGACGGCTTACATCGACCGCGAAGAAATGCGCGTGGTCAAGTTTGAGGGCAACCCCCACCATCCCGGCAGTCGTGGGCGCAACTGTGCGAAAGGTCCTGCGACGATCAATCAAATAACAGACCCGGATCGCATCCTCTATCCACTCAAGCGCAAGGGCAAACGCGGTGAGGGCAAGTGGGAGCGCATCAGCTGGGAGCAGGCCCTCGATGAAATAGCAGCACGCATACGCCAATCCCTCTTGGCAGGTCGCCGCGACAAGGTAGTCTACCACGTCGGAAGGCCTGGCCATGAGGGCTACGCCAATCGCGTCTTGCAGGCCTGGGGCGTCGATGGCCACAACAGCCACACCAATATTTGCTCGGCCGGCGCACGTACGGGATATGCCCTTTGGTATGGCTACGACCGACCAAGTCCCGACCACGCCAATGCGCGCTTTATTCTGCTCATCTCTGCCCATCTCGAATCCGGTCACTATTTCAACCCTCATGCGCAGCGCATTATCGAAGGAAAGATGAAGGGGGCAAAGCTCTGTGTAATGGATCCGCGCCTGTCCAACACCGCTTCGATGGCCGATTACTGGCTACCCACCTATCCCGGCACCGAAGTGGCCGTGATGCTGGCATGGGCCAAGATCATCCTCGAAGAGGGGCTGTACAACAGGGAATTTATGCGCAATTGGGTCAATTGGAAGCAGTATATGAAGGCGCGGCATCCCGACAAACCGCTCGACTTCGATGTCTTCATCCAGTGTCTCATCGACGAGTACAAGGACTTTACTGTGGAATTTGCTTCCAAGGAGAGCGGCATTCCGGCCGAAACCATCCGAGAGATTGCGTATGAAATCGCTCGCGCCGGGACGCGTTTTGCTACGCATACCTGGCGTTCGGCCTCGATCGGCAATCTCGGGGGCTGGACCGTTTCGCGTGCATTGCATTTCCTTTGCGTACTCGTGGGCAGTGTCGGTACGCGTGGAGGTACAAGCCCCAACGCGTGGAATAAGTTCAAACCGCAATTCTTTAAAGTGCCGCCCCCCATTAAGGTTTGGAACGAGCTCCATTTTCCGCCGGAATATCCCCTGGCGCATTTTGAGATGAGCTTTATCCTTCCGCACATGCTCAAGGAGGGGCGCGGCAGCATCGATGTGTACTTTACACGGGTATTCAATCCCGTATGGACCTATCCGGATGGATTTTCGTGGATTGAAATGCTCCTCGATGAGGAGAAGATCGGCATGCACATTGCGCTGACGCCTACGTGGAACGAAACGGCTTACTTTGCCGATTACGTCTTACCCATGGGACACGCCTCCGAACGCCACGATCTCAACAGCTACGAGACCCACAATGGCGTGTGGATTGCCTTTCGCCAACCCGTGTTGCGCGAAGCAGCGCGCCGCATGGGCAAAGAGGTGCGTTTTACCTACGAAGTCAACCCCGGCGAAGTTTGGGAAGAGGACGAATTTTGGATCGAGCTTTCCTGGAAAATCGATCCCGATGGCTCACTCGGCATCCGCGAGCAGTTTATCTCCCCCTATCGCGAGGGCGAAAAAATTACCATCGACGAGTATTATCAATACATCTTCGAGCGCGTCCCGGGGCTGCCCGAAGCGGCGAAGAAGGCCGGCTTTACAGGGCCGTTTGCCGAGCTGGAGTACATGCGCAAATACGGTGCCTTTGAAGTCGAAAAGACCTCGTACAACAAGCATCTCAAACCTCTTACAGAAGAAGAGCTCGAAGGAAGCACCGTCGATCCTGAGACGGATGTCGTATACAAGGATGGCAAGGCCATAGGGGTGATGGTCGACGGCAAAGCCTACGTCGGGTTTCCGACGCCGTCGCGTAAGAATGAGCTCTATTCCCAAACTATGGTCGATTGGAAATGGCCTGAGTATGCCTTGCCCTGCTATATCAAGAGCCATATCCACCGCGACAATCTCAAGGAGGGCGAGTATGTCTTGCTGCCCAACTTCCGATTGCCAGTCCACATCCATTCGCGATCGGCCAATGCCAAGTGGCTTGCCGAAATCGCCCATCGCAACCCCATCTGGATGCATCCCGACGATGCCAAAAAATACGGATTTAAAACGGGTGATTTGGTGAAAATCGTAACCGATATCGGCCATTTTGTCGATCGCGTGTGGGTGACCCATGCGATACGTCCCGGTGTGGTAGCGTGCTCCCATCACCTCGGCCGATGGCGTCGAAAGCAGGATACGGGCAATCGCTGGTTGTCCAATGTCGTGCAGATTGAACACGATGGCAAGGGCCGTTGGAAAATGTCGCCCGTGGAGAGCGTCCGTCCGTTTAAGAGCAGCGATAAGGACAGCGCGCGCATCTTCTGGCTCGATGGCGGCGTGCACCAAAACCTCACCCATGCAGTCCACCCTGATCCGGTGAGCGGACACCACGCATGGCTCCAACGTGCCCGCATCGAAAAACCCGGACCCAACGACAAGTACGGCGATGTCGTCGTCGATACCAATAAGTCGATGGAAGTGTACCGAGAGTGGCTGAAAATGACGCGCCCTGCTCCAGGACCCAATGGATTGCGGCGTCCTCTGTGGCTCAAAAGACCGCTACGCCCAGTCGACGAAGCCTATTATTTCAAGGAACAATCGTAGTGTACCAAAGCAAGAGTACGCTGCAATCTAGGAAAACATTTTTGCCCTTTGTGCGTTATTGTCATTGCCGAAGAGGCGAGAAAAATTTTTGAGCATTTATCTTGCATTGCTCGTTGAAAAGTCGTAATTTTGCAAGCGCAAAAGCGAAAGTAGCTCTTTTGCAATTGCAAAAGCGAAAGTAGCTCAGTTGGTAGAGCACGACCTTGCCAAGGTCGGGGTCGCGGGTTCGAGTCCCGTCTTTCGCTCTTTTCCCATGCCCGGATGGTGGAATTGGTATACACGCAGGACTTAAAATCCTGTGCCCAGTTTGGGCATGCGGGTTCAAGTCCCGCTCCGGGTACATCCGAACGTCGCCCGAAGTCCTCCCTATAGCACGTACGATTTCATACACCGTTTATACAGGCACAGAAAAACATATTTGCACAGATGCGAATACGCCGTAGTAGGGTGGGCCTTACTCCTGTTTTTAACTCCGTCGGTGGGGCAAATTGGTGGTGCTATTAGTGCCATCCCCAGAGGACCTTCTTGGCTGGATAGCGCGCGCTGTAGCCGTATTGGAAGCGAATGCTTTGATGCGGCTGAAGCGATAAGATCCATTTGAGG
This sequence comes from Saprospiraceae bacterium, assembly GCA_015490715.1. GTDB lineage: Bacteria > Bacteroidota > Bacteroidia > Chitinophagales > Saprospiraceae > S141-43. The sequence continues at coordinate 15,172 of WFXH01000061.1, read as the reverse complement.
ATGCCGGAGGCGGGATCCACGACGCCGTTGTGGGGAATTTGATAGTCGATGGAGATGGATTTATCGGTGCTGATGGGTATCGGTTCGCGAATTTCTACGGTTACCGTTCGGCTGAGGTTGTTTTTGACGCTGATCTGCCACTTGCGCTGTCGTGTGGCCTTGCCGGTGAGTTTGTTGACCTTTTTATACTCTCCTATGCGCTGGCGTCTTCCGACGATGGCTTCGACTCTTCCGAGTGCCAGTTGGAGGGTATCTTCGGGATTTTGGACATCGATATAGGTCTTAGAGCCCACGGCACCGTCGACGATGATTTGTGCTTCGGCCGAGACGGGAAAGTACGAATACCAATTGGCAAGGCGCGCCTCCAGGAAGGCGGTGTTGCTGTATTTGAGCACCATCACATAGATGAAGCTCGCTTTTGGGTGGTGAGATTCGAGTAAAATCTTGCGCTTTTGGCCGCTGGGAATGGAGACTCCCACGTGGTCGATGTGGTATTGGAGGTTGAGCGCTGTCTCTTGGCGCTCGGCCAAAGGCTGGTGTTTAGGCGCTGCGTCTTCTCTTGTATAGGGCTTACCACCTATGGGTGCCTCGGCTGCACGATGCTGGCGGTAGATCACAACGGGGGGGTCTAAACTGAGGTACCACGGTTGGAGTTGGGGCACGGATACCGATATTAAAGGGGAGCCCATGGCCACGGTGAGTGGTATGCCGGTCCAGTCTTCGCCGCTTTGCTGCTCGACAATGGCGTAATGGCCGACGGTAAGCTGCTCCTCTTCCGTCGAAGCATGTATATCGTAATGACTCTGCCAGTGCGCATCTGGTAGGATATAGGAGATTTCGAGAGGTACGTCTTCTTCAATTTTAGCTTCGACCAAGAGTTCGATATAGCCCTCCACTCGCTTCCGCACCTGTTGTTCGAGCGGTTTTAGCTCTTGTATGAGGGTGCGTTCCTTTTCTGCGAGATTTTCGATTTCGGATTGAAGTTGGAGGATGCGTACGCGATACTCGTTGAGCCGCCTGAGCAAGACTTCCTGGAAGCGTTCGAGCTCGGTGGGTTGGAGTTCGAGCTGTAGGGATAGAGGGGTGCCTCCGGGCTGTTGTACCTTTTTTGGGTCTTTGCGCTTTGTGTCCGCAGCAGCATTACCAGTCAGCATATGGATGAGGTCGTTGAGCGTTTGGATTTGAGCCTCCTTTTCTCGGCGTTTGGATCGGGTGTTGTCGAGCTGTGCATACAAATCGCGCAGTTTGGGATGGGTTTTGAGCTCGAGCTGCTTCTCTTTGCGAAACTCTACCGACAGCACATTCCACTCGCCAATGCCGCGTATGCGGATCGACTGCGGAAGCAGGCGGTGATATACATTGGTCAGGTGGAGGGTTTGTACCCCGGGACGGAGGTGTATGGTGGCCTTTCGGTGTACTTCTGCCCCTTGTTGATAGAGTTTGACCGCACTCAGCTGCGTTTCGACGCGTACCTGCGCTGCTGTGATGAGGGGTAAATACCATGCGGTGATCGCCCACCATTTTATACAATGTCTCATACTTTGCAGATATTTCCTATGGTGATAAAATCCGAAATTCATACATTCGACGAAATTCAGCTTGCCATTAGTATAAATAGGAGAGATTTTTGTGAAAGCAATGCAGGGTGGAGCGTACCTTTACCTTGATGGAAAAAAATTTCAGGATCAATTAGCTATGCAATGCGGATTTGTTAATTTTGTTAAATAAAATTGGAAGGAATAAGAAATGGGTTATGAGCCGAAGGGGATATGCCATAGCCTGCGGACATGAGAAGACTCTGGAAGTGGCAGAAGTGGTTTTGCAGGAAGGTGGTAATGCCGTCGACGCTGCGATAGCGGCCTATATGGCGGCTTTTATCACGGAGCCATGTATGGCCTCGGCGGGGGGCGGTGGCTTCGCCGTGGTGGGCATGGTCGATTCGGGTGAGGTGCAGATGGTCGATTTTTTCTGTCACACGCCAAAGCACAAGGATTTAGAGCGCCCGGTGGATTACATCCCCATAGAGGTGGATTTTGGCGATGCGGTGGAGGTGTATTACGTGGGTTTGGCCTCTGTAGCGATGCCGGGCAGTATTGCGGGCATGTATGCACTGCATCGGCTATACGGGACCATCCCGATGCGCGAGCTCATCCAGCCGGCTATTGCCCTTGCCAGAAATGGCGTGGAAGTCGATCGCTTTCAGGCGGTGGACTTTAATCTCTTGCGCAACATCTTCAAGCAGAGTGAGCGCGGGCGTGAGCTGTTTTATCAAAATGGACAAATCAAGCAACAGGGCGATCGATTTCATCCCGACCGCATGGCTGATTTTCTCGATGCCCTCGGCCGTGAGGGGCAAGATTTGTTCTACAAGGGGGAAATCGCCGACCGCGTGGCGCGCGACATGGCGCAACAGGGGGGATTTTTGACGAGAGAGGATTTTGAAGATTACCGCGTCAATATCCGCCGACCGCTGACTTTTGGTTACAACGACGTACGGGTGTTTACCACGGGGTATCCCAGTTTGGGTGGGGCATTGATGAATATCTATTTGGCCAACATACCGCCACGCTCTCCACACATCCTTGCCTTTGATCGAAAGGTACGAGCAGGCATGATTTGCGATGCCTTGTTGAAGCAGCCTGAACGCATATCCGAAGCTCTGGAAAAGATCAATCCCGAGGCAAGGGAAGTCTTTCAGGGTCCTGTAGCTACAAGGGGTACTTCGCATCTCAGTGTCATTGATGGCCAGGGCAATGCCATTGGCATCACCTTTAGTATAGGGGAGGGCAGTAGCTATTTCATACCTGATACGGACATCCATATGAACAACATGCTCGGTGAGCCGTCTCTTGTGCCCAACGGTCCGCATACCTGGCCGCCCAATGTACGGCTGATGTCGATGATGTGTCCTACCTTGGTGCGGGGCGGGGAATTGGGACGAGTGATTTTGGGTAGCGGAGGGGCGAGTCGTATACCCTATATGATTTCGCAAGTCATCGAGCATCTCGGCCATGGAGAGACCTTAGAAGAGGCCATTCGCCACCCGCGTATGCACGTCGAAGATGGCGTCATCCAGGTTGAGCCGGGCCTCTCATGGTTGGAGTCGAAGGAGTCTTGGAAGGGGTATCGCATTCAGAAGTGGAGTGATTACTCGATGTATTTTGGAGGGGTGCATGCGGTGCGCAGGCGAGGGGAGTTGTTAGAAGCCTGTGGAGACTTTCGCCGCCATGGCATCGGCCGGATCGGATATGTGGCAGACCAACCGTAGGTCTACGACTGACTTGCTTGCAGGATAGCCTGCTCGAGGGTGTCGATCGATTGCATTCCCGATGCTTTCCAGAGCAGCTGACCCTTTTTGAAGAGCATAAAGGTGGGCACACCCATGATTTGGTATTGCTGCGCCAGGTGGGGATTTCGGTCGATATCGATTTTGATGATCTTTGCTCGATCTCCGATGCGCTGAGCCAGTTGCTTGAGTACGGGCGCCATCGCCCGACATGGGCCACACCACTCGGCAGAAAAGTCAATCAATACGGGCTTATCCGACTGGATAAGTTGCTGGAAATTGCCTCGCTTCGAAGTGCCCATGATCCTCAGCGATTGATACTTTCACCAAAGATACAAATCTTTTGACGTATGTGCACAGAGTTTGATGAGCATGCTCTCTTGTCTCAATGCTGGTTTGCATCCTTTGTTTCGGATTTCGATTGGGTTTTTTCGGGTTTCATTTGAGGGAAGAGGAGCACTTCCTGGATGGCATGTTGGTCGGTGAGGAGCATGGTGAGGCGGTCGATGCCGATACCGAGTCCTGCGGTGGGAGGCATGCCGTATTCGAGGGCTCGGAGGAAATCTTCGTCGAGCTGCATGGCTTCTTCATCGCCGGCGGCCCGTTGGCGGGCCTGCTCTTCTAAGCGCTGGCGTTGGTCGATGGGATCGTTGAGCTCGGTGTAGGCGTTGGCGAGTTCTTTGCCTGCGACAAACAGCTCAAAGCGCTCTACCAGACCGTCTTCGCTGCGGTGTTTTTTTGCCAGCGGAGTCAGCTCGATAGGATAATCCATAATGTAGGTGGGCTGGATGAGATGGGGTTGGACGGTAGCTTCGAAGAGCTCGTCGATGTACTTGCCTCGGCTCCATCCCTTTTCGGGGGCAATGCCCAATTGGCGACAGGCTTGCTCGAGATCTTCCGTGCCCATAGAGCGTATATCGTACCCGCTGTATTGACGGATGGCTTCGGTCATGGACAATCGTTTGTAAGGCCCTTTAAAATCGATGGTATGCCCTCCGTATGAAATCGTTGAACTTCCGGTGGTCTGTGTCGTAACGTATTCCAGGAGGTCTTCTACCATTTCCATCATCCAGTGGTAGTCCCTGTATGCGACATACATTTCCAAGAGGGTGAATTCTGGATTGTGGGTGCGATCCATGCCCTCATTGCGAAACATTTTGCCAATTTCGTAGACGCCTTCATAGCCACCGACGAGGAGGCGTTTGAGATACAGCTCGTTGGATATGCGGAGATACAGATCGATGTCCAAGGCGTGGTGGTGTGTGACAAAGGGTCGAGCCGATGCTCCTCCGTAGACGGGTTGGAGGATGGGGGTTTCGACTTCGAGCCAGCCGCGGCTGTCGAAGTACTTTCGGATGGAGGCGATGATCTTGGCCCTTCGTATGAAGATCTCCCGCACGTGTGGGTTGACGATCAGATCGACGTAGCGTTGTCGATACCGCAATTCGGGATCAGTAAAGGCGTCGTGGACCTTACCCTCGGCATCGACCTTGACGATAGGCAAGGGGCGCAGGGACTTGGCGAGCAATTTCAACTCCTTGACGCGTACGGTCGTCTCGCCGGTGCGTGTAGCAAATACTTCGCCGCGTATCCCGATGATGTCGCCGATATCGAGGTACTTTTTAAACACTTCGTTGTAGAGCGTTTTATCCTCGCCAGGACATAAAATATCGCGCGCAACGTAGAGCTGTATTTTCCCGCGGTGATCTTGTAGAACCACAAAAGAGGCCTTGCCCATGATGCGCCGCGCCATGATGCGCCCTGCGAGAGATACTTCGCCGAGTTCCTCACCCTTGCCAAACCGGGCTTTAATCTCTTCGGAAGTATGACGCACATCCCAACCTTCAGGAGGGTAGGGATCAATGCCCATCTCTTTTAGGGCTTCGAGTGATTTGCGCCGTTCGATCTCCTGGTCACTCAACTTTCGCATGCTCTTCCCACTTTTCATTTCCACAAAGGTACGGTACGGCATCTGTCTGGTGAAATATTTTATAGCCAATGAAAAGAGCTAAGGCGCGTGATCCATTGGTATAAAATGGCAAATCGCTTTACCTTTGGCAGGTAAATTACTGGACCAATTGATGCATACCCATCTGGTCTATATCGTCGTACTTGGGAGCCTCATCCTATGCAGCAGCTTGCCCCTCGCCGGACAATGTCCGGAGATTACAAACAGCTATGCCACGCCTTCCGACTGCATTCAGCGCTGTACCCTATGCGTAGGCGATGTGCTGACGCTTTCGGCCAGTGGCGTCAATTTGCCCAACGGCAAGCACATAAGATATTACTACGACGAACAACCGGGCTTTGATCCGTATCAGGGAGAGGGCACGCATTTAGGCGATGCGTTGATACAGACAGCCCCGACACAGGCTTGCCAACCGCCGGTGCAGCTCATCGGCTTTATGATCGATGCTTGCGGCCCAGAAGCTCAGAACGAATTTATGGTCTTCGATGTAGGAGGAGGATTTCAGATCGACCAGCTCGCCATCGATTTTGACATGCACAACAACGGAGGGGCCGGCAATGACGACCTGGGCAATGGTTTTCCGTGTGGCTTTCAGCCGGGCAACCCCGGGCTGGTATCGGGATGCCCCGAAGTGCATGCCATCGGCCCAGGGGGTTATGTCCCCGCAGGGAGTATACTGGTCGTCTTTACCAGTGCGGGAGCATCGACGGTGTACGACATGAGCGGTATCTGTACGGACTGTCGTCCCGTGTACGTCGTGGCCAGCACCTGTACGCGCACCAAGGGTGCTTTTTCCAATCATACCAGTACCGGCACACGTACCACCACGTGGACGGTTAGTTGTGGCTCCTCGGGCTCGGAGACTTACGATTGCGCCACCCTGAGCGGTGACGGCGATCACTACCTCAACGGCACTATTGCCAACGACAACTGCAAGTTTACCGGTGTGGCAGACCCCTTTCAACTCAGCTCTACCGTCACCGATTTGACGTGGACCATTCCATCGGAATGGTGTGGCAAGGAGTATGAAATCGTTGGTGTGGTTGAAGATTGGATGGCCAGCAATTGCTGTGCAGACCCCTACACCGAGCGCTTTACTGTCTATGTGGCCTGCCCCAAGGCGTACGAAACCACGCTCGAAGCATGCGACGATCGGACGGGGACAGCGACCTTTGACCTGACGGAAATTGAAGACGATATCTTGCAGGGACAATCGGGTACCGTGCGATGGTATGCCGATCCCAATGCCACCATACCTATAAGTTCGCCCTACACGACGGGGAGTACGACCATTTATGCCGTCGTTGAAGAAGGGCCCTGTAGCTCCACTCCGGCTAAAGTGCAACTCGTCGTCCGCCAAGCCCCTAATTACGTGGATAAAATGCTCGTGGAGGTCTGCGAAGATACCTATGGCTCGGGCATCGGCCAAGTCGATCTGATGTCCTACGAATCGTTGATCACCTATAACAATCCAGCACTGCAAGTGCTGTTCTTCCAGGACGATCAATATCAAGTCCAAATTACACAAACCCCCTACACCGTCTCCGATGGCGAAATCATCTACTATCAAGTGACCGACGGAGTATGTACCTGGCCCGGCACCATGCAAGTGACAGTACGCACCCTGCCAGCGGTGTGGGATGCGTATCTGGAATTCTGCGAAGATCCACCGGGATCGGGCACAAAAGTGGTCAACTTGCGAGATTATGCCCCGATGTTTTCAGCAGGCAACCCGCAAGATCTGCGATTTTATACCGATAAAGATCCTCAATCGGAAATCCCAATGCCCACCACGATTGAATCGGGCGTCTACTACACGCGTAGTTTTGATGGTCTTTGTTATAGCGAATGGGCAGAACTCGTCGTGGAAGTCTTACCCGTGTCCGGAGATACCCTGCAGGATACTCTTTTGCTCTGCCCCGATATAGAGCCCGATGCCTACGATACCGATAAAAATCGATATGACCGTGCAAAAATCACGAAGGTGTCCCTGAGCAGTCGCCTACCCTGGAGTGGAACCATCGAATTTTACAGCGATAGCAATTGGAGTGTTCCCTTCCGATTTCCCGCTACCGTGCGCGATACAATCGTTTACGCCAAAATCTTTGGAGATTCCTGTGGCTCACGGTATATGCGCCTGGTACTTCAGACCATCCTGTATAGAGAAATCAGCGGGCTTCACCATATGGGGTGTTACGACACCTTGAAGCGAGCCCTCTTTGATGTGGGAATTCTTCGGGAGGTATTCTTATCGCTGCCCAAACATTACGATTATGCTCATGACTCGTTGATGGATCGGTTTGATTCGCTCTATACCTTTGAATTGTCGGAAGACTCGACTTTTAAGCACACCTTCGACACGACCTATTATCGCAAGTACAAGGTGATATATGGGAGGATAGGAATCAAAGGGTGTGATTCTTTCATTGTGCCGATCTACTTGGGATTTTTAGACGATACCTTCTACATCCCCCCGATTGCGGATACAGTGGTATGTGATTCTTTTGTGCTTCCACCGGTGAATAGTGCATTGCCTCAGGGTACTACGGTAGAGTACATAGGGTATAGGGGGCTTCGTCTTGTGGATACTTTTTCACCGGGCGAGGTCATTCGTCAAAGCATGCGGCTTGTACTCTTTGCAAGTAACACTTCCTGTTTGATGGAGCGCTCTTTCCGAGTGACTGTCTTACATACCGTCGATGCGGGACGTGATACGACGCTACAGCTATGTATAGGTGATACGGTAGTGCTCAACGAGGTACGCCAAAGACATCCCATGGGTAGATTGGTCAGCGCCTCGGATAGCCTTCGATTGAGAGGGGATACCTTGGCGACGGAGGGACTGGACACAGGGGTATATGTCGTGTGGTACGTCGTCGACGACACGACAGCGTGTGCACCCGATACGGCACGAGTGGAAATACATGTGAACGACCAACTGGATGCAGGTCCGGATTTTGTTCTGGATACGAGTATTTGCGTGTCGGATACCCTGGATGTGCGCTTTCCCGAATATCTCATCACACCTGGCGGGCGGCTGTATCGGGCGCAGGGTAGCCAGCTTCATCCTGTGGGCGATGGGACGAAGGTTGATGGCGGCGTTTTGGGAGTGGGCGATCATCTGCTCTACTACGTCGTTGGGGAGGGCGGCCGTTGCCCCCCAGATACCCTGGTGATAAAGGTCAAGGTACGCGATGAGCTCATCCTATTTCCCGACGATACCATTGTCTCGTGCGGATATTACGTGCTTCCCGATTGGAATGAGTCGGTGTATTTCCTCGTCGATAGCACCCAGGGGCAGGAGTTTTATCCGGGCGATACCCTCTACCGGACCGTTGATCTGTTGCCCGTTGCCGATAATCAGGCGTACTGTTTTCAGCCTTCGGGGGTGATCCATGTGCGCATCCATCCCTTGAGCTATTCTCAAGTAGTCGATACCCTTTGCGAAGGCGATGGCATCGTAGTGGGTGGAATGCGCTTTGACCAGACTCGACCGACGGGATCGGTCACACTCCCACGAGTAAACCGCTGGGGTTGTGATAGTATCGTATCGGTTCGGTTGTATTTTAAGCCCAATAGCCGTATGCGCATCGACACGGTCCTCTGCCCGGGCGAATTTCTCTTCGTCGGATCGACGCGTTACGATGCCCGTCATCCGAGCGGCATCGAAGTACTTCAAAACTCCAGTGGTTGCGATAGCCTTGTAGAAGTGGAGCTCGAGTATTACGATACAGATACGCTCATTACGGGGTCGTATTGCGCCAATCAGCGCGTACATATCGGTGGGCAGGACTTTGATGTTATGCATCCCTCGGATACGCTCGTCTTGTCAGGTGCCAGTCGGGGAGGATGCGATAGCATTCTCTACGTGCAGCTGAGCTTTTCGACAGTACAAGTGGCGCGCATTGAAGAGACGATTTGCGAAGGCGATACAATCTACATCAATGGCAAATCGTATTATCGTGGAATGGAGCGCGGTCGAGATACCCTCTACGGTGGGTCGAAAAACGGTTGCGATAGCGTGCTGGACGTCGCAGTGACCGTATTGCCCCTCGCTCAATCGTTCTATCAAGACACTCTTTGTCCGGGTGGAATGGTGCAGGTTGGCACAGAAGTGTTTGGTATTGATCGAAAGACGGGTACTGTAGTCCTTAACAATGCTGCAGTCAATGGCTGCGACTCGGTCGTAGAAGTATCTTTGGAATTTTACGATTATAGCTTTACGATCCAGCCCGGCTATGTAAAACTCAACCGTGGCGATACGGCTACGGTGGAGATCATCACCGATGCCCCAATTGCGGTGATTCGATGGCAGCCGGAGGAAGGGCTCCATTGCACGGACTGTCGCAAAGTGCAGTTAAGCCCTGTCCAATCCACCGTCTATCGTGCAGAGATCACCGATGTCCACGGGTGTGTATGGACCCTCGAACTTCCCGTAGAGATCACTACCAAGGAGACCGGGGTGTATGTGCCCAATGCGTTCACTCCCAACGGCGATGGAATCAACGACCACTTCCGCATCGAAACGGACGAACCGGTGGTCATCGATCGATTCGAAATCTACAGCCGATGGGGTGAGCGCCTCTATGTGGAATCGGATGTGACCACCGGTATCGGAGGCTCCCATAAGGGCTGGGATGGTCGATTTGATGGGACGCCTGTTTTACCTGGTGTATACGTCTATTACATTGAGTGGAGAGATGCGACGGGGCGCCTGCATACCGAGGTGGGGACGGTGACTTTAGTGCGCTGAATAGCTCGATGGATGCACTTAGTGGATCAGCCACCACCAGATAATGGGAGGCATGCAATAAAAAAGACTGTCCAGTCGATCGAGGATACCTCCGTGTCCGGGGAGGAGATTGCCCGAATCCTTGACACCGACACTTCGCTTCAGTGACGACTCGAATAGGTCGCCCAGTGTGCCCCATAGCCATACGATGGCACCAATGCCCAGCCACTCATCCCAGGATGCCCGCGGTAATACCCAGCCCACGACCACAACGATACCCAGAAGGATGCCCACCCATGCCCCCAAAAAGCCTTCGACAGTTTTACCGGGTGAAATGGTGGGTGCCAGCCGATGCCTGCCCCAGCGTCGCCCTATAAAATACTGCGCGGAATCGGAGGCCCAAATGAGGATCAACACGCCAATGAGCGGTCGCATATCGAATCCGCGGTCTGCAGTGAAATAGGCATAGATGAGGGCTAAAGATGGCACTGGATACAGGGCCGTGGTGCCAAAGTATTCCCACCACCGTCGAAAGGGCATGCGCCACAGTGCGTATAGGCCAGCGATGGTATACCATATGCTCAGAGTTGCAGCGAGGAATAGGCTCATCGATAGTGACCACTCGATCTGGGTCTGAACGTAGATGCGAAGGGCTAACCACAATTGTAGAAAAGGTATGAGGAGAAGAAGCCATCGAGGCAGAGCTGCTCTTTGCAGGAGGCCTACGATTTCATACAAACTCCCTAAAGATAGGAGTACCAATAAAATCGTAAATCCCCATGAAGATTGGATGAGCAAGAGCGCCAACCCACCGGCTACGATGGCGGTGATAATGCGCTTGCGCAATTGGACGGTCATCGGCATAGTCGAAATTACACTGCTGCGAAAGATAGGGAATCTTTCTATTTTCGCATCCAAACAATCGGTGGATTTATGGCCGACCCTACTCAGGATCATATCCGTCTAAGTGTCAACATCAACAAGGTAGCACTGTTGCGCAATGCACGTGGGGGCAATGTACCGGATCTCATTCAATTTGCCAAAGATTGTCAAGAATTTGGTGCAGAGGGCATCACGGTGCATCCTCGCCCCGATGAGCGCCACATTCGCTATAGCGATTTGGAGCCTCTGCGAAGCGTGGTCTGGACGGAGTTTAACATCGAGGGCTATCCTTCGGAAAAATTTCTCCGCATGGTCGAAAAAATCCGTCCCGAACAGTGTACCCTTGTGCCCGACCCTCCCGATGTACTGACCTCCGATACGGGTTGGGATATGTGGACACATCGCGATTTTCTCACCGAGGTGGTAGCGCGACTGAAGGCCTGCGGCATACGCGTGAGCCTCTTTTGCAATGCCGAAGTCCATCAAGTGGAGTGCGCAGCTCAGACAGGTACGGATCGCATCGAGCTGTACACGGGGGATTATGCGCGCCGGTATGCCACCAATCGTGAAAAAGCCATTGAGCCGCACATTGCAGCAGCAGAGCGAGCGGCGGCGTTGGGTTTGGGTTTGAACGCCGGTCACGACCTCAACTTAGACAATCTGGCATATTACGCCCAACACGTGCCCGGCTTGCTCGAAGTGAGCATTGGCCATGCCCTTATCAGTGATGCCCTGTACTTCGGAATTGCTAACGTGATCGGCATGTACCGCAGATGCTTAACAAAAACAACTATTTAATTTGAAAAAATCTGTAACCTTTTTTGAGGTACTTTTTCGCAAGTGATGTGTTTATTTATTTGGAATACAATTTTATACGCATCACTAAAAAATATAATACGTCATTTCCCATTGGGGAGGGGTGAAATTTTTTTGTAGGCGGGGGATGGAATTGGAATATTTGTCCTAAATTTGCATGTGGAGAGAAGAGTTCTTGAGTGAATCACATGGGTAGAAATAAAATGGTGAAATCTATGAAACAGCTAATCTTTACATTGGCTTTCGTGCTAAGTGCATGGACCGTAGGCCTTGCACAGAAGGCGATCACTGGTACGGTAAAGGACGACAAAGGCGAGCCGTTGATCGGTGCTACTGTGCTCGTCAAAGGGACGACCGTGGGTACGGTGACCGACATTGACGGCAATTTTAGCCTTGAAGTACCCGAAGATGCGCAGACTTTAGTAGTCAGTTACACGGGTTACGAAACCAAGGAGGTGCCTCTGACGGATGCGACGCATTACGATGTGGTATTATCGGAAGGGGTGGCCTTGAAGGAAGTCGTCGTAACGGGCCTGGGTATTAAACGTGAAAAGAAGGCCCTCGGTTACGGCGTTTCCACCTTAGAGGGCGATGCCTTGGCGGAGCGCCCCGAGACGGACATCGCTCGAATCATGACGGGTAAGGTCACCGGTGTCAACGTCATTCCGACCTCGGGCCTTGCCGGTAGTGGTACGAGCATCATCATCCGCGGATTTTCGTCCATCACGGGCGACAATCAGCCCTTGTTTGTCGTCGACGGTATACCCATCAACGCCGAGACCAACACGGACAAGAACTTCCGAACGGGTGCAGGTACGGCGTCGTCGCGCTTTCTGGATATCGACCCCAACAACATCAAAGATATTTCCGTCCTCAAGGGCTTGGCTGCTACCACCCTGTACGGTGAGTTGGGGCGCAACGGCGTCATCCTCATCACCACTAAGACGGGAGAAGGCGTCAGCACCGAGAAAGGGATGGAGGTGAGCTTCACACAGACTATCGGTCGCGCAGAAGTAGCCAACCTGCCGGAGTATCAAAACACGTACGGAAACGGATTTTCGGGATATTTTGGCTGGTTCTTCTCCAACTGGGGTCCGGCCTTTAGTGTCAAAGGGTCGAATGGTATTGACGAAAACGGTCAGATTGAGCATCCCTATGATCAGGAAAAATACCACGACGACTTTCCCATGTTTAAGGGAGTGCGATATGACTATAAGCCGTATCCCAGCGCGGAAAACTTTTTCCGCCCTGCGCCGTTTTCCTCCACCAATGTCTTTGTGTCGAAAAATCTCGGCAAGAGCAGCTTCTCGCTCAACTACACGTATACGAGCGACAATGGTTTTACGCTCCCTCTGCACGACGAAAAGCTACTGGATCAAGCACATAAGGATCTCTTCGAAGATCCCAAAAGCTTCGACTACATGAAAGTGGCCAAGGGAGGAAGCAGTAACTACTTGAAGAAGCACAATTTTGCCGTTGGAGCTTCGACACAGCTGGAGAACGGATTTCGCATCAGCGGATCGCTGCAGTACATCAACTACAACAAGCGCAATCCACCGGCAGCGCTCGCATACGGATCAGGTCCGAGAGCTGGGGATGTATCCCTCTTTAGCGATGTGTTGTACACTCCGAGGAGCATCGACTTGCTCCACCTGCCCTATCAGAGCCCCAAAGATGGATCGATGGTCTACTATCGTAGGGGTTCGGCAATTCAGAATCCGCTTTGGACGCTCAACAACTCCTGGGAAGAGGAGACGACCAATCGCTATATCACCAGTGTCAAAGTCGAATACGATTTGTTCGACTGGTTGACCTTCCGCTATCAGCTCGGTGTCGACCAGTACAATCAGTTTAATGAGTACAAGACCAATCGCGGTGGTTCGCAAGATCCCGATGGCCACTACAACACTTCGTACCGCAACGTGCGCCAACTCGATCAACAGTTTAACTTCCTCTACAATAAGCAGCTGACAGAGAGTATCGATATCTCAGGCGTCGTTGGTTTCAATGCCAACCGACGAGACTGGAAGCGCACGAGGACGTATAGCTCCAACCAATTCGTGTTCAACCTATTTAAGCACGACAACTTCTCCGATTTCGAGCAATTTACCTACATCTGGCGCTTGAGCCGTCTTGGCGTGTACGGTACTGCAACGCTGGGGTACAATCACTTCCTCTACATCGGCTTGCAGGGTCGTAACGACTGGTCGTCGGCGCTCGAGCCTGAAAACCGCAGTGTTTTCTATCCTTCCGTGAGCGTCTCCGTCGTGCCGACCACGGTGCTGCCGATGCTGCAGGATTTCGGTGCCGACTATCTCAAGTTGCGTATCGGTTACGGTACATCGGCTGGATTCCCCGCACCTTATGTGACCAAAGACGTGTTGAACACGGATTCGAAGGCCTTTATCACCAAGGGAGGCGCTACGATTCAAACCCATTCTGTATCCAACCGTCTGGGGAACAAAGACCTCAAACCCGAGCGACATGCCGAGCTCGAGTTTGGATTGGAAGGCCAGTTCTTCCGCAATCGCCTAGGAGTGGATTTCTCGTGGTACAATAAGAACTCCAGGGATCTGTTGATTGACTTGGCTTTGGATCCCGCGACGGGATACACAGTGACGACGGTCAACGCTGCAAAGGTCAACAACAAGGGAATCGAGCTTGGCTTAGATATCACGCCTGTGCGCGGAGCCTTTACTTGGGATATGCGCTTTAACTACACGAAAAACCGCAGTACGGTACTCGAGCTCGGTATCCCTGGCGAGGGGGAAGATAAGCGCATACTCATCGCTGGATTTACAGACTTGGGTAACTTTGCCATCGAAGGGCAGCCCTATGGAGTGATCGTCGGTACGCCGTACTTGAAGACGAAAAGTGGGCAGTATTTAGTCAACGGTGTAGGGGAGTACATCGAGGGTGAAAAACCTGAAGTCATCGGAGACCCCAATCCGAACTATCTCCTGGACGTGCTCAATACGTTTTCCTACAAGAATTTCCGACTCTTCGTGCAAGTGAGCTACCGTGACGGCGGTGACATCTGGTCGAGGACGACGGCGACACTTCTTGCCCGCGGCAATACGATCGATACGGATTTTGATCGATTCTTGCCCATCGTCATTCCGGGAGTACTGGCAGGCGATACGACGCAGCCTAACAACATACAGATCTATGCAGGTGATGCGTGGTTTTCGGGATACTTCGGTGCCGACGAGGGATCCATCTTTGATGGAACGACGATTCGCCTGAGAGAAGTGGCGCTCGAATACGAGGTGCCGAAGAACTTGCTCAAAAATCTGCCCTTTGGAGCACTGAGCATCAAGGCCTTCGGTCGCAACCTCTGGTACAAGGCCGTCAACTTCCCGAAAGGTATCAACTTCGATCCCGAGGTCTTGAGTATCGGTGTGGGCAACGGTCAGGGATTCGATTACTTGACTGGCCCCACTGCTCGACGCGTTGGTGTCACCGTCAATGTGAAGTTCTAAGCCCT
>WFXH01000060.1 GCA_015490715.1 Saprospiraceae bacterium | reverse complement strand
CCAATCCCTTGTGGGAGGCTAAAGGCAACTTCATCTTTACGGGAGGCGTGGGAATGGCCTACAGCTTTGGCAAGAAGAGATAGTTTGATCAAACCATTTACCATGGATTTGGAGAGGGATTTTATGGTGTAAAATGTAAAGGGGAGCAAAATACATTTTGATCGGTATGAAATGGTTGATGCGATGAAGGGATACCGATGTACTCATGGGCATGGCATTGGATCTTTCCTGCTCATCGTCTATTGTGATGGGCGAAGCGTGCGCATTTTATTGCAGTAAATGGTAAGTGAAAGCCCCATTAACCTGTTGGCATAATTCGAGGTGAATACTCTTTTTGGCTATGGCAGTTTGAGCGAGGGTATTCGGTGATGCCGTGAAAGAGCAAAAGTGGCTCAATGGTATTGGCTCTGCAGTTTTATCGGTTATTGAACTATTTTATACGGACAAAGGAGGTTCAAAAAAGGGATGCAATAGGTGTAATCAAAGGTGAAGCGAGAAGCTGTTGATGCGAGTGATGTGTTTTGTATTGGTTACGGGGGTGACGGTCTTGAGTACGTCGTGTCTTTCCGTCTATTGGATGGAAGATGCGCAGATCTTAGGCCGAGGTCGCTGGAGTGTGGGAGTTCGGGCCCAGGGCAATGTCGTCCCAGTGGAAGAGGGAGGTGAGCGGGTATTTTATTCAGAGATGTATGTCGCATCACAACTCTCCTACGGGCCGAGGGAGGTCTGAGATATCGGAATTGTGGAGTCCTCGTTGGCAATGGTGGGCGGGACGTGGAAGGGGAGGCTCTACGATAGGCTGGGGGAGCATAGTCTTTCTGTTGGTGGTCGATGTCTCGTTACGCTGTACGACCGGTTGTTCGACCGAAGGTAGACCAGTCTATGGCAGGTGGATTTGCCGAACAACCGTTCTTTTACAAGGATGAATCTCACGGTAAAGCCCTTGTCTGTCGGGATTACGGTTTCGGAAAAGGCGCTCTTTGAGGGTTTGGGAGCTGTACGTGTACAAATGTGCTTGCCCATGCGGATGGGTTGAGACTTCAAGCGGGGTTGAATGTAGATTTGGGGCGATATCTATTAATCTACTACGGAGTACGACCTGCTCTTTTCCGGAGCTGTGGGATCGTTGTATTGCTTTTGATGATGTTGTGAGGATATGTGGGGTGGGTATAAAATGGTACTGCGGGATCGCCAGCAGGGAAGGCGAAATATGGATACTGGCGATGGACTCACCCGATAGAGGACACAGCTCTTTTGGGGATGAGGAATCAATCCGACGGAGGGGAGCAGCACGATGAATCCGTGCAGCTGGAGCTGCCCTCCTGTTTGAGCGAGGCTTCTTGCACGGGAGGACAGGGTACGGAGCCATAGGAGCAATATACACAGCAATCTCCCTCTTTGGGTTTGAGGAGAGCCTTGCACTGGGGGCATTGCCAGAAGTACACGCAGGCATTATCGGGCATTTCTTCCTCCGTTTGGGCTCCACATTGGGGGCAGGTGATGGTCGAAAATTTCTGGATGGTTGAGGCCATGGTATGGAGATTTAATGCAGGTTTTCAGATGTGTTGCTACGATGATAGTCTTTAACGGTATAGCCCGTTTGGTTTACTGTGTGGATGATGGTATCAATGGGGAGCAGATTGGGGTCGAACGACACGAGAGCGGTGCCTTTTTCGTACGAGGCGTCGGCGCTAAAGACGCCGTTGAGCTTTTGGAGGGCGTGTTCGATGTGGTATTCGCAGCCGGTACAGGTCATTCCGTCGATATCGAGCACGATGGTTTCGACTTCGTCGGAAGTCGGCGCAGTCTGGACAGCGCTATGTTGCGCCTTATGAATCCAACCCAGCAAATATGGATATGCGCCCGCTGTCAGGGCGAAGGCCGTGATGGCGATGAGGAAGGCTCGTGAGTGCATCCACGATGGTTGCCGCCGGGCACTCTCGGCACATGAACAGCTGTCGCCCTTGCAGTTGTCTTTTTTGGTGAGGTGGAGATACCAGGCGATGCTGAGGCTAATGACGGCCATGCCGAGCAAATAGGGTCGTAGGGGCTCGATCCAGGCAAAGGCTCCCGCTGCTCCCGTGATCCCGCCGATGAGGGCGAGGGCCGGAGCGATGCAACACAGAGAGGAGGCAATAGCTGCAAGTAGGCCAATGATGCTAAATGTCTTCGCGCGCTGCATTATAAATGTATTTGATAGGCCCAGCTGCTTAATAAAACATCTGGCCTTGGGAAAATATTGTATAATCGTAACTTTGCTACAGAGGGTCTAAGATGGAGACTAATCAGGGGTGAGGGGAGCGTAGTCGTCTCCTTCGCAAGTATATCCACGATAGTTCCAACAGAACATCAATTTTTTGTTGCGGTAACGCTTTGGTGTGAAATAAAGGCGCAGAAGAAACGCGGGATTCGCCGCAAGCGGTAGGATAGAGGGGAGTGGAATGGAAACCAGGAGCATATGCGGTCGGTCGGGATTGGATGCTATGACGGAGTAAAAGAAATAGAGGCTGTCAAAGCTGAACAAATAGGCGGGGGAGATGAAGAATTTGGTGTATTTGAAGATGGAGTCGACGATGGCGTTGTAATCGTCGGAGCGCAGGTTGCTAATCGAATCTTCCCAATATTCCTCGATGATCTGGGACTTGAATGCGATGTAGTATTTGAGGGTGTCAACAAATCGCCTCCACTTGGAGTTGGGGTTGCGCCAATCCGTCGTATCGATGATGTCGTAAAGGGTAATGCGTCGACTGGTCTTGCGGTCGAAGTGATCGAAATGACAACACGACCACACTCCGCCTATGTAAGCAGGCTCGTTGTGGTCATAGGTGAGTGCAACAAATAAATCCGGTGAATTGATCACTACTTCCTGACCCCAAATGTAGAAGCTATTGGAAAAGGGATTAGCGTCCATGAGTTCCGTAAAGTGCAATCCCTTATGAGGGTCCATTTTCCATTCGCGCAGTCGCCTCATGATGTATTGTTCTACTTCGCGAGCGGGCTTGCTATGCACAAAAGGCAGACTGGAGGGGCCCTGTCGCGTTTGTTTTCTCTTTAGTATGGTTTTGTAGATCTTTTGTGCCGCTGGGTCACGCGATTGAATTTCGAGGATGTGGTAGGTCGAGCTGGTCCAGGCAATTGTGGTGGTGGGCGTAGTGTCGTAGGTACCTGTGGCCTGGTCACAGGTGATGAAGAAAAAGGTGGCAAGAGAACTGTAGTCTATGACCGAATCGTAATGGGTGTACCGAATGGTGTCGAAGACGCTCACTTGGGATGCCCCTTTGAAGGGAATTTGCGCGCATACGAGCAGGGCGATAAGGGTCGAAGGTGTTGCGTAGATGGGGGTCATGGATAAGAGATTTTACGTATTGGTTGTTCTATTCCAAAAACAAAATGAAAAGATAGGAAGTTGCATGAGAAATGGGGTTGATGTCGCACATTGGGTGCGTGTGTGGCCCACGAGATGGGTGGACCAACATTTCATACAATAAAAAGACATCTCATTGGCATATGAATGGGATGGAGGAGTAGAGCGCGATAACACAGTGTCCAGCGGTGGATGCAGGAAGAGATGGACGAGGGGTATGCGTCTTAGGGTAATGGCTCATCGGAGTGCGTTGAAGTCCCAGCAATCGGCGGTTTTGAAGCGCTGCTTGCAGTATTGTGGCGGAGTGTTGTGCAATGTGCGGAGAAAATTGGGCATTCGGGAGAGGGGGATGATGGAGCTAAGGGGTATTTTGATCTGTATCCAGTAGTTGTCGGAGGAGGAAGTGCCGGGGATGAGGTAGAAGAGTTCCAGGAATTGGCAGTTGAGGAAAAACTCTTCGGGTACGTAAAACGGGATGCGTACGAAGAGCTTGTCGATCACTTCGCGGTAGTCGCTGCTCGTAGTGGGAGGAGGGGAGTTTTTCAAATAGATGGGATGGAACGCGAGGTGTTTTTTGATGGTGTCTTCAAAGGCGCTCCACTTTTCAGGGGCGATGAGGTCGCGCAGGGTGATGCGTCTGCCATAGCGTCGGAGGAAGTGATCGCAGCGGCAATTGCTCCACATGACTCCTGCCAGGGAGCCTTCGACGATTTCGATCGTTCGGACCACAAAGAGGTCGGGTGTGTTGAGCAAGACATCTTGTGCAGCGTTGAGGGATGAACGCATTCCATTGGTCTGGAGCAATAGGATGAGTGCTTCGTTGCGGAGCATTTTTTTGATATCGTACTCGAGAATGGCATCGCCGAGCTCGTCAAATTCGTCGGGAGGCAGGCCCCTACGGTGATCGACGAGAAATTGGTGTATCTTCCTAGCGGGATAGTCTTTCGACACAATGGCGAT
>WFXH01000059.1 GCA_015490715.1 Saprospiraceae bacterium | reverse complement strand
GCAGTTACGGTAGGTCCTCCTACATCCTGAATGTACACGCTTCCCACTCCGGTACATCCATTATCGTCGGTGACAGTCACCGTGTAGGTTCCCGAGCTGAGATTGTCGATCGTCTGGGTGGTCTCACCATTACTCCACATGTACGTATAGGGCGGAGTACCGCCGGAGGGGTTGGCCGTTGCGCTTCCGTTTGATTCGCCACAAGTAGCATCGGTTTTGGTGATGCTCACACTGGGCGTATCGTTGACAACCACCGTTACTTCATCCGTCGCAGTACAGCCATTTGCATCGGTGACGGTTACCGTGTACGTGGTCGTCACATTGGGGGATGCTACCACAGTTTGGCCACTCCCCAGACCATGACTCCACTCGTAGGAATAGGGCGTCTTGCCGTTAGAAGCCGTTGCATGCAGAGTAGTAAAGCTGCCTTGGCATATCTCCTTATCGTTGCCGGCATCGACAGAGACCGCGCAGACAAATCCCGCGTCGACGTCTAAATTCTCCTCCGCATATCCCAATGTGATGATATCCGTCATGCCGTTATTGGGATCGGCATCGGAATCGATGCTGTCGTCGGTGCCCGCATCTTTTATCGTGAAATTGTATCCCACCGTAGTATTAAACATCACCTGATAGTCGCCCGGCTCCAATCCATCGAATTCGTAATAACCCGGCTCGTTGGTCACGGGGTGATTGGCCGTTGTCGTCGTCTGTATGACGGTGTTGTTCTGCAACAACTTGACAGTGACCCCATTAATGCCCGTTTCGCCGGCATCTTGAAGGCCGTTTTGATTGTCGTCCCACCAAACGAAGTCTCCGATCTTGGAGAGTTTGTAGATGCCCGCATCGATATCGGTAATGTCTTGACAGGAATTGACCTCAATGAGCGAGGTTTCACCCGTGTTGGGATCGACATCGGAGTCGACGCTATCGTCGTATCCCTGATCCTGTGGGCTGAATTCATCAAAACCCGTAGGCAAGAGTACTTTAATCTTGTAGTACCCCGGTTCGACATCGCTAAAGCTGTAGTACCCACTGGCATCGGTCGTGGTCGTCTGCACGACGTTGTTGGAATTGTCGAGCAATTGGACTGTCACATTGGCCACACCGTTTTCAGAGCCATCCTCAATTCCGTCGAGATTCTCGTCTTCCCACACACGTCCGCTAATGGTCGCCGTAGGTGTCACTTTGGCATTATCCCCATCGTCCTCGTCGTCGGGATCCCAATCGTAATCATTATCCGCGCTACCGATGTTGCCATCACCGTCGGTGTCGGCTCCGTTATTGGGAGAAGAGTCGGGATCGTATTCGTTCATCGCCGTGATCTCGGCGACGTTGTCGTAGCACCAATCATCACCGCTACTGCTTGCACTACTTGAATTTCCACTGGGCATAAAATAGTACTGCGTACATCCAAACTCGCAGTCCGTTGTAACTTCAGCATCAAAGGTCAACAGAAGCTGTCCGCCACTGGGGATGGTAAGGTTTTCCCAGACTATTTCATCAAATCCGTTAAAGACACCTCCGTTGCTGATATTGCTCACAGAGACATATCCCGAAGGCACGTAGTCCGTCACCTCTACTCCCGTAGCATCGTCGGGTCCATCGTTTGAAATCGTAATCGTGAAGGTCACGACATCCCCCGGTTCGGGATATTCGTCGCTGACGGTTTTAATCAACGACACATCCGCCTCCTTACACTGCACCTGAAAATCATCAAATCGGGCATCGATTTCATCACCCTGCGTCTGAAATTTCAACTGAATCGCTCGCACATCCGTCAAATCCGCCGAACCCTGCAATGCCGGAAAGACCAACACCGAATTTTGAGGCGTCGTCTCCGTCACCGTATACGTAGACGAAGACGTATTGCCATTGCCGTCCCATACCTTGACGGTCAGCTCAATCGTCCTACCCGTGCCAGGCAAGTCCGAATCCAAATATTTTATAGCGAAATTGACCGATGCTACATTGAAGCCCCCGAGTCCAGGGTTGATGTTCGGATTTTGTATGTCGAGGTCCGAATCAAATCCGTCGTAGGTCAAATAGTACACGCCATCGGCTTGAGCGTCTTCGTTGATGCTAAACCACCCCGCGTTGATGAGCACACTGACCTGCGTATTCGACTCGTTTTCCACCCAGATTTCCCGCGAATCACACAGATTTCCTGCACGGGTCTCAATGCCCACACCGCCATTTCCCTGGCTGGTGTTTTTGACATGGGCATAGTCGTCAAAGTCGTCGAGGATAAACACCTGACTCTCCGAACAAGGAGCGAGCTGCACCGTACAATCACAGGGCTCCCCATCGATGCCCACATCCACGATAAGCAATGCCGTACATCCATTGGCATCGGTTACCTCGACGGAGTATTTACCGGGCAGAGCCGTAATGTCTTCTTGTGTCTGACCTGTCGACCAGCTGATGGAATACGGCGGCGTGCCTCCCGTGATGGTCAGATCAATAAATCCATCGGTATCACAGGTGGCATTGGTCACCGATGCACTGAGCTGCACTTCCGTAACTTCCACAATGACTTCATCGGTGTCGGTACATCCGTAGCTGTCCGTTACTGTGACCGTATACGTCGTCGTCGTGGTCGGAGAGACGATGATGCACTGCGTGGTCTCTCCCGTACTCCACTCGTACGACCCTCCGGCTCCGCCACCGCTGGCACACAGCGTCGTGGAATTGCCCTTACACAACACGACGTCGTCGCCCGCATCGGCGATGACTCCACTTTCGATGTAGATTTCGTAATCTTCGACCTCTCCCTCTTTGCAATTGGTCCCGCCGCAGTACGTGCCCACCGGCGCAGCATTGGGATCCGATAAGATGAGAAAACGCGCATAACTCGTACCACAAATGGCTGAGGCCGGCACATTGATCGTAAAATCGTGCGTGCCCGACTGCGTGCCGTTGTACGAACCCACCTTGTAGTCGTCAATGACCTTTTCGTCGAAATCAAACGTGCCGTTGCGATCGAAGTCAATCCACGCAGAGATGTAACTCTCGAATTGATCCGTATTCCACGATACTGAAATGGTCTTGGTCTGTCCCGGGAAAAACACATTGCCTCCGACAAAGACTACGCCGTCTTCGTCGTCATTGCCGTCGTTGTCGTCGCCATCGGCATTGTTGGAATACTGTGATCCCGCATCATCGTCGCCGATGACATTTCCGAGATAGGCCGGCGTGCCGCAGTCCGCGTCGACGCACAAATCCCCGTACGAAGCAGGCGCATCGCCAAAGTCCTGTGGCGGCTCCCCACAACATCCGTATACGTATACATCGCGACACTCTAAGGTGGCGCAGTATATGCTGTTGTCGTAGTAATCCATGTCCACAGGGACTCCGCTGATGCGTACCTCGAGCTGATCCCCCGGCTGCATGTGTATGGAATCCTGCAAAAAGACATGCTCATAAATGAGCGTGTCGGCAGGAATATGGCGACTCCATATCGAATCCACGATCGAGCCGTTGAGATAAAAGTCGAGGCGATACTCGAAGTTTTTGGGACACTCCGCATCGTTGGGCATCGACGTCGACATGTCGATCGGATAGACCAGCTCAATCTCCAATCCCGTTACGCTGACCTGATTCTTAGCATCAAACTGAAACGACCAGTAGCGATTGTGGGTGTTGATGCTGATGGCGTCGTAATCGCACTCGGCGTCCCATGTGGCATCGGGTGCAAATTGACCTACATTTTCCAGACACTCAGCGATTTCATACGGACTGAAACCCTTCGTGCTGTTGTCGCAGTAGTCTTCATAATCAATGATTACACTCGTGCAGCTGTCAAAACAGCCGTACTCCCATATGACGTGCTGGACGAAGATCTGCGTATTGCCACAGTCGTCTTCGACATGCCACTCGCGCGCCACATCGCAATCGCCATTGGACTCGGAGCAATTGTTGAGCGCCACATAGGCGTCCATGTGATTGTTTATATTGGGATCGGGATTTCGGTCGTGACCTACGGGCTCCTGGACGCCGTCGATCTCAATCCAACCTCCGTATTCCAACCAGAAGCCCGCACCATAGCCACCGCCGTAGACGTTGCGGTCACCGATATCCATAAACTTCAAATCGCTGATGTCGTAGAGCTGTATGTTCGAATTGGAAAAGGCCCCAAAACCCACAATGCTGTTGGGCTTTGTAAAATCGATCTCCGCATACAGGCGCTCCTCCGCCAAGGGATCCGTAAACTGATGTCCGCCATTGTTGATAAAGGTGTTGTAGTCGACGAGCTTCTTGAAATACAAGGTGATGATAAATCCCGAGGTCGTATCGTCGTTATTGACCGCACGACCGACCCACTTGACCGTACTGTCGGCCATGAAAATCAAATAACCCCTGTCCCAGTGATGCCACTTGGTGTATTGCGGGACAAATTCGTGAAACCACACATTCCTGTCCCGATAATCGGGGTGCCAGCTGAAGTCAATCTCACAGACCTTGACGACATTGTGCTCGAGATAGTCGGTGACCGTGGCGCTCGAACAATCATCGCTAAAGCTGACCGAAGGCAAGGGATCCCCCGGGTAAATTTCGGCCTGCAAATTGTAATTGTCCATCGTGGGAGGCACCTTATCTACCCCACAGGTACCCGCACAGGGATCCCCACACTCGATGTCCACAAACGCAATGCCCGACATCACCCACGACTGCCCATGACCCGAAGTATTGCAGGTGCCCGGGTTGTCGTTTTGATGCGACTTGACTGTGACATTTACCTGATTGGCATTGCCCGGCACACCGTTCAACGGAATGCGGACAATGTTGAGACAACAACCGTTGAGAGTGGGATCCGGACCACAGATCGTGGTCGAATTAAACACGCCTCCCGCAGTAGCCTCAATGGTCAGATAACGATCGTCGGTCGTCAGCTCCGATATCGGCAACGTCACCACTAAGTTGCGGGGTAATGGGTCCGTGGGGAGTGGGATAGTGAAATTGACCGTGTTGGCATATCCCCCTACGCGCGTATATACCCCCGAACTCGACACACTCTTAGTGACATTGCGAAAAGTATACACTACCAGCGATTGCAAACCCTCATTGTTGCCGCAGCTGTTGTCCGTGTTGTTGGTCCATATCTCGGAGATAAACCCTCCGGGCAATTTACCCGCATAGACCTTTGCCCCAGCATACCCGTTGAGCGTGCGCTTGGGAATGCAGTACGAATTGTTGTTTTGATCGTATACCGTGGCGTAGTTGCCGGGATCCTCCGTCTTAAATACCACTTCCACATACATCGAGTCGATGACCTGCCAATTCGGTATCTCTACCTTCGCATGGGGATTATTCTTACATGAATCCGAACCCGCACCATACACCTTCACCTCCGTGTGGGAATTACAATCGAAGAGCCAATCGTGTACCCCCGGCGTATTGCATATCGTCAGCTCGGGATAGGGAATCCCAGCCCCGCTTGACGGACGATCTCCATTGGACCACAACTGGGCAATTCCTACCCACAGCATGAGGTAGGCTACCATTCCCAATCGCAAGTAGCGTTTAAACTCCATCTCTTTTTGCTTTTGGTTTTGTAAGCAATATTGGCATCGGTCAGCCTCTACAAGGACATAGCATGCCTTGCGAAACCTGTACTACAGTTTTCGTTCAAAAGATTCCTTCTTTCGGTGCCTTATACTTAGTCTTGCCTTTGCGGATGCAAATGTATGTGCACAAAAAGTGGACACCAAAAGTCCCAACCCCACTTTTTATTTGTATATTACAACTAACAAGGGGGTGTGAATTTTTTAAATTTTTAATGAAACTATTGTGTTTTCAACATATTGCAGTTTTGGATTATGCATTTTTTGCTGATCTCAAGGCTCTTGTCCTGCACTCTATCCTCTGGCGTTTTCCCGATAAATAAAATTTGCACCTCTCCAACCCTCCATACTCACTTTATTACCATTTCACCTCTCACAAAACATACCACCATTTCATAAGGGTCCTCCCAACCTCTTAGCCCTCCAAGGTGCCCTTTCGATTTCTTATTTTACCTTCACTTTTGTAAGTCATTTGCACACTTCATAAGTCGATGTACTCGACACTCAACATGTAAAATGGGCTTTCACATTTTAGTAGAGCTTGCGTCTTCCCAACAATGCATTCACCATTTCATTCCCTGCCCTTGCGCTCTACCGAATTCCCTATCTTCGCGACAAAACTGTCCAGCTCTATGCATCGATACCGCCCCATTCCAAGTACCTTGTTTCAAAAAAAACGCGCAGCACTGACCGCAGCCATGAAGCCCGACAGCATCGCCATCTTCCACTCCAATGCCTGCATGCCGCGCAACGGCGATCAGTGCTATCCCTTCCGCCAGAATTCCGACTTCTTCATGCTCTGCGGCATCGACCGCCAGCCCGCAGCCCTCATCCTCTTCCCCGATGCCCCAAAACCCGAATGGAGAGAGGTGCTCTTCATCCCCTACACCGACGAACACATGCGTATCTGGGAAGGAGAATCGTACACTCCACAACAAGCCACAGAAATCTCCGCCATCCAACACGTCGAATTCTACAACCAATTCAAACCCCTCCTCCAACAAATGCTCTTCCATGCCCAACACATCTACCTCTACACCGACGAACAACTTAAGTTTCAACCCTCCGTGCCCACTCCGCATCACCAATTGATCGATTACATCCGCCAGCACTTCCCTGCCCACCATATCCTTCGCATACACCCCTTGCTGCGCCCCTTGCGCATGATCAAACTACCCGAAGAAATCGACCTCATCCAAACCGCCTGTGCCATCACGCGCGACACCTTTGTGGAAACACTCCCACACATACGCCCCGGTGTATTTGAGTATGAAATCGAAGCTCACATCCTCTCTGGATTCCTTCGTCGCGGCGCCAACGGCCATGCCTTTTATCCCATCGTCGCTTCGGGACAGAATTCCTGTGTGCTCCACTATACCGACAACGCCCAACAGTGCATGGACGGCGATATCCTCCTCCTCGACTTCGGCGCCGAATACGCCAACTACGCCGCAGACATCACCCGATGCGTACCCGTCAATGGCAGATTCTCCCCCCGACAACGTCAGGTCTACGAAGCTGTCCTCCGCATCCTGCGCCAGGCCACCCAACTCCTCCGACCCGGCATCACACTCAGCGATTACGAAAAACGCGTCGGCTCCCTCGTCGAACGCGAACTCCTCCAACTCGGCCTCCTCACCCAACAAGATATCGCCGATCAGGACCCCAAAAAACCCGCCTATAAAAAATACTTCATGCACGGCACCTCCCATCATCTCGGGCTCGATGTACACGATACCGCCGATAGAGAGCAACCCCTACAGCCCGGCATGGTGCTCACCTGCGAACCCGCAATCTACATACGCGAGGAAAATCTCGGCATACGCCTCGAAAACGACATCCTCATCACCGATGACGATCCCATCAACCTTACCGCGGACATTCCCATCGAAATCGACGAAATCGAATCCCTCCTCCAGGCGAAGTAGCCTTCCTTCCTATGGGTAGCCCGCTCCATACACTCCACAAGCGTTCCATTCCCTGGCGATCCTGGCTGCTCTTCTTCGCCTTGGCCCTCGTATGGGGTAGTTCGTTTATCCTCATAAAAAAATCCCTGCTCAGCCTCACCCCCCTGCAAGTCGCTCTCGGTCGCGTTTGGCTCACCGGTCTCGGCTTCTTGCCCCTAATCGCCCACAAAATCCGCTTCGTCCACAAAGACGACCTCAAGTACTTTGCACTCGTGGCCCTTGTCGGCAATGCCCTGCCGGCTTTTCTCTATGCCCTGGCCGAAACAGAGGTTCAAAGCGGTATCGCCGGCCTTCTCAATGCCCTTACTCCCATCTTTACCCTGCTCTTCGGCCTTTACATGTTTCAGCACCGCCGCATTCCGCTCATCCAAAAAATCGGCGTGTGGATTGGCTTTGCCGGCGCTGCATTGATCTTCTCCACCGGCACGCAGTTTCAACACTCTTCCTGGTCGAGCTACGCCTTGCTCATCGTACTTGCCACAGCGGGATACGGCCTGTCCAGCAACATCGTCGAAAAGTATCTCGCCCCCCGCTATGAGTCCACCATCATCGCCGGCATGCCCTTCCTGCTGCTGTTCCTCCCCACAGGCATTGCCCTCCTGTGTACCGACATCCAACGCTCTTATCAATCCGATGCCGCATGGACCGCCCTGACTGCGCTCCTCCTCCTCTCCCTCATCGGTACCCTCTGGGCGAGCATAGCCTTTTTCCGCCTGCTGAAATGGACCGACGCTGTCTTTGCCTCCTCGGTCAGCTATTTCATACCCATCGTAGCCCTCCTCTGGGGGCTCTACGACGGCGAGACCTTCCTGCTGGGACACATCCTCTCCCTCATCCTCATATTGGCAGGCGTCTATCTCACTAAAAAGGGAAACCATGACAGCCACTGAACGCGTCTTCCCCGCCAAAGTACTTCTCTTCGGCGAATACACCATCCTCCTCAATGGGCCAGCATTGACCATTCCCCTCCAGCGCTTTAGTGGTCGGTGGACCTTCCAAAGCGATAGAGCTCCTTCCCCTGTCCTAACCCGTTACTGCCAATGGCTCTCCTCCCGCCCCCTGTCCGCCTCCCTCCGTCTCGATGCCTTGCAAGACGACATCCAAAGGGGCTTGACCTTCTCCTCCACCATTCCCACAGGGAAGGGCCTGGGGAGCTCGGGCGCTCTCGTCGCCGCCGTCGCTCACCGCTACGGACGCAACCTCCCCCTTCACTCACCGGAGCTACTCCAACAATCACTTGCACAAATGGAGTACTTCTTCCACGGCAAAAGCTCGGGCCTCGACCCCCTCGTCTCCTTTTACCAGAAGGCCGTACTCGTCGAAGACCAACGCCTCCAGCTCCTCGATTCCTCCCTCGCTCCACCCAATTGCTTCCTCCTCGACAGCACTCTCCCGCGATCGACCGCTCCACTCGTCCAAACCTTCCAACAAAAACTCCAACAACCCCGATTCCGCTACACCTTGCAGTCCCACTACATACCCAGTGTCCAACGCGCCATCCGCGCCTGCATCCAACAACAATGGGACAAACTCTGGCATGCCACCATGCACATCAGCAATTACCAGTGGGAATTGTTCCGCGAGATGATCCCTCCACCAATACAGCCCCTCTGGTCCGAAGGCCTTCAAAATAGAGAGTTCTGTATGAAATTGTGCGGCGCAGGGGGAGGGGGATACTTCCTGGTCTTTACAACCTCGACCCACCCATTGCCTCCCATTCTGCAAAAGTACCCTATCTTCAAGCTGTAAAAATTTTTTTGGCCAACTTGCAACGTTTTCCATCCAATGGGCATTTATCAAGCACATCAAATGCTCACGACAATGAAAAAAATTCGCTCGGCATATCGCATCCACATTCCCTTAGCGATACTTTTTATCCTTTCGGCAGCCTGCCGCAAAGACAACATAGAGGTCAAACGAGTCTATCCCAACGACGACTCAAAAATCGTCAAGGTCAGCAGTAGTGTCTTTGGCGTAGTGGTCGACGAAGACGACAATCCCATCCCCAACGCCCTCATCCAGAGCGACGACATCTCCACGCACACCGACCAGCACGGTATGTTCCTCCTCCACAACGCTACACTTCGCGAAAACAATGCTGCCCTCACGGTATCAGCCGACGACTACTTTAGCGCTGTAGAGCTCATCCATCCCGCCAAAAACACCATAGTCAGCACATACATCCGACTGCGAAAAAAATCACAGAGCACCGCCTTCAACGCGAGACAAGGCGTATTGTACACCTCGAGCGATGGTGTACTCGTGCGCATCCCGCCGTTTGGCGTGCGCGACCCCAACAATAGAGGTCTCGACCTCCGATGCCAGGTCGCCGCACACAGCATACCTCTCGACCAAAAGACTACCATCCATACCTACCCCTCCCAACCCATTCATCGCGACAAAGAGCGCGACTTCCTCCATCCCGTGTCCATCGTGCAAATCACACTGGAAGATACAGAGGGCAACGCCCTCGAACTCAACCCCAACAAAGACATCCAGCTCCAAATTCCCATACCCACTCTTTGGCAGGGCGCAGTGCCCGACCAACTGTCGCTCTATGTCTTCGACGAAAATACCGTTCGTTGGGTCGATCAGGGCATTGCCCAGCTCTCCTCCGATGGCTCGTTTTACATTGCCAAAATACACCGTACGGGCTACTGGGGAGTCTTCATCCCCCTCAATAGCGCCCTGGTGTATTTCCGCGTCATCGACAACAACGGCAATCCCCTTACTTATCTGCCCTGGCAAATCCACTACACCGTACAGAACAGGCAGTTTACCACCGCCCCCAAAGTCGCCAACAGCCGCGGCGATTTTATCACCATGGTACCTCTCCTCCCCCTAAAAGCCGACATACTCAACAACTGCAACAATCCTGTAAAATCCTATACCTATACCCCTAACACAGTTTTCCAAGACCAGCCTGAAATCTTTATCTACACCCCCACCAAACGGCTGACCATCCGACCACATTTGCTCGATTGCAATATGGATACCCTCCACGCCAGCTACGCCCAGCAATTCTCCAACACAGCCGTACATCTTCCCCTCCCCATTACCGACTCCACACCCACCGTCCAGCTCACACCCTGCGACGCCCAATCAAAAACCTATCGCGTGCGATTGGGCTCTACCTTCACCTCAGGCGAACAACAGCTCACCTTCACCAACCTGTCGACCGACCAACTCGAATTTGCCCTGCCCGTCTGCGCCAATCTGCCCGACATCTTCATCGCCTTCCACGTCGACAACCAATGGGTACTCCTCTCCACAGAGTACAAGGATTACATCGATTCCTTCTTCCTCAGCAACACGCTCGCCTATGACTTTGCTTCCAACCAACCAAACTATCCCTACAGCGGTCAATTCAGCGTATCCAAAATCCACCCCTCCCTCTTGGGAGAATACACCTATACCAAAAACAACGAAGATTTCATCTTCCAAATCGACCGCGAAGGTTTAAGCCATTTCTACAGACCCATCGAAGGAAGCAAACTCTACATCCTTCACGTCGACTCGATCAACCACTCATTCCTGGGCATCCTGCCCAATCTCAAATGCACTATCTTTGATTCCGACAACGATCCAATCGGTGAAACTATCATAAACGCAGTGATCAAATTGCCGTACCGATAAAGGTACTATGCGCATCGAAGAACAAATCATACGGCGCTGCCGCCAGCGCGATAGAGATGCCCAACGAGCCTTGGTCGACAAGCTCGGCCCATGGCTCTTTGCTATCTGCAAGCGCTACCTCAAAGACGACGACACCGCCAAAGATGCTCTGCAAAATACTTTCGTGTCCATCTTCAAAAACATCGACAAAGCACAATTTCATACCGATGAAGAATTCCTCGGATGGTGCCACAAAATCGCCATCAACAGCGCTCTACAAATCATCCGCAAAGAAAAACGCTACCGCGAAAACATCCACAACAAATCACTCGATATGCCCATCCTCAACGATAGATACGCCTACCCCGAAGACATCCCCATTCAGCAACTCGAAAAAACCTACGTCTACCAACGCGTCACCCAGCTTCCCTATCCCTATCGTCAGGTGTTTTGCCTCTACGCCATCGACGGATATAGCCATAAAGAAATCGCACACCAACTCAATATGAACATCAACACCGTGCGCTGCGTATACCACCGCGCTAAAGAAAAACTCAAGCGCATGCTCCATACCTACTACCACAACCGCCGTCAAATCTCTCAATCATCCTAAAACCTACAACCATGAAAAGAGACCGCTTCGAACGACAAATACAAACAGCACTTCGGGATTATACAATACCCCTCGATACCGACGCCCTCTGGCTCGATATCGAAAAAGAGCTCAACGCCCACCGTCGGCGCAAAATCTTCTTCTGGATCCTCCTCCTCGCTTCCGCCACCGCACTTTTGACTTGGCTGAGTATAAAATCGTGGGCGCCGGACCCTACTAATACCCCCTCCAACCCTCCCACTCCCATAGCCCA
Source organism: Saprospiraceae bacterium (assembly GCA_015490715.1). GTDB lineage: Bacteria > Bacteroidota > Bacteroidia > Chitinophagales > Saprospiraceae > S141-43. The sequence continues at coordinate 31,176 of WFXH01000059.1, read as the reverse complement.
ACACCAACATGAGTCCCACCCAACTCCTTCAAACGCACGTACCTACTCCTCCCAGACACCCTCCACTACCACCCACTCTCCCATCTCCAGACCCTCTCGTACCCATACACTGCCCTCACCCGCAGCCGCTCCTTCCCCACAAAATCCCATCACATCCGCCAAACCGACGACACCCTCCACCAAATCCACAGCTCCAATCAATGCCCACTCCACACCATCCCAACCCACATCCAAGCCCCAATTCATCGATGTATCACCCATCGCCCTCCTGTCCACAGCGACTCTGCACAGCACTGCTCCTGAAGCTCTCTCCCTCTCCCCATCGCCCATACCTACAGCGGACGACGATTTCATACGCAACATCCCCAAAAGCCCCTGGTCGCGCTCTGTGCGACTCTACGCCGGCCTGGGCATGCATCAATCCACCTACTCCCACCGCAACCCGGAGTACGCAGAATGGGCTATCTTACGCCGCCAGACGGAAAAGCCCCTCGAGGCTCTCTCCGCCACTCTTGCACACCAGTGGACTTATAAAAACTCCTTCCACATCCAGGTCGGATTGCAGTACCTTCGGCTCACCTCCAACTTCCAACACGAGTTCCTCGATCGCTCCAATACTCCCATCGTCGATACCATCATCGAATACCTCCACGATGGAAGCGTCAACGTGCGCTATTCCGAGCGCTACGAAGAACTGTGGTACAAGTACAACACTTACACCTACTACCACTTCCTTACCGGAGAGCTTCGCTTCGGATATACGCTCCCAATCGGCCGATCGCTCCGCATTTCGCCATTCTTAGGCGCAACCCTCACGGGATATCAATTCGCCCACGGTTATCAAACCACTCCCAATGCCTTGGTAGGCCGAGTATCCGACCCAAAGGTCAATCCCGGATTTCGCGCATTTGGTACGTGGTGGCTGACCACCTCGATCGAAGTCCAATACCTGTTGTCTCCCTCCAATGCAATGGCCCTCGCTATCGATTATCGCACCACACCTACAGGTATCATGAAGGCCAACAACCCGATACAACAGCGATTTCATTCCGCCTTCTTCCGACTTGGTTACCACTACCTCCTCTGAGAGGATGCCGAGTCAAACGCTTTATCAAGAGCTTTTTTTACCGATATCCCAACCCTTTGTCCAACAAATACGTATTAGTAGCTGAATATCCACACACAAAACAAATACACGTGCCATGAAAGAGAAAAACTTCACACGCAAGCTGCACCATTTCATCGCTCTTTTCTTGGGAGCATTCCTCCTCTTCGCACACGGACTCTACGCGCAAAACGACGGATCAGAACACCGCGGGAAGGATATCCCGCTGACCCCCACCCAAAGGGGCTTTTGCAGAAGCAGCATCATCAAAATACCCATCGACTCCGCCGATGGGCATCGACTGGGTGTATACGTATGCGGATTAGCGCCCTTCCAGTACGAATGGAGCACGGGCGATACTACCCCCTTTATCCATGTCGACTCTACGGGCAAATACTGTGTCACTGTCACCGATGCTACCCACTGCAAGAGCATCAGCTGCATTGATCTGAACCCCAAGCCACACGACAGCTGTAGAACGAATATATCCATCCGCATCATTCCCCTTAAGCGCAAAGGCCAAACCATTTTGTGGACTCTCGTCAGGGGAAAGCCACCCTTCCAATATCAATGGTCGACGGGAGATACGACGTCTTTTGCCGTCGTGCCCGACACGGGTAAGTACTGCGTCACCGTCACCGATAGCCGAGGCTGCACAGCCGAACGGTGCATTGTACTTCCTCACCCGGGAAACTGTTCAGTCATCATTCATTCTCGCCCAAGGACAGATTCGGGTTGGCTCCTCACCGCCAACGGTAGCGGAGTACCCCCATTCACCTTCCGATGGTCTACTGGAGACTCTTCTCAACGTATCTTCGTGAAGCGTCCTGGTCGGTACTGCGTCACCATGACCGACAGCAAGGGGTGCGAAGCCCGCCACTGTATCAGACTTCCCTCGCGAAAGAGTAAGCGTTGTCTCGTCTTCTTCAGAGCCATACCTACCCCCGACTCCTGCTTCTATCTCAGGGCGCGATATGCAGGCCGACCTCCCATACGACTCCAGTGGTCGACAGGCGAAACGACACCGATGATCCGCACCTGTCAAAAGGGCAAAATCTGCCTCACCATGACCGATGCCACCGGCTGTTCGGATACCTTCTGTTTGCAATTGCCCCCGCGACGACGCATCGACCACAACATCCAACAGGATGCACCAGCCACTTCAGCCTTAACAACGACATCCAGCACTACTCCAGACCTCAACGAACTCTTCATCTATCCCAACCCCACCGACGACCAGCTTTACATCGTCCTTCCCGACAATGCGCAAAACCCCCTTGAGACTTCAAATATCCTGTATAAAATCTATTCGCTCAACGGATTTTGCATGGCCAGCGGTACCCTACGCGCAGACCAACCTGTGCTCTCCATTTCAGTAAATCACTTGCCTTCGTCGATGTATATCCTTCAACTCATCATCGACGACCAAATACTGATGCACCGCTTTAGCGTCCATTGATACACGACTTCGCAATGAGCGAAGAACTCATACACATCATACAGCAATGTAAAAAACGCGATGACAAACACGCGTACTACCAACTGTACCGAGCCTGTTATGCCGATATCTTCAATATCGTCGTACGCTACATGCCCGACCACGGCGACCAGTCGTGGATGCTCAACAAGTGCTTCGCCAAAATCGCTCTCAACTTACACCACTACGACCCACACCAACCCTTTCACGCATGGATGCGCAGAGTCGTCATCAATGAAATACTCGACTACTTGCGCAAACAATCGCGACGCAAGCGCGCCGAATCCGCCGCCATCCACAATACACCGCACCAACCCCCCACCAACAACGGCATCGACCAGCTCGAGCTACAAGACCTCCTGCGACTTATCCACCGACTACCTCAACGCACACGCGAAGTGTTCAACCTCTACGCCATCGACGGTTATAAACACGACGAAATCGCCAAAATGCTCCACATTAGCGTCGGCACCTCAAAGTGGCATCTCAACCACGCCCGCACACTCCTCCAACAATGGATACGCCAATTGTATCCCGAGTGGAACATCTGTAAAAAAGCCGGACAATGACGAGACCTGATCCATCCCATATCGACGATATCTTCCGCAACGCCTTCGATCGACATCGTCCCACACCATCTCCCGACCAGTGGGAACAGGCCTACGCCTTACTCCAAGAGCTCAAATACCGAAAACGCAAAAAAAGAATCCTGCTCCTGCTGACCATTCTCACAGCAGGAGTCTTATCCGCCTATCTGCTCTACAGACAGACTTCTTCTCCCACACTCCCCTCACCAACTCCTCCCTTGGCGCACCAGCCCATAGCCACTAACCCATCGATTGACCACACCATTCCTTCCGATGCGACCATCCAACCCACTCAACCCAATCCTACCACTTCCCCCCAACCGAAACGCTCCACCACACTGAAAAAACAACAACCCTCAAAAGTCGACCGACAACCAAAACTCTCCCCGCACAGCGGCAATCACACATCGACCCAAGCTCTTATCGAGCAATCTCCAGCTATTGAGACCCCACACACTGTAGTCTTCCTATCAACTCATCCATTACACGAGGTATCTTCCACAACTTCGGCGCATCCACCATCGCCCCTATCATCACTGCCAAATATCCAGTCCGCCATTATCCCCATCGCCTCGCGAGCGTGGTCGCACGACTGGCACCGCTCCTATGGAATTGCATTTGCCGGCCCCCCCTCGAATGCGTGGGAATTTTTCGGTGGCCTCGAATCCGAATGGTCCTGGCGCAAGAGCTGGCACATCGCAATCGGCATCAACGCTGTCTATCTCTACGACGGCCGCGACCGCGATCTGATCGTCAACCAGCCTGTCTACGGGCTTCAAAAGTCATACCGTCGGTACTCCATCGACCTCGTACACATCAACGCCATAGCCGTACCATTTTACCTCGGCTATCACTTCCCAAAATTTGGATTGCGTACAGGCATCGTTTACCACTTCCCTTTTGCCTCTTTCGGATTTATCAACGGCCTGGAATCAAAGACCCCCTTCACTGCAAAAGGCTGGATCCACCCCAAATACCTCAACAGGCAATTTACACGCCTATCCGTACAATGCCTCATTCCCTGGCACCACCGCCAGCTCTCCCTCGAAGTCCAGTACGGCAAAGGCAACTACCTTGCCTCTGTGACCCCTCAACCGCTATGGAGTGTCCGACTGGGATTGCGTTATTAAAACCTATGCATCGATGAAGATCCGACAAAAACGACATAAACACCTCTTAAAATCTCCATCGATCATCACAATCGTAGCATGTTTGTTCGTGCTCTTGCCGAGCTGTGATTTGATCGATGTGCCCGAATCACCTGCTAAAAAACCCGTCTTCGAAATGAGCCTTCAAGGCTCCTCAGATATCGGCCTCACCCATTGGAAAGCCGGCGACGACAGTGTCGTGATCACTCCCCGATATTCTTGGTCAAACGACAACTACCTCGTCTACCACGTGCAATTTGAGCGCAACGGATGTAAAGGCAAATGCAACGAATCCATCGAATTCCTCTTGACCAGCAAGGCGCTCTATAAAAACCGCAACGACTACTCCTTCGAACGCGATTTTACCACTGGTCCTCGCTCCTTCGCCTGGGACATCGATCCATCCCAGCTGATCATCGTCCTGCGCTCCAAGGATTCTCCCAAATCCTCCCCGCTTCGAGAGCGCTACCTGCTCAATGACAGCGTCATCGTGCCTTGGCGGCCCTTCCAATCCAAGGCCTTCCGCCTACAGACCCACCTTCCCTCCACAAGGCGATTTACCCTCTGTCATGAAATCGCTCTTGCCAAATCGCGTAAATTCCGATCAAGGGTATGCATACCCGTCTACCATCGCAATCACAAATTTCACCCTTCTCGACTAATGGGCACTTTCAAATTCGCCTCCTTCAAAAGAGATTCCATCACCATCCACGCCGCAATCAAAGGCGCACAAGGCCCACTAAAATATACCTGGTTTGACGGCACGACCACTCGTTCTGCTAAAAGAACCTTTTCGTTAAAAGACCTACCAAAGAAACACATCTCAGTCAAAGCCATTGACACAAATACAGAAGATGAAATACGATTAGTGATCTATTACGATACCCTAAACGCCATACGCGATATCTTGGCGATTTCCTCTCAACAAGCCGAAGCTGTCGAATTTCAAGTGGACGACATACGCAACAAGACCAATCCTCAAAAAATCCATCTCAACTCCGTCGAAATACGCTATCGCCGCGGAAGTAATAATATGTTTTCCACGCGCTTGTATCGCCAATCTCCCAGTGCTTTCTTCGATGTCGTCTCCATCAGCGATTTCGAAGATCCCATCGACGGCCGAAAATACAAAAAGGTTAAAGTGCGCTTTGGCTGTACCCTCTTCCACACGACGAGGAACAAAACCCTGCGTATACCCTCCGCAGAAGCAATCCTAGCCATCGATTATCCCAAATAACACCCGTAGAAGAGTCCCAGCGCACATCTACCGCATCTGTTTGAACCATCTATCCTTATCTTTGTTGTCATCAACAAGGCCGAATCCACATTCATGACCCAATTACCAACCGATACGCGAAGAGATATCCGCGATCTCCGTACGGAGGATCTTGAGGCCGCGCTACACCAACTTGGCCACCCCGCCTATCGTGCCCGACAGATCGAAGATTGGCTGTGGCGCAAGGGCGTCCATCACTTCGAAGAGATGACCAATCTACCCAAAGATTTACGTGCACAATTGTATGAAATCTTTACCCTCCGACCTGCCCGACTGGACGTCCTGCAAAAGAGCGCCGACGGCACTATTAAATTGCGCCTACGATTACACGACGACCACCTCATCGAATCCGTCATCATTCCCGTCTTTGAAGACCATCGCTACACCGTCTGCGTCTCTACCCAGGCCGGCTGCAGCTTGAGCTGCACCTTTTGCGCCACCGGCAAGCTCCCCATGAAGCGAAACCTCACCGCCGGCGAAATAATCGACCAGGTCAAACTGGCCAACCAGATTTGCCAGGCCGAGTACGATCACCCGCTCACCAACATCGTCTACATGGGCATGGGCGAGCCTTTCCTCAATTATCGACAGGTCATGCGCTCTCTACACTGGCTCACCGACCAACGCGGATTTTCCTTTGCTCCCAGGCGCATCACCGTCAGCACCGTGGGGCTGCCCAAGATGATCCGACGCTTTGCCGACGAACCCTACCGAGCCAAACTCGCCGTCTCCCTCCACGCCCCAGACGACGCCAAGCGCAGTAAAATCATGCCCATCAACCAACACAACAACATCCGCTCCCTCCTCGAAGCCCTCGACTACTACTACCGCCGCACGCGCAAAGAGGTGAGCTTCGAATACATCGCCTTCAGCGGCTTCAACCTCGGTGAAGACGATGCCAAACGCCTCATAAAAATCTGCCGCCGCTTCCCCTCTAAAGTCAACATCATCGAATACAACCCCATCGACGGGGCCCCCTTCCAACGCGCCAGTGAAAGCGAACTACAGCAATTCGCCATCTACCTGCTCAAAAACGGTGTGCGCGTCACCGTGCGCAAAAGCCGCGGACGCGATATCGACGCCGCCTGCGGACAACTCGCCAACAAAGATCAAACCCTCACCGCATGACCAAAGAAAAAAAAGAAGAAAACAAACATCCCAATATCGACCTCATCCGCTGGATGTTTCCCGACGGTCAAATACCCGAAATGCCTCTCGAAGAAGATGCGCGCATCTCCCTGCGCCAATTGCTCCAAAGCGATTACGAAGACTTCCGCGCAGCCTTTCCCGAAGTGACCCTGCCCGTCACCCTCACCGACCAGACCATTCACGTATTCAATCAATACAACAAGCCCTTCCCCCAACGCGTCGAAAAGACCTTCCTGCGCACCGACGACGACGACGAATATACCGAATACATGCCCTGCTTCCGCATTCCGCACCCCCAGGGCTTCGAAGTGCTCGTCTACTGGAAGGGCGGACTCATGGATCAACAGTACATCCTCCTGACCGTCGACAAACGCGGTCGCATCATCGCACGTCTCGTCATCGCCGGCATCAAATCCGACGGTAAATACATCGCACGACTCACCGCCCACATCGACGAAGACTGGATCATCCACATGACCGCAGGCAAAGTCCTCGCCGAAGACGAAAGCACCTACGATCCTACCTCTACTTACGCCTTAGAAGCCGAAATCCTCCCCGACGGCCAAATCCAAATCGAAGATACCGACAATCTCTTTCAATGAAAAAGAGAAAAGTACGACCAAATCGTCGGCAAGCTCTAAAAAACACCTTGCTCGAAACCCTACGCCAACACTACCCTAAGAGCTTTACCGTCCGACAACTCGCCAAAAAAATCAACAGCTCGCGTAAAAAAGCCATTCCCTCCTCCGATATCCAACACGCATTGGCCGAGCTCCTCCACGAGGGTAAAATCGAGCGCGTCCATCGCAACAAATACACCTACCGCATTCTTAAAAAAGACCCTCGCATCGTACAGGGCACCGTCGACATGATCCGCTCAGGCGCTGCCTACATCATCAGTCCCAATTACGCGCGCGACATCTTCGTACCCGCCAAACACCTCTCCACAGCCCTTGATGGCGACACCGTCGAAGTGCTCATCACCCGTACCCCCAAAGGACGCAATCCCCAAGGGCGCGTCCTCCGCGTGATCAAACGCGCTCGCGAGCTCTACGTCGGCGTCGTCTACCGCAGCGGAAAATCCCTCTTCGCTCGCGTGTCACAGGGCATGGCCTTCGAATTCGACATCCGCATCGTAGACATCCCTCCACATCTCCATATCGAAGAGGGCTACAAAGTCGCCCTCAAAGTCATCGACTGGAAAGAAAAATCCCGAGGCATACCCCTTGGCAAAGTCGAATTCACCCTCGGCCCCGCCGGCAGCCACGAAGTCGAAATGAATGCCATACTCCTCCAAAAGGGCTTCCCACTCGAGTTTCCCCCAGAAGTGTACGACGAACTCCAACAGCTCTCCGACGAAATCCCCGAAGAAGAGTTGCAACAGCGTCTCGACCTTCGACATATCCCCACCTTTACCATTGACCCCGACGACGCTAAAGACTTCGACGATGCCCTCTCCGTACAACACCTCAAAGGCGACACTTATCAAATAGGCGTACACATTGCCGACGTCAGCCACTACGTGGCAGAAAACTCCGCCCTTGATAGAGAAGCCCTGCGCCGCGGCAACTCCGTCTACCTCATCAACCGAGTCCTTCCCATGTTGCCCGAGCGCCTCTCCAACGACTACTGCTCCCTCCGACCCGGCAAAGACAAGCGTTGCTTCTCCGTGCTCTTCACCATCGACCTCTCCGGCAAAGTACATCACTACACCATCGCCAAAACCGTCATCCACTCCGATAAGCGCTTCACCTACTCCGAAGCCCAAGAAGTACTCGACAGCCGCCGCGGAAAGTGGTACCCGAAGCTGTCCGTGCTCCATCAAATCGCGCAAAACCTCCGTAAAAAGCGCTTCCAGGAAGGTAGCATCGACTTCAATATCGACGAAATCCAATACCGACTCGACCAAAACGGACGCATCCTCTTCCTCGGACGCAAAGAACGCCTCCACACCCACATGCTCATCGAAGATTTTATGCTCCTCGCCAACCGCACCGTAGCCCGCGAAATTCAGAAAAAGAGCAAAAACAAGACCATCCCCTTCGTCTACCGCATCCACGATCACCCCGATCCCGAAAAAATTCAGGACTTCGCTCTCTTCACCCGGGCTATGGGTCTGCATCTAAAATTCGACACCCCCAAACAAATCGTCGACTCTTTCAACCAGCTCGCCCAAATCACCGAAACCGACGAAAGATACCGCTTCCTCGGTCCCCTCGCCATACGTACCATGGCGAAAGCAGAATACCACACCCAAAATATCGGCCACTTCGGCCTCGGCTTCGAATACTACACCCACTTTACCTCGCCCATCCGCCGCTACGCCGACCTGGTCGTCCATCGCATCCTCGAAAAACTCGATCGCGGCCAAACCGTCAACCCCGAAAAGCTCCAACGCATTTGCACCCACATCTCACAACGCGAAAGAGCCGCCCTCGAAGCAGAACGCGAATCCATACGCTACTTCCAGGTCGAATACATCCGACATCATATCGGAGAAGTGTTCGACGCCCAAATCTCCGGACTCATCGAAAGCGGCATCTTTGCCGTACTCCCCGAAACCCTCATCGAAGGTTTCATCCCCTTCGATACCCTGCCCGACAATTTCATACTCAGCGAAGACCAACACCAAGCCTACGGCTACTTCTCCCAACGGAAAATTAAAATTGGCGATCCCCTCCGCGTGCGCGTCGTCGATGCCGACCTCGCTACCCGCCGCGTCGAATTCGAATGGGTCGATTACGACGACTACCCCGAAGAAGAGTGAACCATACCCCTATAGCGCCACCGCACGTACTTGATCGTCCTTCCCTCACGCAAATGCATCCGCTCGTAATACGTGCAAATGTCGAGATCCCTATGCAATGACCGTCCCTCTGCGTGTATATCCTCCGACCAAACCTCCAACTCGTAATCTCCTCGCTGCGAGAGCACTTCCAATGTAAAATCGTACAACAGCTCGTTGTCCGTCTTGAGATGCAGCTCCGCCCCTTCAGCGAGGATCTTGCGGTAGAGATCCAAAAAATACGGCGACGTAAGCCGCTTGTTGGCCTTGCTCTTGCGCGGATACGGATCCGGAAAGGTGATCCACAGGGCATGGACCTCCCCCCGACCAAAGAAGGCATCGATATGCTCGATGCGCGTGCGCACAAAGGCCACATTTCCCAAACCCTCCTCAAGCGCCTGCCGCGCCCCCGCCCATATGCGCGCTCCTTTTATGTCGATCCCTATGAAATTTTTCTCCGGATACCGACGAGCCAACTCCACCGTGTACTCCCCCCTCCCACAGGCCAATTCCAACACCAACGGGCGATCGTTGCCAAAAAAATCCCGCGACCATCGCCCGCGAAAATCCACTACCTCCCCTTCCTTCCCAATCAACTCGGGATGCGTGTGAGAAAAGTTTTCAAAGACATGGGGAAAACGCGCCAGCTCTGCAAACTTCCGCAACTTGCCCTTGCCCATCAATCCGCACTTTGTTCCGACTGCAGCACTACACCATCATGATACCGCACGTAATGCCTCAACAGACCGTCTTGCCACTCGATCATCCGCCACCCAATGCGATAGTGATCAATGCCAAAGTCCTCCCTATGGGCATCGATCTGAAAAAAACACGATGGCGTGATGTGCTGATGAATGTGCCCTTGTGTACTCGTCCGATGCACGTGGTAATGCCCACAAAACACATACACCTCCGATCCTGCACTTCCCAAAATCTTCCGCAACTGTTCCTGATTTGCCAGGCGATAGTTTGCCTCCATGTAGGGTACCCCCGCTTCCAGTACGGGATGATGGACGAAAACAATGTGCGCATCGACACGCTCTTTCAGTCGCTTACCGAGCCATTGCAACTGTTCCCCATCGATATCGCCCACTCCACTATCCAGGAAGAGCAATTGAATACCCTCCTTTAGCATAGCAGTATACCACCGACCCGACCGCAACTCCCCCGGCAGCGCAAACACCTCCTTCATCACCGCCGAATCGTCGTGGTTGCCCGAAATCGCGTAATACGGAATGGACAGAGGGTCCAGCTGTCGTTTGATCCATCGATAGATGCCCTCATCGGGATCCCGAAACACCATATCCCCGGTGTGTACGATGAGATCCGGGCCAAGCGCTTCGATATCTTTGAGAATGCGCATAAAATTGGCCCGCACATCGACGCCATATGGATACTCACCCTCCTTACCTATATGGGTATCGGTCACTTGCGCTATGCGAAACCCCATACACTCAATTTTACTTCACTGCACTGATCAATAGCGTACAGTGTAAAATACCGCTAAGGCATGGGGATTGTTCACTCCACAATGGCCAATAGAGTGGGCACATTGCAATGTTGAAAATGCCGACAATAACCTACAACGCTTCTAAAGCTCGTCGCGTCAACACTCGTGCCAGATGCGCTCGATATTCCGCCGTGGCAAAGTGATCTTCGAGCATTTCAACACCTTCGGCAGCGTATTTTGCAGCTTCCACTCCTTCTTGAGGATAGGCCTGCTCAACCGCTTTGGCGCGATAAGGGGTATCCGAAGCACCCGTAATGCCCACATTCACCCCACCACCTCGCTTCACTGCAGCCACACCTACCAGCGCAAAACGCGAAGCAGGTTGCTTAAACTTCAAATACACGCCATTGCTGCCCTTGGGTACGCGTACTTCCACGATGATCTCCTGCTCTTCCAGCGCCGTAGTAAACATGCCGACAAAAAAATCCTCCGCGCGCACTTCACGCTTCCCCTGAGGGCCTTGTACCACAATGACGGCCTCACTTGCTAATATCGCTGCGGGATAGTCGGCTGCTGGATCCGCATGGGCAAGGCTTCCCCCTATGGTGCCGACATTGCGCACTTGCACATCCCCTATGCTCCCCGCCGATTGCGATAAGACATTGGCGTGCGCCTCCACCAGGGGCGAAGATGCAATCACTGCATGCGTAGTGTTGGCCCCAATCGCGAGCACATCCCCCTCTTCGCGTATGCCTCGAAGTGCTTCAATTCGACCTATGTCGATCAACACCGCCGGGCGACTTAGGCGGAGCTTCATCGATGGAATCAAACTGTGCCCTCCCGCGAGCACTTTGGCCTCATCACCGTATTGACCGAGCCACTGGATGGCCTCTTCTACCGTTTGAGCCCGTTTGTATTCAAATGTAGCTGGTATCATATCGTTTGAGTTTTACCATTTCATACCTGAGATCCCCCATTCGACGCCTTTTGAATGGCCTGCCATACCCTTAGCGGAGTGAGCGGCATCTGTATATCGCGCACTCCTAAGGGCCAAAGAGCATCGACGACAGCATTGACGATAGCTGCTGGCGACGCTATGGTGCCCGCTTCGCCCACACCCTTCACCCCTAAGGGATTGTGCGGACACGGCGTCGTCGTCCGATCCGTCTCGATAAAGGGCACGTCGTCGGCTCGTGGCATAGTGTAATCCATATAAGAACCCGTGAGTAGCTGGCCATCGGAATCGTAGACCACCTCCTCCAACAGGGCTTGACCAATGCCGTGTACCACACCCCCATGTACCTGCCCATCGACGATCATCGGGTTGATGACATTGCCCACATCATCGACTGCCACATAACGCAGTATCTGCACCTTGCCCGTCTCTACATCGACCTCCACAATCGCCGCGTGGGCACCAAAGGGATAGGTGAAGTTGACAGGATCGTAAAAACTCGAAAAATCCAAACCCGGCTCCTCCCCCTGCGGGTAGACGTGGGGCACATAGGCCGTCAATGCCACCTCACCAAAGGATACGGATCTGTCCGTGCCCTTGACCGTCCATTTGCCTTCGCTGTATTCAAGGTCCTCGACGGCGCATTCGAGTTTGTGGGCAGCGATGCGCGCTCCCTTTTCGAGGATTTTCTCCACGCTCTTGACAATGGCACTTCCTCCCACCGCAAGGCTCCTCGATCCGTAGGTGCCCATGCCAAAGGCAACCTTCTCCGTATCGCCGTGCACGACCTCTACATCGTCGATCGAAATGCCGAGCATGTCGGCCACAATCTGGGCAAAAGTGGTCTCATGACCCTGTCCATGCGAATGGGATCCCGTATAGACCGATACCTTGCCCGTCGGCTGAACGCGCACATGCCCTACCTCATACAAGCCCGCTCGCGCACCCAAGGCTCCAACCACCGCAGACGGAGCGATGCCGCATGCCTCAATGTAGGTCGAAAACCCTATACCGAGATATCTTCCCTCTTTGCGCGCCGCTTCTTGCTGCGCTCGAAATTCCTCGTAATCGACGATCGAGAGCAACTTGTTCAACGCCCCTTCGTAATTGCCACTGTCGTACTGCAACGCTACCTGGGTCTGATACCCCGGAGTTTCAACACCGTCAAAGGGCGGTATGAAATTTTTCTTGCGTATCTCTACCGGATCCATACCCATTTCGCGCGCACCCGTCTCAATGAGTCGCTCGAGCAAATACGTCGCCTCCGGCCGACCCGCCCCACGTAAGGCATCTACCGGCGTTGTATGCGTAAAGGGCGCTATCACATTGACGTGTATCAAAGGAGTGGTGTACAAGCCCTGAAACAACGTACCGTGCAAATACGTCGGAATCGCAGGTGCAAACGTCGATAGATACGCACCCATGTTGCAATACTCATCGGCCAACACCGCAACAATCTTGCCCTCCGCATCAAATCCCATGCGCGCATGCACGACGTGATCCCTCCCATGACAATCCATCAAAAAGGCCTCGCTGCGATCCGCCGTCCACTTGACCGGCCTGCCCACCTGCTTGGAGAGCCAGGTCACCAACGCCTCCTCCCGATAGTGAAAGATCTTGCTGCCAAAGCCTCCCCCCACATCATACGAGACCACATGCACCTTGTGCTCGGGAATGCCGAGAGTAAATGCACAGAGCAATAGGCGGATCAGATGCGGATTTTGCGTGGCGGTATAGAGTGTCCACTTATCTTCGACGGCATTGTAATCGGCAATGTAGCTGCGTGGCTCAATCGCATTGGGAGCAAGGCGATTTTGACGGTAGCGGAGCTCCGTGACGTGATGCGCATTGGCCAAGGCGGCCTCCACTTCTGCCCGATCGTTGCCCAAACACCAGTCAAAAGCCGCATTGTCGGGAAACTCGTCGTGTACCAGAGGTGCTCCCGGTTCCATCGCTGCCTTGGGATCAACTACCGCAGGCAATTCCTCATAATCCACTTGCACAAGCTCGGCGGCATCGCGCGCCTGTGCCATACTCTCCGCCACTACCACCGCCACCGGCTCTCCTACAAAACGCACCTTCCCCACCGCCAATAGCGGCTGCTTCGGCTCGCGCATCGTCTCTCCATTCTTGAAGTTGACCTGCCATCCACAGGGCACTCCGTATTGACCACATTCGTCCTCTCCCGTAAACACTCCAACCACTCCCTCCGCAGCACGTGCCTGCGAAGTGTCAATCGATAGGATGCGCGCATGCGCATAGGGCGATCGCACAAAGGCCACGTACACCATGCCAGGCAATACAATATCGTCCGTATACTTGCCCTTACCCGTAACAAAGCGATCGTCTTCAACCCGATAGACCGATTTGCCTATGTACTTTCCCATCTTAGTTCGTTTTAAAAGTTAAGCGTTCGATGCCATGAGCTCTGCTGCACGCTGTATAGACCGTACAATGTTGTGATAACCCGTACATCGACAGAAATTGCCTTCTAATCCGTGGCGGATCTGCTCTTCCGTCGGTTGTGGATGCTGCTTCAATATTTCATACGCCGTCATGATCATGCCGGGGGTACAAAATCCGCACTGCAATCCGTGCATCTCCTTAAATGCCTGCTGAATGGGATGGAGCGTTCCATTACGTGCAAGTCCTTCAATGGTGGTCACCTCGCGCCCGTCGGCCTGCACCGCCAACACCGTGCACGATTTTACAGCACTGCCATCCAGTAAAACGGTACATGCCCCACAGCTCGAGGTATCGCAGCCGATGTGCGTGCCCGTCAGTCGGAGAACCTCCCGCAGATATTGCGCAAGGCTCATGCGGGGCTCTACCTCATGGGTATACTCCCTGCCGTTGACCGTGATGGATACTTTCATAGGTATGAAATTTTTGTCGCCTCAGTGATGGATTCAGGCCCAATCCTCCTGGAGACGGTGTTGCAGGTTGGTAAAAAACTCCCCCGCTACTTTTTTGACCGTACTCCCAATCAATCGCTGCCCCATCCGCGCCAGCAATCCACTCATGCGGGCATCCCCCTCATACTCGATCCGCGTGCCCTCCTCCTCTTCTTGGAGACGTATGCGCATTTCCACCGACGATTGGCCCATCGTGCTGCCCTGCTCCAAAATCACCGCAAATTCCTTTAGTGGCTCGATATCTTCGATCCGCAGCTTCCCTCGAAATGTACCGCGTATCGGCCCCACCTTGACTTCCGACTCCGAAGTGTATGTATTGCCCTCGACCCGATCCAACCGCGTCACAAAGGGGGTGATTTCCTTTAATACCGCCGGGTCGTGCAAGTATTGCCACACGCGTTCGACCGGCGCTTGGACTAATCCTTCACCCCTGAGCTTCATTGCCGTGCGTTTCGTCTGCCTCCAACGGCAAATTTAACATTTTTCCCCAAAGGTCAAAGAGTTTTTCCAACATTTTTTGCTATCTTCCACCCAAGTATACCCCTACTGACCATGAAAGAGCTACTGGACATCGTCCGCGCCTATCGCGAGCACGTCCGCCCGCCCATTTCCTCGGCACTGGCCACGGTCATCCACGTCGAAGGCTCTTCGTACCGTCGCCCCGGCGCGCGCATGCTCATCCTCGACAACGGTATGTGGTTTGGCGGAATTAGCGGCGGATGCCTCGAAGGAGATGCCCTCAAAAAGGCACAATACAGCATCGCCACCCGCCAGATCAAAGTCGTCCGCTACGATACCTCCCACCCCGACGAACAATCCATCGGCGTAGGTCTTGGCTGTGAGGGCATCATCGATGTGCTCCTCACCCCCATCGACGCCGACGACCCCCACAACCCCATCCACACCATCGAATCCATCCTCTCCACCCGCCAACCCACAGCCCTCATCACCGTCATCGACTCCACCCTGCCCCACTTCGAGCGCGGCAAAGTCTACCAATACCACCCACAACACGCCACCAACTGGCCCACAACGCTTGTACACGACATCCAACGACAGCTCGACATGAGACAATCTACCATCGTACAGTACGACGATCTGCATGCCTTCATCGAAATCGTCCTTCCACCCATCCACGTCGTGCTCTTCGGACACCAGTACGACATCGTGCCTATGCTCGAAATGGGCAAGCTCCTGGGATGGCCCGTATCCGTCGTCATGCCCTCCCACCGCGTCACACAAAAGATCCGCTCCCTCGCCCATCAAATATTCCCTCCCGACCAAGATGTACCCTACGACGAGTACACGGCCTTTATCCTCATGGCACACGATTTCAAAGCCGACAAACACAATCTCGCCTACGCCCTATCTACAAATGTGCCGTACATCGGCATGCTGGGACCCGCCAAGCGTCGACAACGCATCCTCGACGAAATCCAATCGGAGTCAAAAACCCTACCACCGCAACAAATCGACCGCATCTACAACCCCCTTGGCCTCGACATAGGAGCCACCACCCCTGAAGAAATTGCCCTTTCCGCCTTTGCCGAAATAAAAGCCCACTTTTCCCGGCGTGGGGGCACATCGCTAAAATTCCGCAAAGGACCCATCCATCCCAGACCCCAAAACACAGCCTAACATCCCGCTGCTCCGCCTATTTTCATTCCATAGCACAAAGACCATTTGGTGGCTGTGTAATTTTTTTCCTAAATTTCGTGCTCGTTGATGAAACATTGCATAACTCACTAAAACGTACATCATGATTGGAGAATCCAAGCACATCCGCAACGTCGTACTCCTCGGCCACTCGGGAAGCGGTAAGACTTCCCTCCTCGAATGCATGCTCTACGAAGCCGGCGTCACCAATCGCATTGGCTCAGTCGAAGCCGGCAACACCGTGTCCGATTTTACCAACATCGAAAGAGAAAGGGGCAACTCCATCTTTACCGCACTGACCCACCTGAAATGGAAAGACAGCAAAATCAACATCATCGATACACCAGGACTCAACGATTTCATCGGTGAAGTACTGCCCTCCCTACGCGTAGCCGACACCGCCATCATGGTCATCAACGCCCAAAACGGCGTCGAAGTGGGCACCGAACTCCTCTGGGAACACGTCCAAAAAAACAAAACCCCCCTTATCTTCATCATTAACCAAGTCGACCACGAAAAAGCTGACTATGAAAAGACCCTCGAACAGCTGAAAACGCGATTCGGTAATAAGGTAGCCCCCATCCAATTCCCCAATGCCAGCGGTCCCGGATTCACGAAAATCATCGATGCCCTCCGCATGACAACCTACGCCTTTTCCGATCAGGGGGGAAAACCCACCAAAGAACCCATCGCTGACGAACACATCCAGCGCGCACAAGAATGGCACAATGCCCTCGTCGAAATCGCCGCCGAAAACGACGAAACCCTCATGGAAAAATTCTTCGAAGAGGGCTCCCTCACCGAAGAAGAACTCGCCGAAGGGCTGAAAAAAGCGCTCATCCAACAGGAGTTCTTCCCCGTCTTCATCACTTCCGCCGCTAAAAACATGGGCACAGGACGCGTACTCGGCTTCATCAACGACATCGCCCCCTCGCCGCTCGAAGCACCACCCGTACCACTCACCAACGGCGATACCCTCACCATCGACCCCAACGGCCCTACCGTCCTGTTTATCTATAAGACCATGTCCGAGCCCCAAGTCGGTATGGTGAGCTACTTCAAAGTCTACTCCGGCAAAGTTACCGTCGGCGACGAGCTCATCAATCCCGCCAACCGCACCGTCGAACGCATCAACCAACTCTTCGTCACCGTCGGAAAAACCCGCACCAACGTCAACCACCTCTTCGCCGGTGACCTCGGCGTAACCGTCAAACTCAAAGACAGCCATACCAACGACACCCTCTGCGATAAAAACCTCTCCATCCAAATCGCCCCCATCGAGTTCCCCGAACCCATCATCCGCGAAGCCATCGTCCCCCCCGGCAAAAACGAAATGGAAAAGCTCATGAAAGTGCTCTCCCAAATGGCCGAAGAAGACCCCACCCTCATCATCGAACAAAACCCCGCCCTCAAACAAGTGCTCCTCCATGGCCAGGGCCAACTACACCTCGACATCATCCGCTACCGCGTCGACAAACTCTACGGGCTCAAACTCGAATTCACCCGCCCACGCATCATGTACATGGAAACTGTCACCGCCACCGCCCAGGACAGCTATCGTCATAAAAAACAAACCGGCGGCGCCGGCCAATTTGCCGAAGTTCACATGCGCATCGAACCCTACTACGACAACATGCCCGACCCAGAAGGCCTCACCGTGCGCAACGTCGAAATCGACGACCTCCCTTGGGGCGGAAAACTCGGCTACTACTGGTGCATCGTAGGAGGAGCCATCGATAGCAAGTTTTCCAACGCCATCAAAAAAGGCATCATGCAAAAAATGGAAGAAGGCCCCCTCACCGGCTCGCGTTGCCGCGACCTGCGCATCTCCATCTACGACGGCAAAATGCATCCCGTCGACTCCAACGACATGGCCTTCATGATCGCCGCCTCCATGGTCTTCAAAAAGGTCTTCCAACAGGCAAAACCCCAACTCCTCGAACCCATCTACGACGTCGAAATCCTCTGCCCCGACGAATACCTCGGCGACATCATGAGCGACCTCCAAACCCGCCGCGCCATGATCCTCGGCATCGAATCCGCCGGCATCTATCAAAAGGTCAAAGCACGCGTGCCCCTCGCCGAAATGTACCGCTACGCCACCGCCTTAAAGTCCATGTCGCAGGGAAGAGCAAAATTCACGCGCAAATTCCACGACTACGCTCCCGTACCTCCCGACATCCAAGCTCGCCTCGTCGAAGAATACCAACAAGCCGTCGAAAGCTGACGTACTACCCCGTAGCTCATTGGTGAGTTTTTCCCTCACTCATCCCACCGTGCATCGTTCGGCATGCGTACATTTGCCTTGTAAATCGACGCTTGCACGATGCAAATCTTCCAGCGCGAAATTGTCTTAGACCACTACCCCCAGGGCTGCCATTCCATCACCCAACTCGTCGTCGACCAGCTCACCGAACTACCTTCAATAGGATTTGTACAGCTTTTCCTGCGACACACTTCGGCCGCCATCCTCATCAACGAAGACTACGACCCCGCCGTGATGCGCGACTTCTTCAACTACCTCCGACACATCGTGCCCGAAGGCATGCCCTTCCTCACCCACACCATCGAAGGCCCCGACGACATGCCCGCACACATCAAAATGGCCCTCACCTCCAACCAACTGCTCATCCCCATCCGACAACACCGCCTCGCTCTCGGCCACTGGCAAGGCATCTGGTTTTGCGAGTTCCGCCGACGACCGCGACGCCGCACCATACTCGCTACTGTGCTCGGCATATAAAAAAACCCCAGCACACCGTAGCGGCTGGGGCACTGTATTGGTTTCCTCTTTACGTATAAAATTGTGGGCCTCAGTCGATCTCCTCCACTTCTGCCTCTTCGATGTCCTCACTGGCAGTGTGGCCGACCTGTTGTCCCTGCTCTATGGTAAAGACAAACTCCCCATTGCTTCCCGCATCAATGCGCACCACATCGCCGGGCTTGAAATTGCCCTGGAGCAAGAACTTGGCCAGCTCATTGACGATGTAGCGCTGGATTGCTCGACGCATGGGACGCGCACCAAACTGCGGATCGTATCCATACTTGACCAACAAATCGTACGCCGCATCGGTGACCACCAATCCCAATCCTCGATCCTGCAAATTGGCTTCGACCTTGCGCAACATCAGAGCAGCAATCTGCTTGATGTCTTCGCGCGTTAGCGGTAAGAACATGATCTGCTCATCGATGCGGTTGAGAAACTCCGGACGCATCTGCTGCTTCAACATGTCGAACACTTCGCGCTCCGTCTGGCGTATGATCTTCGTGCGCTCCTCGTCGTTGAGCTTGTCGTAATTCTCGAGGTTTTCAAGGATCTTAAAGGCACCGATATTGGAAGTCATGATGATAATGGTGTTGCGAAAATCAGCTACCCGACCTTTGTTGTCGGTCAGCCGCCCATCGTCCAACACCTGTAGCAAGATGTTGAACACATCGGGATGCGCCTTTTCGATTTCATCCAGGAGAATGATCTGATAGGGTCGTCGACGCACCGCTTCAGTGAGCTGTCCCCCCTCTTCATATCCCACGTAGCCGGGAGGTGCACCGATGAGGCGCGACACGGCATGGCGCTCCTGGTATTCGCTCATGTCGATGCGCGTCATCGCATTTTCATCGTCGAAGAGCTGATACGACAGTGCCTTGGCCAGCTCCGTCTTACCAACACCCGTCGGCCCAAGGAAGATAAACGAACCAATAGGACGATTGGGATCCTGCAGCCCTGCACGACTGCGACGCACGGCATCGGATACAGCCTTGATGGCGTGCTTCTGTCCTACGACGCGCTTGCTGAGCTCTTCTTCGAGGTGGAGGAGTTTCTCCTGCTCGCTCTGCAACATCTTGTGCACAGGTATGCCCGTCCACTTCGATACCACTTCGGCAATGTCTTCTGCCGTCACCTCTTCATTGGTAAAGCGCTTTTCAAGGCTCTGTAGCTTTTCTTCCGCGGCTTTGAGCATGGCCTGCTTTTCGGGCAGTAAGCCATAGCGGATGCGCGCTACTTTCTCGTAATTGCCCTCGCGCTCGGCACGCTCCGCCTCCAGCTCCAACTGCTCCATCTCCTTTTTCAGACTCTGTATGGTGTCGACAATCTCCTTTTCCTGCTTCCACTGAGCCTTCAAGGCATCGAGCTGCTGCTTGACATTGGCAATTTCCTCTTCGAGCACCTTGAGCTTGGCCGTCAGATTTTCGCGCTTGACAGCCTCCCGCTCGATCTCGAGCTGTCGCAGCTTTCGCTCCAACTCATCGATTTCCTCCGGCACCGAATCCAATTCTAGACGCAACTTCGCCGCAGCTTCGTCGATCAGGTCGATCGCCTTATCGGGCAACTTGCGCTCTGGAATATAGCGATGCGACAACTGCGCCGCCGCCACTATCGCCTCATCCAAAATTTTGATCTTGTGAAACGTCTCATATCGCTCCTTCAACCCTCGCAGGATCGATATGGTGTCCTCCACACTCGGCTCATCGATGTACACGGTCTGAAAACGACGCACAAGGGCCTTGTCGTTTTCGAAGTACTTCTGATACTCGTCCAACGTAGTCGCACCAATGGTGTGTACCTCTCCTCGCGCCAAGGCCGGCTTGAAAATGTTGGCCGCATCGATGGCACCACCGCCACCACCAGCTCCGACAAGCGTGTGAATCTCATCGATAAAGAGAATGATCTCTCCCTCGGAGTCCTTGACCTCCTTAAGTACAGCCTTGAGACGCTCTTCAAACTCGCCCTTGTACTTGGCACCCGCAATCAACGCCGCCAAATCCAGGGCGTAGATCTTCTTCGACCGTAGATTTTCCGGCACATCGCCCCGCACAATGCGCCAGGCGATACCCTCTACAATCGCCGTCTTACCTACACCCGGATCCCCTATCAACAGCGGATTGTTCTTCTTCCGACGGGATAAAATGTGCAAAATGCGCCGAATTTCCTCGTCCCGCCCAATGATGGGATCCAGCTGACCCTTTTCTGCCTTCGCATTGAGATTGACCGCATAGCGCTCCAGTGCCTGATACTGATTGTCCGCATGGGGATTGTCGACCGTGCGACCCTTGCGCAATTCCCGTATGGCTTTCTCCAACTGCTCGGGAGTCACCCCGTGCTCCTTCAATACAATAGCTGTCCTGTCCCTGCCCTTCACAATCGCAAGGAGCAACAACTCCATCGACACGTACGAATCGCCAAACTGCTTCAATAAGTTCGCAGCCAACTGCAAAGCCTGCGTGGCATCGCGACTCAGCGTTGGCTCCGCTCCTCCTTCCGTCTTCGGATACTTCTCTAACTCCGCCTCTACTGTCTTCATCAACGCAGGCACATTGGCCCCCGTCTGCTCCAATAAATATCCCACCAGTCGCGTGTCCCGATCGTGCAATCCCTTTAATAGATGCATCGTATCTACCGCAGGATTGCCCTTCTCCTTGGCCAATTCATACGCCTTAACAATGCTCTCCTGCGCCCCTACCGTATATTTATCCAAATTCATAGCTCTTCCGTTTTTTCCATTACAAGTTACATATTCTATCTTTATCTCACAATTTCAACACCAGTTCCACGTTATATGCCAATATTTCATATTTTTTCCTTCTTATGTATGAAATGGTGTCAAATTGTCACAATAATTCAAGTCCCACCCCGCCTATCGGACAGCTCTCGGCATTCTACCCACTGCAAAACTCCATACCATCCAACGACCTGGAGCACAATTTCATACAAACCCTAAAACGCTCAATACCATTAAAATCTATGACTATGGCGAACGATGGCTACTTCAACCCCGAGGATCTCAAGCGATTTGGCGAAATCACGCGCTACCAACAAACACTCGGAAGGAAATTTTTCGACTACTATCGCGAAGTATTTAAGGAAGGTGCTCTCACCGTGCGCGAAAAGGCCCTCATTGCCCTGGCAGTTGCCCACGTCGTCCAGTGCCCCTATTGTATCGACGCCTACACGGAAGAATGCCTCAAAAACGGCGCCGATGAAGAAGAGATGATGGAAGCCATCCACGTCGCAGCAGCCATCCGAAGTGGCGCATCGCTCGTCTTCGGCGTCCAGATGATCAACCACATCGAAAAAAAGACCATGTAAACCATGCGCCAGGCCACCCAAACCCTCCGACGACTGCGCAGCCCGCTCGCCCAAACCCGCTACCAGCTCAAAGTGCTGCACCAACCCATCGAAACACACGCCTTCCCGAGCTTTGCCGACACCCTTCGTCAACACGGAAAGTACCCCCTCAAACGTGCAAAACTCGAAATTCTACAGCTCAACCTCGGAAAACTCTGCAATCAGACCTGCCGCCACTGCCACGTCGATGCCGGTCCCGACCGCAAAGACGAAGTAACGTCCAAAGAGATCCTCCAAAGGGCTCTCGAGCTCATCCGCATCCACCAAATCCCCACCGTCGACCTCACCGGTGGCGCCCCCGAAATGAATCCCCACTTCCGCTGGTTTGTCGAACAGTGCAGCGCTATTTGCCCCCACATCATCGACCGATGCAATCTGACCATCATCACTGCCGGCAAACAATACCGCGACTTGCCGCAATTCTTCGCGCGACACGGCTTGCACATCGTGTCCAGCTTGCCACACTACAGTAAAAATCGCACCGATGCCCAACGGGGCCAAGGCGTCTTCGAAGCCTCTATAGAAGCCCTGCGCATGCTCAACGACGTCGGTTATGGCCAGCCCGATAGCAATCTCCAACTCGATCTCGTCTTCAACCCCACTGGCGCCTTCCTGCCCTCTCAACAATGCACCCTCGAACGCGTCTACAAGGACAAACTCCTGCGCAAATACGGCATCCGCTTCAACCGCCTCATCGTCATTACCAATATGCCCATCAACCGCTTCCTCGACTACCTCTTACAAACCGGCCAGTACGAACAATACATGCAAACACTTATCGAGGCCTTCAATCCCGCTACCGTCGATGGCCTCATGTGCCGCAATACCCTCTCCGTCAGCTGGGATGGATACCTCTACGACTGCGATTTCAACCAGATGCTCGACCTCAAAATCAACCACCCATCCCCTCATCTCCTCGATATCGACATCGATTCTCTCGAAGGCTTGCCCATTGCGCTCCACCAAGCGTGCTACGGCTGTACCGCAGGCGCTGGCTCGAGCTGCAGCGGTGAAATCGCCTCCTAAAGGCCATCTTATGGCATAGTTATTGAAATTGTATGGGTAAAATCATTGCCCATGCGCGTGCTGTGCCTACTGCTATGCTGGTGTGCCGTATCAAGTCCTATCATCGCCCAATACAAAACTCCCGAAGAGCGATACATCGAAAAATATAAGGACCTCGCCATTCGCGAAATGCATCGCACCGGCATCCCAGCAAGCATCAAGCTGGCGCAAGGATTGCTCGAATCCCAAGCAGGATTTAGCGAACTGGCTCAATTCGCCAACAACCACTTCGGCATCAAATGCAAGAGCGATTGGCAAGGTCAGCGCTTCTTCAAAGAAGACGACGACTACGACCCCAACGGCCTGCTGACGAAATCCTGCTTCCGCGTATACCCTTCCGTCTACGATTCCTACAGAGACCACTCGCAATTTCTACGCCTCCGACCGCGATACCAAAAGCTCTTCCAGCTCAACCGCACCGATTACCGCGCATGGGCCTACGGTCTGAAGGAATGCGGCTACGCTACCGACCCACGCTACCCGCAAAAACTCATCCAGATCATCGAAAAATACCGCCTCCATCAGTATGATCGGACCGAACCCACTCAGCAATCGTACACACCTCCTCCCCCCGTCAGTCTCCCACAAAACTACAGGCCCGGCTTCTTCGCTACCGAGTAAAACGTCTCTCGACGCGCTAATAGCTCCGCATAAAGTGCAAATACACCCCCTTTTCTCCACACCGATTGATACTCCACTCAATGCGCATCACGTAGCGATTGCTCCATACAATGTGTACGGCCGGCCCCCCTCCGGTCAACACTTTATCGTTTAGTGAATTTTCCACCGAAGCAAAGGTCCACACTCTACCCACATCCCATTGAAAGGCCAAATACAACTCTATCGGCATGCCCTCCCCACGGCGATAATCCGATAAATGGAACCCTCTCCAGCCTATACGCATCTTGCCGCGCCATAACGCATAGCTCAGCAAGGCCTTCAGATACCCAAAATCCGTGCCCTCTACGACGTAGAGCTCGTATCCCCTGAGCTGATGCTCGCCGTAGCCAAAGAAATGCCGAAAATAATACGGCACTTCGGTCTCTATCCACTGCTTCTGCGCGCGCACCACCACTCCGCCAGTGATCCGAGCTCCTAACGATCGATACCCCCGCCATAATAAATCCGTGTACAAAAACTGCACGCCATCCGAAGGTGCAAGCCCATCTTTGCGCAAAAGGACCTCTACCATCCACCCCGAAAGGGGATAGTCCCGCCGATCAAGCGCTGTATAACTGTACTTCCACCAAAGCGAGAAAAACTGCAGGCCTCTCTCGCCACCTAAGAAATCTCCGCGAAGGCGATACAAATGGGTGCCCATCCGCAAATCCGTATAGGCCAAATGAAACGTCCAACGCGTGTGCACATTTTCCTGCCTCGTCAAATACAACTCCACCCCCCTCCTGCGCAACTGCACTTCATCGTCATTGCGATAAAATTCCAGCCTGTTGGACCGTATGCGATACCCCACCTCCTTGCGATCGCGGTAAAACAGCTCCATCCCCCAACCCCACTTCTTCCACCGAGGTAATCCGTCACGCCGATAGGCCAAATGAAAACGACGGGTATATCCCTCATGCCACAAAAAACTCAATATATCCCCCCGACCAGTCACATTGAAATACCAAAGCGTCGGCCCGATATTGATTCTGCGCAACGAGTAGCGATGCAATTGCGCCCACTCATTGAAATTTCGATCCGCCAGCTGAAAGTACAACCCGGGATAGATGTACCAAAGCTCTTCTACGCGTACCTTTAAGTGGAGTTCCTCTCCTTGCGAAGTGTCGACATCGATGACTACATCGCGAAATAGGCGCGTGAGAAGAAGATTTTTGCGACAATGCTGCAACACCTCTACCAATCCACCGCGCTGTATCACATCACCCTCCTCCACACATAGATAACTCCGCACAACATCCAAACGCGTCTTCTTCAAGCCCTCCACCGTCACACTGCCGACAACCCATGCACTATCCTGCGCCGGAAGAGCTACCGAAGTGCAATACCCCAAGAAGATGAGCAAACAAAGGCGACACACTGCAATATTCCTCCCGACTGCACTTCTCACTACTATACATCCAGATAACCCATCAAATGCTCTAAACGCTCCTTAATCGTATCCCTGTGTTCTATCGGCGAAAAGATCATCACCACATCGTACTCATGCCGCCGGAACGACTCTATTATGTCGGTCGGATCATGCTTATTGATCTTTAAAGTGAGCAGTATATCGTCGTCACGCTCTGCATTGTGGAGTATGGACGACAGCACCGAGGCGCCCTCTTGCTCGACGATGCCAGCTACGCGCTGAAGGGAATAATCCCTCTTCGCTATGCGCAAAACCACAATGCTGCCCGGCTCGGTAAAGGAAAAACAACCCATAAAACTCTTCATCAACTTATGCTCTGTGGCCACCCCCACGTATTTCCCATCCTCATCCGTGATCGCCACAATTCGCGCATCCGTACTATAGGCCTTATTAAAGGCCTCGTAGATGTGTTCCTTTTCCTTTACAGCATCCCTTTGATCAATGGCCAATTTTTCGACGACCTTGCGTAACGGCATGTGTGCATCCAAACCCTCTAAGTACACCTTCTTTACCATCCCTAAAAACATATCCTCCTCCGACACTAAGGGAAGCGTCTCCAAGCCGTATACGCCCATCCGCGCCAGTGCTACCCCTACGGTATCCTCGAGCTTCAAAGGCTCGATGTGCTTCTCCAGTAAGTCTCTGACTTTCATCGCTCACCCATTATGTGCATTTCTCTGGTAAAGATATAATTTCGTAATCATAACAATTGTTTTCATACACCCAACTACATCACACAAACCACTCTAATACTACAACGCAATAGCCATGCCGCATTGCAAAAAAACAGTATTTAACCAATAGAACCCTTTCCCGCCATCACATCTTCCCTCAGCCCATCCACGCATCACTACATCAAGGACTACGATTTTATACTACGTATGAAATCGTGCGACATCGTCTGCCGCCCCATCGATCGGTATTTACTGTAGCCAAAATTATCCAAGGCATCTAAGACTCCCAAACCTATCGCCGAGGCCTCCACCCAATGCTCAAACGGCACATACGCCGTTGTACTTCATAGTGAGGATGGCAATGTCGTCATCAAAGCGATCACTTCCGTGATATTCGATGAGCTTTTCCCTGAGCTTTTCGTTAAACTCCGCAGGCGGAAGATGCGCGTATTGCTGTACGATCGCTTTGAGAAATTGGTCGGACAACATTTCATTGTCTGCATTGAAGATTTCGATGAGACCGTCGGTAAAAGTCAAGACCATGTACCCCGGCTCAAGGGTAAACTCTCCTTCTCGCACTGGACCCAAATCTTCCAGACAACCGATAATCGTACAGCCCTCTTTTAGATCCACGCATTCTTTCCCTGTCCAGAGAATCGGAGGATAATGCCCCGCATTGATGTACTTGACCTGACGCGTCTTGAGATTGACATCCATGACGAAAAAGGTCAAATGGCGCTCGCTTCGCGTGATCGAACGCACCGCATCGTTGAGCGCAATGATGAAGGCACCCAAATCCCGGTAGTGACGGATGAGCGTGCGCACCAAAGCCTGAAAATTGGCCATCAACAGAGCAGCAGAAATGCCCTTGCCCGACACATCGGCCATACACAAGACAAATCGATCCTCGTCAAACGGTATATAGTCAAAATAATCTCCACCGATACCCGAATGAGGAATATACAGACTCGAAAGGGATATGCATGCATTGTCGGGAAAGCGGTCGGGTATGAGCATGCGCTGTACGCGCTCGGCCACGAGCAGCTCTTGCCGCATCTTTTCCTTCATGAGCTGCTCCTTAAACAAGCGCTTGTTCTCCACCGCCATCACAATGATGTTGGTCACCATCGAGATAAATTCGATGGCTTCGTAAATGTCTTCCGACGGACTGAGCTGAATGTCCCCGATGACGACATAGGCCAGCGGCTCCTTCTTGTGAAGAACAGGTATGATGTAGCGCACGTCTCTTAATACCCCCTCATCAGGCTGATCCACCGGATACAGGCTCTTCGGATCGATCCGCCGTATGGCCTCGAGCACAGCACTATCGTCTTGTTGAAGCTGTTCGAAGTCGATTTGTGCAACGCGATTCCACCGATCGCCCTCCTTGATAAACAACATCATCTGCCGCAC
Organism: Saprospiraceae bacterium; assembly: GCA_015490715.1. Taxonomy (GTDB): domain Bacteria; phylum Bacteroidota; class Bacteroidia; order Chitinophagales; family Saprospiraceae; genus S141-43. Next base: position 3,308 of record WFXH01000059.1, on the reverse strand, counting down.
ACCCATCAACCACCCTAAACACTCCTCATACATGCTGTACAACTCATCACGCGATGCATTGTGATTGATCGCTTGGATAAAGCTGTAGAGATTGCGAATCTGCAGTTGCTTTTTGCCAACTTTATCTTCGAGATTGTCGCCAACCATTTTATACCTCCTTCAATCGCGCAATTTAGGATTGTTTCTGTGACGATCGCGATCTCGTGTGGTCTTTTTATCCATCCGACGCCGAAAGGCCTCTTCGAGATCCACACCGAGCTGATTGCTCAGACACAACAGAACGAACAACACATCCGCTAATTCCTCACCCAGCTGATCCTGCGCACGCTCTTCCTCCTCTGCCGTCTTAAAAGACTGCTCCCCCCATTTGCGGACGACGATATGCGCCACTTCCCCAACTTCCTCCGCCAATATAGCCGTATTAGTCACGGGATGAAAGTACCGAACACCCACTTCCTTGATCCAGCGATCGACCACTTGCTGGGCCCTTCGCAAACCGAGATCTTCCATCACTCGCGATTTTTACTGTCCATGACGATGGTGACCGGCCCATCGTTGACGAGCCGTACCTGCATATACGCTCCAAAAGTACCCGTTGCAACCGATTTAGACAGCTTCTTCTCCACAGAGGTAACAAAATACTCATACAACGGAATGGCCCTTTCAGGCTTCGCCGCTCGAATAAACGAAGGCCTGTTGCCCTTCTTCGTAGACGCATGAAGAGTAAACTGACTCACGACCATAATTTCCCCATCAATATCTATGACCGATCGATTCATCTTACCGGCATCGTCATTGAAGATGCGCATCTGTACGATCTTCGAAGCAAGCCACTCGGCATCGCTTTCGTCGTCACCTTCTTCTATGCCGAGCAAGATGAGCAACCCCCTGCCAATAGAGGAAACTATCTCCTCATTGATCTCCACACTGGCCTCAGCCACGCGCTGTACAACTACTCGCATGATTTCGACATTTTACTCCACAGCTCGATGTGCACAAATTGTGCATACCTATCACCAAAATGTGCATACTTTCCCCCTTCTCCTACAGAGTAACCACTACGGTAGAATAAGCCGTAAAATACAACCACCGAATTCACCATTTCATGTGTTTTTGCACATTAGACTACGACCTTGGAATTTGCACACCAACCTTTTTGCACATCCATGCGTAAACTCGTTAAATCAATGATATTGAAACTGTTCAACTTTGATATGAAGAGCAAAAATATATGTCTATTGTGAATAGATGAAATTCCAAGGATTCGCGCTACTGTTTACGCACGTATTCACAGCGCTAATAACTGTAGTAGTTCTTTCTTAATCCATAATTAAATTTAGTCCATACGAGCGAGAATCTCATCAATGACCTAGGCGCGAACACATTGAATGTTTTTGGCATAGATATTGATTTAATAAACAGAGATTTACGGATGAAAAAACAACGGCATACAATGATTGTGCTGTGCATCTTTGGATTTGTCGTGCTGTACTGGCTGAGTAGCTCCTTCGAATTAAAGTATCGCGGATTCGTACGATACCACCCGAAATAAGGAAATATTCAGATTTTTGCGTATATTTACCGCTGGCATTATTCTCACGGTGATGGATCGACCGGCGGGTATCCCCATAGAGGCATTGCGCATGAAAATACTCCGCATCGAACGCGGAATGACGCAGCGCGAGTGGGCGGAATTTCTCGAGACGAGCCAATCCATAGCAGACATCGAGCGCGGACGCATCAAATTGAGAGGCGATATCGTCGAAGCGCTCGCGCGCAAACTCCACATCAATCCTTCCTGGCTATTCGGCTGGAGCGAAAAAAAATACATCGATCGATCTGCTGATGTACTGCCTAAGGTGATTACTACCGACGAACATGGTCGAGAAAATATTCTACTCGTACCCAGTCACGCCTATGCTGGATATCCGGACAATATCCACAATCCAGAGTGGATGCGATCCCTTCCGAGTTTTTCCCTTCCATTAGACAAATACCGCGATCGCACAATGCGCTGTTTTCAAATAGAAGGCGACAGCATGCAGGGCGTCATTGAAGATGGCGAATACGCATTGACAACTGCCGTAGAAGATATCCAGAGTATCAAGCAGGGACATCCTTACATCGTCGTGACCACGAATAGTATCTTGTGCAAATTTGTCTTTAAAAAAGACGACGAGCCAACCCTTGTGCTGCGCTCATCCAACGACGAATATCCAGTAATAGAGATAGCCTTTGACGATGTCCAAGAACTTTGGAAGGTGATAGGTAAGATCTGCCCCGATATTTCAACTTACCTCTATCAAAATCGATGGCATAAAATCCTCCAAAAGATCGAGCGACTCGAGCACCTGCTTCCCCAAAAAAGTCCATCGAAGAGCACGCTCTCAAATGAAAATACCTAAGATTAGGTATTGAAGTGCGATCAAGAGCACCGTAACTTGGCTGCAAAATCTACGAAATGGCCGAAGCTGTTGCAAAAGTAGAGGGCAAGATCAGGAGCATCCGCGATAAATACCTCGCCCGAAGGCTGTATGAAATGGGAGTATTGCCCGGAAAAAACATTCAACTCGTGCGGCAATCTCCTATGGGCAGGTGCGTATACGTCAAATCGGGCACAACCCTGATGGCATTGCGCAAAGAGGAATGGGAGCAAATTGAAATCATCCCTGCTTAAGCATACGAAGACCTTGCAAATCGCCTTTGTTGGAAATCCCAACAGCGGTAAGACCACCCTTTTTAATAAGATCACCCACCAGCGGTATAAGACAGCCAATTTTCCCGGCACCACCGTCGAAAAAAAGGTCTATCGCACCGATATCGACGGAATATCCACCGAGTGGATCGACCTTCCCGGCACCTATAGCCTGCATCCCAATAGCGGCGAGCAAGCTGTCGTACTGCAGTATTTTCTCGAAGAATCTCCCGATTTAGTCGTCTATGTGCTCGACCCTCTCGAACTCGAGCGTCAACTACTGCTGTTGACACAACTGTCGGACTTGGGAATGCCCTTGCTCGTCGTTTTCAACAAAATGGATCTTGTAGAAGAACATCAGTATGCGATTGATGTGGAGGAGTTTTCTAAAATATTTGATCTTCCAGCAATTAGCGTATCAGCTAAAACAGGTGATGGTATTGACCAGTTGAGAGAGCGTATAGAGCATTTCGTAAAAGAAAGAGGAAATACCAATTGCTCGAAAAAGTGGTATGAGGAATACATCGACAAGTATCGAAATGTACTGGAGGCTTTGAAGCGTGCATTGCCAGATGAAGACAATACCTATCGTAGAATGCTCCTATTGTGCCAT
>WFXH01000058.1 GCA_015490715.1 Saprospiraceae bacterium | reverse complement strand
CGGATGTCAACGACAACTATCGACATTACAACTGCGATAGCTTGAAAAACGGCATTAGCGATACCTTCGAATTAGACATGTGGGTGACCGATAAGGCGGGCAATCAGAGCTATTGTACCGTCAAGCTCGTCGTACAAGACAATATGGACGTCTGTCCCGATATGTCTACCGCACAAGGCATCATCTCGGGATACATTCGCGATCCTCAAGATCAAGGTATCACCAACGTCCGTGTGGAGTTGTTGCGTCATAACGATTTCTTCAGCGAGACGATTACCTCATCCGACGGTGCTTATCGCTTCGAAGATTTGCCTTTGGGTGATGATTACATCGTCAAACCGCGGCGCAATGATCGACATCTCAACGGAGTGACTACGCTGGATATCATCCGCATCAATAAGCACATCCTCGGCATACAAATCTTCGACAATCCCTATACGCGTATTGCCGCCGATGTCAACATGTCGAAGAGCATCACGGGAGCTGATATCGTCGTCTTGCGCAACCTGATCCTCGGGAGAATACGGAAGCTGCCTGTACAGCGATCCTGGATATTCTTCCCGGCCAATACGCAGTTTTCCAATCCCTTTAAACCGTGGTACGATGTGCGCGAAACCTATGAAGTTCGCCAGCTGTACGATGCTGTCGACGATGTGCATTTTATTGGTGTGAAATTGGGCGATGTCACCGGCGATGCTCGCCCCAATCGGATCGATGGTGCCAATACCACTCGTGAAGAGGCTTCGCTATCGCTACGCATCGACAACATGCACCTCCAAAAAGGCAAAGTCTACCGCATACCTGTCTATGCTTCGGAGCCTGTGCAGTTGAAAGCTCTTCAAGGAACGTGGCTATTGAATGGCGAATCACTACACATCGAAGCTGTCGAAAGCGGTAGCCTACAGATAGCCTCCGACAACGTCAACTATGCCTATGCCGACCAGGGATTGATTCCCTTCTTGTGGTACGATGATCAAGCTCGGGAGCTCGATCCATCCCAACCGCTGTTTTACCTAATCGTCAAAGCGTTTCAAAACACGGAACTGTTCGAACAGCTGGATATCGGCCCGGCAATCACTGCCGCGCTCGCATACGATAGCGATGAAAGAGCCATGAACGTCGCTTTGCGATGGGGAAATACCGACCGTGCAGATTCAAAAGTAGTACTGTACCAAAATGTCCCCAATCCATTTACCCATACGACACTCATCCACTTCCGACTTCCAGTGGAAGATTGGGCCACGCTGCGCATCTATGACGATAAGGGCCGCCAGGTGTGGCATCAGCGATTTTATGCCCAAAAAGGGCTCAATAGCGTACAGATCGACAATGTTGATCTTCCCTATGGTGTGCTTATTTACGAGCTACGATCCTGTGGTACTTCCCTCAAGCGAAAAATGATCAGACTGAGGTAAGCGCTTTACAGCCCACTGCTGACATAAGCCAATCTCTCATTGCCCCGGGATGGAACCATCTCGGGGCAAGTGCTTTTGATAATGGGGAGATTTGCGTATGTTTGCATGCCGTACGACAATACCGAAGTGATGTTGCACCGTCGATGGTCCCGTATCTGGCTCAGCACACTGTTGCTTTATGTGAGTCTGATGGGATACGCCCAACAAAAGGGAACCATTCGCGGCCATGTCTTCGACAAAAAAGATGGGACCGCCATTCCCTTTGCGACAGTAGTACTACAGGGTACTGATTTCGGCACAACCACAGACATCGATGGGCTCTTCGTATTGAGTGCAATACCCGTCGGTACGTATACGCTCATCGTCCAATATATCGGATACGATACGGCGCATTTAGAAGTAGAGGTCAAACCTTCGGAAGTCAAATACTATCGCATTTTCATAAAACCGCAAACCGTCCATCTCAAGGCCGTACAGGTATCGGGTAAAAAAGCCGCCGCGCGTCGCAACGTGCAAATATCGACCGTGAGCATTACCCCTACACAAATTCAGACCCTGCCGTCTGTCGGTGGCGAACCCGACATTGCACAGTACCTTCGTATATTGCCCGGAGTCATTAGTACGGGAGTACAGGGAGGGCAAATTTACATACGCGGAGGAAGTCCCGTTCAAAACATGATCCTTCTCGACGGCATGCTCATCTTTAGCCCATTTCACTCGATCGGCTTTTTCTCTGTGTTTGAGACTGAAATGATACAAAACGTCAATGTCTACACGGGAGGATTCGGCGTAGAATACGGCGATCGACTCTCCGCTGTGGTCGATATTCGCACCCGACATGGAAACATGCGTCGATACGCCGGATTGGTGTCCATGAGTCCTTTTCAGATCCGAACAATGCTCGAAGGGCCGATTATCAAAGATCACACGGGCAAGGGCAGTGCCCTGTCTTTCATGCTGTCGTATAAGAACTCCGTATTGCCCTATACTTCGCCATATCTGTACCGCTATGCAGTAGTTGATTCCATAGGCTCACTGCCGTTTTATTATACCGATTGGTATGGTACGGTGAGTCTTTTACTCGGCGGTGGAAGCCATGCGCGACTCTTTGGATTTCGGCACTCCGATGCGGTGGTTTATCCAAACATCGCCCAGTATCGATGGCATGCCAATGGGGGAGGGCTTAAGTTTAAAATTCTACCCCCACAATCGTCATTGCTCATCGAAGGGCTCTTTGCAGGTTCGACCTATCAAATTCAAGAGCGCATCCCTCAACCACCCGGCATACGCGAAAAACCGCGTTCAAGCATGGTGTCGGCTTTTGATGCTTATGTGCGTTTTACGCGACATCTCGGCGACAATCGACTGATGTACGGTTTCAATTTCCAGACGCTTTCAACCGACATCCGATTTGTCAACGCGATCGATATCACTTTCCAGCAGCGCATCAACAACACCACTATGGCGGGCTACGCCAAATACAAATGGAAGTGGAATCGCCTCATTGGAGAGGCGGGGATGCGAGCGACCTTTTTCGCCTCATTAGCCGATTTTCGATTTGAGCCACGAGTCGGCTTCAAATACAATCTCCATCCCGACGTACGTCTCAAAGGCGCTATGGGGCTCTACTCACAACAGTTGATGAGCACCACCAACGAACGAGATATCGTCAACCTCTTCATCGGCTATCTCATCGCCCCACATCTTCAAACCGGAATCCATTACATCGGAGGTGTGGAATGGGATCTCTCCGAGCACTGGCAGTGGAACACCGAAATATACTACAAAAACTATGATCTCTTGCTCAGCTTAAATCGAGACCGCCGTACCCCTTCCGACCCCGAATACCTCCGCGAAAAGGGTAGGGCATACGGCTTAGACATCCTCCTGACCAATCGCACTGAGCGACACTACTTATGGGTAGCCTATTCCCTCGGCTTTGTCAAACGCGACAACGGCCAACAAGTCTATTACGCGACCTTCGATCGACGCCACAATATCAATGCACTATTCAGCTATAAACTGGGGAAAAAATTCCCCATCGAATTGTCCCTACGATGGAATTTCGGTACGGGTTTTAAGTTTACCAAGCTGTACGGCTTTGCCGAAAAACAGGTGTATCCCGACCTCCAGGACGACCCTAAGACCAAAAATGGAGAAGTCGTGCCCGTATTTTCTAAAACCATCAATGGCGGCGTTCTGCCCGATTACCATCGACTGGATCTATCTGCAAAATATTCTCGTGAGATCAACCCACACCTATTTGCCGATGTCATCTTCAGTGTTACCAATGCCTACAATCGTCGCAATATCTTCTTCGTCAATCCCCTCAAAGCCGAAGATAGGATCTATCAGCTGCCTATCCTCCCATCACTGGGACTGAAGCTTGGATTTAAGTAAACGAAAAGTGTCTTCTCGAGACCGACAGCGCTTCAGCATTTCCACAACAGCCCTTTCATTGTACGGCCCCTCTTGCAGTTTTAAAAAGCTCAGCGCTATGTAATTGGAGATATTGCTCACCTCTGCATCGGTCAACTCCGGAAAACCCATCATCACCAACGAAAAAGTATCGTCTCCAACCCTTAAGCTATCGTATACGCCATAGCGGATGGCACACGGAATGCGCCAGAGCTGTTGGCGCAAGTCCTCGCGGTCCACAAGCGAAGGATAAATCCCCTCCAAACCGGTGCCATCGCTCATATGGCACCAAGCGCATTGTGCTTCATACAAGGCCTTTCCCTGCGGATAGCGCTCCCCACAACCAGTAAAAAAAGCCAATATAAGACTTATGGAAAGGACAATCGGCCCAAGCTGATTATTCATGCCCTTCATTGGTCATTTCATCCAAAAGGCGATCGATGTCCTCTGCCAGACGATATACCTCCTCCTTTGAAGTACCATCGCAATAGCTACGCAAGTGCCCCTCGCCGTCGACGAGCACAAACTTGCCAGAATGAATAATTGTCAATGGGTCCGTATCGTCCTCCTGGGCAGCACTGATCAAAAACTTCGGTGCTGTCGCATAGATATCTTCCTTCTTTCCGTATAGAAAGTTCCACTTTGGAGCCGACACACCGAGCTTATGAGCATAACGCTTTAAGCGCGGAATGGTGTCGTGCCGAGGATCCAATGTAAACGACAACAACACTACGCGTGGATCGGATTTGTAGAGATTGTACAGTTCTTTCATGTGCTTAGTCATCACCGGACAGATGGTCGGACAGGAGATAAAGAAAAAGTCGACCACGTAGACTTTGCCCCTGAGTGATTCCGCCGTGACGAGCTGACTGTCCTGATTGAAAAAGGCAAAGGAGTCGACACGGTAATACACTGTCGAATCCCCCACTTGCCGATGTGGTCCGAGGTAGGGTAGGGGCTCCGTCTTCGAAAACTGACAGGCCATTAAAACAGTAACCGAGATGAAAAGCACCAAGCGATACAAGACACGCATCTTCACTTCTCCTTGTTCGTGTATTGCGAAGCCCGCTGCAAGGCACTGTCAATGAGCGTAGCTACGCGCTGAATCTTGCGCTCCTCCGACTGTAAATACGACAAGTAAGTCCCCTTACCGCTCCAGTCGCCTTTCTGCTTGAAATGATACATCCAATCCCACATGGCTTCGTCGGCACGCTTCAACAACAAGATACTTGAATCTATTCTACTTTTCACATCCGTACTCTTGTGCTCAGTTTCTTTTATGTGCTGCAGCGTCTGTATGGCCCTTTCGATCGCCCCCATCTTAGCCATGGCAGAATCGTGTACCGCCATAAGCCTCCGATATACAACACGTTCTTGTCTATTTAGATCCTGCGGAAGATCCGATGATTCTTTCTCTCTATTTTTGCAAGACCCCAGGAACGCGATCCCAAATATCCAAATAATGAGCGAAGCGTACTTCATGAATTGAGCATTATCATCCCTTCACCAAACGCTCCTGTCTTCAAAATGTTATTTCGGATTGTTTTGTACATTTGCCTTCTCTAAAGGTGCTCGATAACAAAAATCACCTCAGCATGAAAGCACAAACAATCGCATGGTGTCTGATTTTGAGTGTGGGCCTCGCAGTACAATGTAAGAGCAAAGAAGATAAAAAATCCACAGCGGGGACAATTGCACAGGAGGCACAGTCAGCTAAAAAACCATGTACATTCATCTACAATCCGTACAAAACAGCCGTCGAATGGACGGCGTATAAATTTACCGAAAAATTGGGCGTCAAGGGAAAATTCGAAAATGTCGCCATCACACCGGGTAAAAAGACCGTCTCAAGCCCCGACGAAATCTTACTCAATACCGTCTTTACAATCGGCACCCAACAGATCAATACGGGTAACCCCGAGCGCGATAAAAAGATCGTCAAGTTTTTCTTCCAACCACTTGGCGAAATTCACGGCAAGATCACCGGCGTCCAAAAAGAAAAACAGCTCGGCGTCATTCAAATGTCGTGGAACAACGTGCAAAAGCTCCAGCCCTTCAGCTATCAAATCAAGGACGACACACTCTATTTGAAAGCTAAAATCGATTTTGCTGCCTGGAACGCCGAAAAGGCTGCGAAAGACCTCAACAACGCTTGCAAATTACTCCACACCGGCAAAGACGGTAAGAGCGTACTCTGGCCCGAAGCCGACGTATCGGTCAAAGTCGCATTCATCAAGAATTGCGAATAAGGGAACAGTCTACGAATTACCCCCCAATGCTGCGATTTCAGAAACACCTTTCACTCCCCTCACCTGGCACATAATTTATATTATGTTAAGTGGTGTCGCTCAAGGACACCCATCCGAACAGCTCTTCGATCAAATAAAATGCATCACCTATCGAATGCACCATTTTATACGCCTTTCATGCCTACTGGAAAACACTGCACCATTTCATACAGTGCCTCCTGATCGAAAATCGAATACTCAGGGTCTCTCAGCTGATATTTTTAAAGAATTCGATCATCTCTGTGGCCTGATTGGGCTTCAGTTTGCCGCTGAGCAAGAGTCGCAGTTCCCTACGGCGCAAGGCACTCTCATAGCGTTTTTGTTCCTCTTCGGTCAACGGAATGACCGGTGGCACGGGTTTGGGACGCCCCGTTTCTTTGTCGATGGCCACAAAGGTGAAATAGGCCTGATTGGATTTGCGGATGTTTTCGCCTGTTAAGCTCTGTGCAAAGACCTCGACGAAGATTTCCATAGAAGTATTGAAGGCACGGGTGATTTGAGCGTGTAAGGTCACAACCTCTCCTAAGTGAATAGGTGTATTGAAAGAGATATTGTCGACCGATACCGTGACGACGAGGCTCTTTGAATGCTTAGCGGCGCAGATACTCGATACGATATCCATCCAGCGCATGAGATTGCCGCCCATGAGGTTGCCTAAGGGATTGGTGTCGTTGGGCATGACAATTTCCGTCATCGTAGTCTTGCTCTCGGCGACGGTTTTGGGCTCTAACGATGGTTTAGGCTGTGACTCCTTTGGATTGTTCATGGCAACGATGTTGGTATGAGCTCAATTTGAAAGACCTCTTCAAAGTGCCTTTGCACGTGTTTTTTTATAACTGTCATGGGGATGTTTTGTTTGAGCTCTTCTGCTAGACTTGTGACGGTCTTATCGCTATCTTGGATGCCACAAGGGATGATACCGTCGAAATGATGCAAATCGGTATTTACGTTGAATGCAAGGCCATGGAGGGTCACCCAACGACTGAGATGTACCCCGATGGCACAGATTTTTCGCATCGGGTGACCATCAATCCACACACCCGTGTAGCCCTTTATACGCACCGCATGTAGGCCAAGGTCCCCCACAGTGCGGATGATGACTTCTTCCAGGCTTCGGATGTACCAATGCACATCGGTCTTAAAGTGTTCGAGATCCCATATGGGATAGACGACGAGCTGACCAGGTCCGTGATAGGTGATATCTCCTCCTCTATTGATGGCATAAAACTCTATACCGCGTTCGGCGAGTTGTTGTGGGGTCCATAGGAGATGATCGCGTTTGCCGCTCTTCCCGAGCGTGTAGACGGGATGGTGTTCGCAAAAGAGCAAATAATCGCGCTGTCCAATGGTCTGTTCCTGGTCTCTCCCCTGCTTCTTACGCTCTACGATTGCGCGATGGAGCTTGGTCTGCAAGGCCCATGCATCGGCATAGGAGATACGTCCGAGATCGATCAACTGTACTTCTCGTTGGGCAGATATGGTTTTTCCCATCGTTGGGTTGTTCGGTATGAAATCGCTCACCTGTTATAACATGAATTGCAAAAAAAGGATTATATTTGCCATCGACATATACGTAGGTGCTTGGGCATGTATGTCTTGAAAAAGTGGACTCTCTTGGCTGACCAAAAAATATCCATTTATGAAGACATCAATACAAAGCGTTTTATCTTTAGTAGCCATTGCCATATTTGCCATTCCGCATTTTACTACGGCTCAAAACATCAAGATAACCTTTTGCGCAGCGGCCACAGAGGTTGACCCCCCAACGGATTCTGCGGGCAACGACATACGTCATATCTCATGGTCCAAATTGCGTTACATACAGGTGTTGACGTTTGGTGCCAATCCAAAAATCATCTACGACCTCTTCTCACCGACCAGTTCGATACACTTCGACGAAGCCGTCTTCATCGACGGCTGTTATAAAAACAACAATCCCGGCAACTGCAAGGCCTGCTCAGTCTGTCAGCCCCCTACCGTCAACGGAGGAACTCCATACGGCACCGTGTGGTCCCTCAACGAAGACTACACCGGTACCATGCGCGTACGTGGCCATGAGGGCCAATTGCTCATCGAAGCTACCAATTATAAAAAACAAATGTGCTATACTACCCCACCCCTCGATGTGTCCGATTACGCAGGCAAAGTACTCGGCTTAAAAGTGGGATTTGAAGGAATGGAAACGACCTACAAGGGTAAAAAATATCGATCATCAGGAGTCTATATCTACTACCAATTCAACGACGGCACCAAATACTGGCACTTCCGGCGCAATCGCTTCGTCGGCCCACAGGAAAAGAGCCTCTCAAGGACTGAAATCGTTCCCAATAGCAGTAGCAGTACGGATATCCCTAAAGTGCCGTATCAACTTCAACTGCTTTCTTCCCCCGTTCAACACACCTTACACATCAAAGCACTCTCCCCCACCCCTCAACAATTTGAACTCAGTATACTCGATGCACAGGGGATCGTACACAAAGTACGACAAGCAATCGTTCTCCACGCCAGTCGAGAGGAATTCATTGATTGGGACGTCTCCGACTTACCCTCAGGAAAGTACTATTTACTCACTCGAGACCAGGTAGGACGTTTCATTTTTTACCCCTTCATAAAATTGTAACCTCCGTCCCAATACCGACACCATATAAGTAGTGTCGAATGCGCTCCATTTTCCACCAGTAGGCCCTTCTGCTGCAATTGCTAACTTTGTATGGCATAGACGTCTACCCCTTACACGCGGATAAGCATGGAAAATCGCCTCCGCTATATCCTACACATCGTTTTTTGGATCGTCGTATGGGTGGGCTTTGTCTATTTCTCCGACAAAGCTGCTTCATTTAAAACATGGCTCTTTGAGGGCATCCATGTGGCCTTACTGGCTTTTTTGGCCTATTTCAATCTCCTGCGTTTGATGCCTTCACTATTTCATACCAAGGCCTATGGGCGCTACCTTTTGCTGACGGTCTTGCTAGCGTTGAGCATATTGCCCATTCGCTTAATGACCGAACACCTTTATACTGGTGCCCCTTTCAACCATGCCTTACTCGTGCGGTCTTTCTATATATGGATATCGTATGTGGTGTTTATCGGGCTGACAACCCTGGTAAAGGTCATCGCAGATTGGGCACGCCTGATGCACGAAAAGACAATCTTAGAAAAACGAGCGATCAAGGCCGAGCTCGATGCCCTGCGCAACCAAATCCATCCACATTTTCTCTTAAATACCCTCAACGCCATTTACAGCCTGGCATTGCAAAAGTCCGACCACACGGCAGAGGCCGTATTACAGCTATCCGATATGATGCGTTATATGCTCTACGAATCTGCTACATCACAAGTTCCCCTCGTAAAAGAAGTTGATTTTATCAAAAACTACATTGCTCTTCAACAACTGCGCTTTTGTCACAAAGGCAATGTACAATTTCATATCGATGGAGACATCTCACAATATGCTATTGCCCCCTTCATACTCTTTCCCCTGGTAGAAAATGCCTTTAAACACGGCTTGTCTAAATCGCTGAAGGACGCGCAAATCCGCATTCGTTTGCACATCCGAAGTGATGTACTGAGTTTTAATGTTGCGAATTCCTTCGAACCCCACCACCATCCCTATGCAAACGGTGGTGTGGGATTAGCCAACTTGCGCAGTCGGCTCAACCGCATCTATCCCAACCGGCATCAACTGATTGTACAGTCCAATGACGGCATATTTTATGTGCACTTACAAGTACATCTAAAGCCGCTATACCATGATACGCTGTCTCATAGTCGATGACGAACCACACGCGATCGAGGTGTTGCGCAGTCACCTCCAACACTTTGACGATGTACAAATCGTCGGTACCTGTCAAAGCGCCATTGAGGCTGAAGAAGCACTCAAAAACCACCGTCCCGATGTGGTATTTCTCGATATCCAGATGCCACAGATTAGTGGATTGGCCTGGCTCGAAAATCTCTCCAACCAACCCTTGATTGTCATTACTACAGCGTACCCGCAATACGCCTTAGAGGGATACCGCTTTAATGTCATTGATTACTTGATAAAACCCATCGGGATGGAGCGATTGCTCACGACGATGCGCAAGATACGACAGTACTTCCAGACCCTTTCGACGCCGAGCGAAAAGGCGGAGTTCATCTTCGTCAAAGTGGATAAGAAGCTCGTTCGGATCCCCTATGATCAACTGCTCTATGTGGAGGGACTCAAAGATTACGTGGTATTGTTTGTCGATGGCAAGCGCATGGTGACCTTGCAGACGATGAAGCACATGGAAGAAAAACTCCCCTACCCTCGCTTTTTGCGCGTACATCGTTCGTATATCGTCAACACCCACTACATTGCACAAGTGTCTAATGACGGCGTATTGTTGAAGTACACTGGCAAATCCGTACTACTTCCAGTGAGCAAAAAATACCGATCAGACCTGGATAAATTTCTCCGCGATAGGCTCCTTTAGCACCAATTATCTACTCCCACACACTACATAAATGTTACCTCCATCGTTCGATTCTGGGGTTGCTATGTGTATTGTGTTGATTTTTTGCAGAGTATGAAATCGTGCGTCATACTGGGAGTAAAAAAATCTACCACGAGAAGGACTACATTAAAAATGTCGGACAAATGTTATATATTTGAGCGTCCAAAAAGGCGAAACGGAATTCTAAAAACGCATAAAAATCGTGCATATGAAAAAGATGCATTCTGCATTCATGGTGATGCTGGGCATCCTGTGGTCGTATACCACGATTGCCCAACAGCAGGTCAGTGGCACAGTGACAGATGCCAACACCAATGAACCCTTAGTAGGGGTCAACGTCGTCGTGAAAGGTACCCAAGAAGGGACCATCACGGATTTCAACGGTCAGTACAGCATTACGGTCAACCCCGGAGATGTGCTGCACTTCAGCTATCTCGGGTACGATCCCGTAGAGGTAGTCGTCGAACGCGGCGTCACGGAATACAACGTGGCGATGAAACCGTCCAACGTCAAGCTCAAAGAAGTGGTTGTCACCGCCCTGGGCATTACGCGTGAGAAAAAGGCCCTGGGGTATTCCCTTTCCGAAGTGGGAAGCGAGGAGATCCAGTCCAGTGGCAACGCCAACGTCATCGGTGCCCTACAGGGGCGCGTGCCGGGACTGATTATCTCCCAGGCTAGCGGCACCCCGGGGGCAGGTGTCAACATCTTACTCCGAGGTATCACTTCATTGGACCCGGGGAGATCCAACCGCCCGCTCGTCATCGTCGACGGAATCGAAATCAGCGATGACGCCATCGTAGCACCCATCACTTCCGACAAGGTCAGTCTTGGCGTGGGGGCCAATAGCAGCACACAAGGTGCCATCTCCAACAGGGCAATGGATCTCGATCCCAACGACATCGAAAACATCTCCATCCTCAAAGGTGCCGCCGCCGCAGCCCTCTACGGTGCTCGTGCAGCTAACGGCGTGATCATCATCACCACCAAAAAAGGCCAAAAGGGCGATCCCACCGTTACCTTTAACTACGGCACCGGATGGTCCAACATGTTGAAGTGGCCCAAAGTACAGACCCAATTCATCGACGGCCACCGCAACCACTCGCGCAGGCGCTATCGCCCCGATCGCCCCTATCGCTACCCGTACGGACATATCCGCTATTGGGATAGCTGGGGCTCTCCCTACACCGACCGCAGTAAAATCGTACTCGAAGACGGCCGCGAATTGGCGCCACACGACGTGTATAAGGAGTTCTACCGCACCGGTACCAACTCGTCCTACAACCTCGGAATCACTGCCGGTACCGACCGATTTAAATATCGACTCTCCGGCAGTCACCTCAAATCCAAAGGAATCACCCCAAACACCTACTGGCAGCGATCCAACCTCTCCCTAAGCTCGACCTACAAAGTCAATCCCAAATTAGAAGTCGAAGGCTCCTTGATGTACGCCAAGAGCGGGGGAAACAAACCCCATGAAGGACGTAAATCCGTCGTCAACGTCCTCAGCTACATGAATGTCATGATTCCCCAAGACTTCTACATCCAACCCTACTCCTATCGCAAAAACTTCTCCTACAGCATTATCGACCATCCGCTCTACTTAGCGCGCAAAAATCTCAACCTCGACGATGTCGATCGCATCATCAATGCGCTCAATGCCAAGTATCAATTTTCCCCCAACCTCGCACTCAATTACCGCGTCGGATTGGATATCTACAACGACAATCGCACGCGTATCGTCGATCCCGAAACCGACGAAGGGACCAACATGCGAGGCTTTATCGTCGAAAACAACCTGCGAAAGCGAAGCCTCACCTCCAACCTCAGCTTGAACTATACGACCAGCTTGACCGACAATCTCAATGTCAACTTCCTGGTCGGCCACTACCTTTACGGCTATGATTACAAGCGCGTCACTGTGCGCGGTGAGACTTTCGTATTGCCCACCTTCTACAATCTCAACAATACGACCTTCTTCTATCAGAGCAATGCCCTGGTGCGCTATCGCAACATGGCACTCTACGGACAGGTGAGCATGGACTATGCGCGCGCTATCTACCTCACCCTCACAGGACGCAACGACTGGTCGTCTACTCTGCCCGAGCAAAACAACTCGTATTTCTTCCCCTCAGCCGAGCTATCGATCCTCCTCTCCGAACTCTTAGAACTTCCCGATGTCATCAACTATTTCAAACTGCGCGGCTCCTATGCCGTCGTAGGTAAAGACGCCGATCCTTATAAGATTGGCCGTTATTACAACCTGCGCTTCCGCGACGAAGCCAATGGTATCTTGGGCTTTGGTCTTTCGACCATCATCGGAGACGAAAATCTCCGTCCTGAGTTTACGAAAAGCCTCGAAGTGGGCGGGGAAATCACATTGTTCAATAATCGCCTCACCCTCGAAGGCTCCTGGTATCGCAGCAATATCACCGATATGATCCTCTCCGTACCGATAAGTAATACCACGGGAGCAAGTCGCCTTCTGACCAACGCCGGTGCATTGAAGACCTACGGCTATGAAGCCATGGCCACCCTGGATATTCTACGTGGCGAAGGACTCAACTGGACCAGCCGATTGATGTACTCCAAAGATGCCGGCGAAGTGGTGAGCATCGCCGAAGATATCGATGAAATCGTACTGTTTGCCGCACGCAATGTGTACAACAAATACGTACCCGGTGGTAAAATCGGCGATCTCTACGGCCATCCCTTCCGCCGTACCGAAGACGGCCAGCTCATCATCGACGAAAAGACTGGCTATCCACATATCGATCGCGATACCCTCGTGCTAATGGGCAACGCATTTCCAGATTTTATCGCCAGCTGGTACAACGACTTTAGCTTCAAGGGATTTTCCTTCAACTTCCTCTGGGAGTGGAAAAAAGGCGGTATGGCTGTAGACGTCGGTCGTCCATATCGTACCGACAACGGTCAAACCGTCGAAACCCTCGACCGCCACAAACAGGTCGTCTTTAAAGGTGTCGTCGAAAAAGTTGATCAAGACGGCAATGTCACCTACGTGGAAAACACCAAACCCGTAGAGGTACATCCCGCAGCCTTCTATCGCCATTACCTGCGCTATCGCTACGCTCCAGAAAGGCTCCTCACCGATGCCAGCTGGATACGATTGCGCAGCATAAGCCTGTCGTACGACGTTCCTCAACGACTCCTGCAAAACACCTTTATCAAAAAGCTCAAAATCACCTTTACGGGAAATAACGTCTTCCTCAATACGCCGTATGTGGGATTCGATCCCGAGTTGAATTACTTAGGTAGCGCGTCCAACATTTACGGATTTACCGGATTGCGCACGCCCTCCGTCAAGTCGTTTATGTTCAACTTCAATTTCACCTTCTAATCTAAATCTCTGGTCAAATGAAAAAACTGATCGCAATGAATAGCGCTAAAAGAATCCTGGGACTGATCCTCTCCATAGCAGTGTTGGGTGGAGTCATGACGGGTTGTAAAGACTTGCTCGATGTCAATACCGATCCCACCCGCGTATCGGATCCGCCGTTGCACACCTTACTCCCAACCGTGCTGAATGGAACGGCATCGGCGCATTTCTCTACGGCCTACTACTCCTCACAAGCTGCCCACCAAATGGACCATACGGGCAATACCTATTTCGAAGAGTTTAGCATGAGCGGCGCATGGACGACCATCTATCTGACCAACCTCAACAACCTCAACGTCATGGTCGACAAAGCGCTGTTCGACCTCGACGAAACGGGGAGAAATTCCGAATACTACGCAGGCATCGCCAAAGTGCTTCAAGCGATCAACCTCGGTCTGCTCACCAGCAACTGGGAAGACGCCCCCTGGACAGAAGCACTCCAGGGCGGTGAAAACCCCAAACCACGCTACGACGACCAACAGACGATTTACAAAGAAATCTTCCGCCTCCTCAACGAGGCCATTGAGCATTTCAATACCAAAGCAGTCGATAACTATCTCCTCCCAGGCTCCGACGACATTTCCTACGGAGGAGATATCGATAAGTGGAAGCGACTGGCCTACTCCCTCCTGGCGCGCTATCAGCTCCAGGTCATGCGCAAGATGAATATCCCCGCATCCGAAATACTGGCCAATGTCGATTCCGGTATGACGAGCAACGACGACAACTTCTTCGTCACCTATACCGAAGCGCGACCCAACCCGTGGTTTACCAACGTATCTCAGCCTCGCGTGACGGGCAACTTCTCCATATCGACAGCTGCATACCTCGTCGACTTGATGAATGGAGACCTGCGCGGGACCTTCGATCCGCGCCTACCCATCATCTCTCCGCTCTACGTCGCAGGAGCCACGGAGTACAGGGGTGAAATATCGTGGAAAGATACCCTCGGCTCTACCTGCGCCTTGACCAACGAGGCATGGCATGCCATGAATACCTCCCCATTACTCATTATGACCTACTCCGAACTCAAGTTTATCGAAGCAGAATTGGCCTTTAACGTCGACAAGGCCCGTGCCTATCAAGCCTACATCGACGGCATACGCGCCAATATGGAAATGCTCGGCGTCGAAGAGGCCGACATCAACGACTATCTGGCAAGTAGCGCAGTGGCACAAAGTGAGGCCGATCTCCAACTGCTCGACCATGTCATGGTCGAAAAGTATATCGCCAACTTCCTCCACCCCGAAGTATGGACCGACATGCGTCGACACGACTTTAAGTATCCCTACTTTAAAAAAGGCCTTTACCACAACCGCGATGCCCACGCGCAACGTGCGCTCTACCCCAATACCGAAAAAGCACGCAACGAAGACAACGTCAAACCGCACATACGTGAATTTACCGAAAAAATGTGGCGTGATCTCTAAACGTTAAATCTCGCAAAAATGAAATCGATGAAAAATAGAACAATCATGAAATATGCTTGGGTACTCGTTCTGGGTGTCATCCTCATCATGAGCTCCTGCTATAAGGAAAAGTACTGGCTCGACGACAATGCAGACTGGACAGGAGCATACTACCCCGTCATCCAAAGAGTGACCGCCGATCCATCTACCGCAGCCGTCGGCGACACCGTTACCGTCACAGTAAAGTACTGGTCGCTCGACGAGGTCGACCGCATCGAACTGTACCACAACGCTTCAGGTGATGAAGAGCTTTATAGTTCTACTCCCTTTGAAGATCATTTCAGCGTGGAAGAAAACGTCCAAGTACTACCTCTAACATACATCGTACCTGCAGAAGCAGCGGGCAAAAAAGTCACTCTCCGTGTGGCGGTCGTAACCAAAAAAGACGTCGAAAAAAGTGCTTCCACTACAGTGACAGTGGAATAATCCGCATAACTCTTAGAGGCTTGCTCCAAAGGCGAAGGGTATCCGTATACCCTTCGCCTTTTTTATATATGTGCGTCTATAGCCCCTCAGAACACCTAATCTCTATTGCTGCTGTCGTGTCCCTTATAAAATAAATCCCATGCATGCTCTCAGCCCTATTGACCTAGCAGATAATCAAGGATGCTGTACTGCCCACTACAAAATTTTCTAAGAGTTCCCTTCAACAAGGATGCATCTCACTATTGCACACAACGGATCACTATGAATGCATTTCGATGAAGGGCTTAGGAATTAGCATACGATGCCCTCACTAAAAGGGCAACCCTTTCAGTCTATTTAAACAGAAAATTCCAACAAGAGGATGTGTGTGGGTGATGATCTACTGATTGACCTCCTTTTCGTCGATGACGAAGGTCGTCTTTCCGTATTTCTTTTTGAATTTATCAATACGACCAGCCGTGTCGACGAACTTCATTTTGCCCGTATAAAATGGATGGCTTCGACTGGATACCTCGAGCTTGACCAGGGGGTATTCCTTTCCGTCTTCCCAGACGATGGTCTCATCACTGGGCGCTGTCGATCGCGTCAAGAAGGCATAGCCACAGGAGACATCTTTAAAGACGACCAGTCGATAATTTTTTGGGTGAATGTCCTTTTTCATACTTCTTGTACTATTTT
>WFXH01000057.1 GCA_015490715.1 Saprospiraceae bacterium | reverse complement strand
GGGACCCGCTGCCGCTCGACTTGCATGTATTAAGCCTCCCGCTAGCGTTCATCCTGAGCCAGGATCAAACTCTCCATACTAATAATCCTCTCACCCCTCGCTCCCCCCTTCAAATATCTTCTAAGCTCACCTCATCCTTTATGTCAGCTCGATGAGGTGCACTTACTGCCGCTTTTAGCCATCGCTAAAAACGGTCGGCAAATGTGCATCATTTTTTCTTTCTCACTTCTACACCACTTGAAATCTTCCTCCAAGTGGTCTCGTTGTCGCAACTGCGCAAAGTACTATAACAACTACATTACAGATGTTGTTCGCGATATTTGAAAAATTTTTTCCGCCTTTTCAATTTTCCCTCTGTCAACGCCTCTTTATCTGTTCGCGTGGTATACAACGCATGACGGCCGAAAATGGTTTTCACCCAACGCAAAAAAATTTTTCACCCCACGTTTAAGGCGCATCCATAAAGGGGTATCGGTAATCTCGAGGCGGGTTGAAGTTTTCCTTGATAGTGCGTGGGGAGACCCATCGCAAGAGGTTGAGGTAAGAGCCTGCCTTGTCGTTGGTACCCGAAGCGCGGCTACCGCCAAAGGGCTGTTGGCCGACGACGGCGCCAGTGGGCTTGTCGTTGATGTAGTAATTGCCTGCAGCATGGCGCAAGGCTGCAGTCGTTCGGTCAATGACCGCTCTATCCTTGGCAAAGAGGGCGCCTGTCAGTCCGTAGGGCGTCGACTTGTCGACGATCTCCACGATGCGATCGTACTCGTCATCGTCGTAGACGTATACCGTCAGCACGGGGCCGAAAATCTCTTCGCACATCGTGCGATAGAAGGGGTTGTCCGTACGCAGGACGGTGGGCTGGATGAAATACCCCACAGAGTCGTCGCACTCGCCGCCAAAGAGGATTTCCACGGAGGGGTTTGCACGGGCTTCGTCGAGGTAGTTTTTAATCTTGTCGAAGGCCTTGCGGTTGATGACGGCATTCATAAAATGGGTGAAGTTTTCGGGTGAGCCGAGGGTGATTTCTTCCAGATGTCCGCGCATCACTTTCCACACCTCGCTCCATAGGCTTTTGGGTATGTAGGCGCGTGAGGCAGCTGAGCATTTCTGTCCCTGGTATTCGAAGGCTCCGCGGGTCAAGGCAACTGCAGCTTCGACGGGATCTGCCGATGCATGGACGAGTACAAAATCCTTGCCACCAGTCTCTCCCACAATGCGAGGATAGGATTTGTAGAGCTGAAGATTGTCGGCTATGTTTTTCCACAGCGTCTGAAAGGTCGTCGTGCTCCCCGTGAAGTGCAGACCCGCAAAGTCGGGATGTGCAAAGAGGACTTCGCCCGCTACAGGGCCATCGACATAGATGAGGTTGATCACCCCATCAGGTAGGCCGGCCTCTCGCAACACTTGCATGATAAACCAGGCGGAATAAATCTGATCATTGGAGGGTTTCCAGACGACGGTATTACCCATCAAGGCTGGAGCGCCTGGGAGATTGCCCGCTATAGAAGCAAAATTGAAAGGTGTCAATGCAAAGATAAATCCCTCTAACGGGCGATAATCCATGCGGTTCCAGGTACCCTTAGTGCTAAAGGGCTGGTCTTTATAGATTTGCGTGGCGAAGTAGGCGTTAAAGCGATAAAAATCGGCCAGCTCGCACACGATGTCGATCTCTGCCTGAAAGACATTTTTCGACTGGCAGAGCATCGCAGCCGCGTTGAGTTGAGCGCGGTATTTGGTCGCAATCAATTCAGCAGCTTTCATAAAGATTGCTGCGCGTTCCCACCACGGCGTTTCTTCCCATGCTTTTTTGGCCTTTAGAGCAGCCTCCACGGCTTGCAGGACATGACTTTTCTCCCCTTTAGAGTAATGCCCCAGTACATGGCTATGCTCGTGCGGCGGATGGATAGGCACCCGATGGTCGGTGTATACCTCTTTGCCCCCGATAAACATCGGTATATCGAGCTGTTGGGACTTTAGTTCCGCGAGGGCTTGCTTGAGCGCTGCTCTTTCGCTACTGCCAGGAGCGTAATCCAATACAGGTTCGTTTGGTGGCGGGGCGATGTGAAAAAATGCATCCATGATTGTCGATTTTAGCATTACAACACTTCACACAGTGATGCGCTTGCAAATATAGGTATTCGATTCAGAGGCGTAGAAAATCTTTGACATTTTCTGCTCACTCCCCTTCCTGCAGATTTTTCGCAGAAAAGACGGGCCAATGGTCCAGCTCATAGTAGGCGATGTACCACTGCTGTACGATTGCACACCTCAATGCATTCACGTTTCGCCCTGCGCCCACCATTTTATACCACTATAAAATATACGGCCGATATAGGAGATGGATTGTATGAAATGGTGGTCGTGGGTGTATGAAATGGTAGGTAGTGTCGATGTCTATGCAGTTTTTATGGATTAGGGAAAGGTTTTATATCTTTGTGCGAAAGTTGTCGTCATTCATGAGGCAGACATCACGCCCTGCAGTTCTCCTCTTAGAAGATGGGAAAGTGTTTTACGGTCGTGCAGTTGGAGCTATGGGCACGACAGTAGGTGAGCTGTGCTTTAACACGGGCATGACGGGCTATCAGGAAATCTTTACGGATCCTTCGTATTTTCGGCAGATTTTGGTGTTGACCCATGTGCACATCGGCAATTACGGCATTCATTCGGACGAGGACGAATCGAGGAGGGTGCAGATTAGCGGCTTAGTCTGTCGGCATTTTGAGGTCCGACCGTCGCGGGCGCAAGCTACGGAAGATATCCAACGGTATTTTGAGCGGCAGGGCATTGTGGCTATCGAAGGTGTCGACACGCGCGCCATCGTCACCCATATACGCTCGAAGGGCGCGATGAATGCCATTTTGTCTTCTGAAACACTGGATTTGGATGTATTGCGTGCACAATTGGAGAAAGTTCCATCGATGGTGGGCATGGAGCTCGCCAGCCAGGTGACGACGGAAAAGGCCTACGTGGTCAAACCTGAAGAGAGCACGCCGCGGTTTCGCGTCGCATTGTTGGATTACGGTGTGAAGCGCAACATTATCCGTCAGCTAACGGAACGCGGTGTAGAAGTACATGTCTTTCCAGCTCGGACATCCTTTGAAGAGATGGAGCGCATAAAACCTCATGGATATTTGCTGTCCAATGGGCCTGGAGATCCTGCCGCAATGGATTATGCAGTGGATACAGCGCGATCGATTTTAGACAGCAAAAAGCCCGTAATGGGGATTTGCTTAGGGCATCAAATACTGTGTAGGGCTTTGGGCATGCAGTCGAAGAAGATGTTTCACGGCCATAGGGGCATCAATCATCCGGTGAAAAATCTACTCACAGGCCGCTGTGAGATAACCTCGCAAAATCACGGTTTTACCATCGTCTACGAAGACGCCGAACGGCATCCTGAAGTCCGCGTATCGCATGTCAATCTCAATGACGGTACCCTTGAGGGAATTGTGCATCAGTATTTACCGATGGTGAGTGTACAATACCATCCTGAGGCATCGCCTGGGCCGCACGACAGCCGCTATCTCTTTGACGATTTTATCGGCTATATGGAGACGGTTGGACTTCCGATCAAGGCCCAATCACTGCTCAAATCGCAGGCACGATGAGCTGTATTGTCGATATCTATGCGCGGGAGGTGTTAGACAGCCGGGGCAATCCGACAGTCGAAGCGGAAGTGTTGGTGGAAGGGGGTGTGGTAGGCCGCGCTTCTGTCCCGTCGGGAGCATCGACGGGGCGCTATGAGGCCGTGGAATTGCGGGATGGCGATGAGCGATTCATGGGCAAGGGTGTGCGCAAGGCCTGTGCCCATGTGGAAGGCGAAATTCGAGAAGCCCTGCTGGGCATGGATGTCTTCGAGCAAGCGCTGATCGATCGGACGATGATCTTGTTGGATGGCACGTCCAACAAATCGCGTTTGGGGGCCAATGCCATCCTCGCGGTATCGATGGCTTGTGCGCGAGCTGCTGCTGAGCTGTCGGGCCAATCGCTGTTTCGCTACTTAGGGGGTGTCCATGCGCATGTCCTGCCCGTACCGTTGATGAACATCATCAATGGTGGGAAGCACGCCGACAATACGTTGGATTTTCAGGAATTTATGATTGCCCCTGTGGGGGCAGCGACTTTTCAAGAAGCCCTGCGCATGGGGGCTGAAATATTTCACACCTTAAAAGGGATCTTAAAGGAGAGAGGACTTTCGACGGCAGTAGGTGATGAAGGAGGATTTGCACCGGCGCTTTCCGACAACGAAGAAGCTGTCGAGCTCATTCTGGCGGCTACGGAAAAGGCCGGCTATCGCCCCGGCGAGGAGGTCTTCATTGCCATCGATGCGGCGGCAAGTGAGCTTTGGGATGAAGCCTCCCAGCGGTACATCCGCTTCAAATCGACTCAGGAGACACTCACCACGGACCAGCTCATCCGTCTATGGGAATCCTGGTCGGCTAAATTTCCCATCTTTTCCATCGAAGATGCATTGGGGGAAGAGGATTGGCAGGGGTGGCAGGCCCTTACTGCATCCCTGGGTCAACGCGTACAGCTCGTCGGCGATGATCTCTTCGTCACCAATACGGAGCGCATTCGACGGGGTTTACAAGAAGGTGTAGCCAATGCCGTATTGATCAAGCTCAATCAAATCGGCACCCTAACAGAGACCCTTGAGGCTATTCGCCTTGCCACTACGCAGGGCTATCGCGTCGTCATCAGCCATCGCAGTGGGGAGACCGAAGACAGCTTTATCGCTGATTTAGCCGTGGCGGTCAATGCCGGTCAGATTAAGACAGGCTCTCTTTCGCGCAGCGACCGCACGGCGAAATACAACCAGCTGTTGCGCATCGAAGAGGAACTCGGCGATATCGCAACTTATACGGGGACATCGTGTTTGCCGACAAATCGCTAAGTTTGCGCTTTCAAAAATAATGCAATCCTGCCCAAGTGTAACATAGAAGTTTATACCCTATGCGCTTTTTCTTTAAAATACCCCACCCTATACACGCTATTGCCTTCCAGCGGTGTACAATGGTATATCTCCTCAGCATGATGGGTGTGCTCTATCCGATAGTTACCCAAGCCCAGTACAATCTCAATACGGGATTTGTATTGGGATATGGTTCATTTGAGGTGGAAAATGCCCTTATCGATAGTACTTTTCGTCGGACCAGGCCGATGCATTGGGCCGTGGGCTTTACCATTGGACAGACGTATCAATGGCGTGCAGTGCGCGCTGGCTTGTGGTATGCATTTCATACAGGTACGGCATATGAGATCGAAGGAAGGGAGCAGCGCGGCGGACTTCGAAGGAGTCATCACAGCTTTAATCTCTCGGCCGAGTTGCTGTTCAACCGCTTAGCTATCGGTACGGAATTGGGGTTTGGTATGCTGCGATACACTCTTCGCCTCCCCGACCTCGAGACTTCCCTTACAGTCCGCACACAGCGCTATCCTCTGGTACACCCGTTTGTACAATATGCCCTTGTGCACAACCCATCGTTTCGACTGTACGCGCGACTTGGAGTGTTGCAGTATCGCACAACGAAGTATGGGGAGGAATTGATCCGTACTTTGGGGCACCAGTCCTCTTCTTGGGATAGGACTTCACGGGTACTCCTCTTTCAAGTAGTGTTCTATAATGGCCCTTCGGAATAATTAGATGTCGAGCGGGGCGACGATAAGCCCGTTTTTCATGCGGGGTTCAAACCACGTACTCTTGGGAGGGAGCAGTCCCCCGCGATTTACAATTGCTTGAAAGTCTTCTAATGCGATGGGATGGAGCAAGAAGCCCACGCGATGGGAATGCTCAACGACCTTTTCAATCCATTGATCGATTTCGGCAGTCCCTTCAAGATAATGGATGTGTCTGTCGGTACGCACATCACTGATGCCAAGGATTTTACCCACTATCCATCGATTAAACAGGTCTACATCGAGTATGGGCATTGTGCTTTCGTCGGTGTGTTTGAGGAGCACTTTTTTCTTCCACCGCAATTCGAACCATTCGCCATCCAGGAGCATGGTCAGGTGGAGGGGTTGTTTGGGCATTCTGGGTTTGTCTAACGCCCGAATGCGGCAATATTTGGACAGCTGTGCGAGAAACCGCAGTGGGGAGAGCTTTGATGGAAGGTCGATGATGCGGTTAAAATTGTAGATGTCTACATTGTCGAAGGAGAAAAAAGCGGAAAACACACGATGGATAGCTTCTCCTTTGGTCTTATTGATGCGCTTTAGGGCTGCCACGCGGTGGTGGCCATCCGCTATGTAGGCTATGGGCAGCTCGTAGCGGAAAGTTTCTACGATTTGGCTTTCGATTTTTTTGTCCGTGACCATCCATAGGATGTGGCGTTCGCCATCTTCGCGAATGTGTACGTCCAAAATGGGGTCATGGGCTTGTACCATTTCATACAGAGTATTCAAAGAGGCATTGGGTTGGTGGGTGAGCAAGATGGGTTTGATCATGGCACGGCGGCTCAGCAGGCGTTCAATGGATATTTGTTCGCGAGCAGCGAGGGTCGCTTCATGCGGGCGAATCTCACCATTAAGGTAATGGTGAAAATCGAGCTCTGCAAGGCAACCGGTATACTGCCTATCTCCTTTTTCTACGCGATAGACGAAGAGGCTTCGGTCGTCGAGTTGTTTGAAAAATCCCCTTGCCTTGAGCTCGTTGTAACGGTTTTTGACAGCCTTAAAATGCGCTCGCGGTGAAGAGATAATTTCTTCGTTGGGGATTAGCGCCTGAAAGGGGTGGATATTCATGGACAATCACCTTTGTAGAAGGGCAGTTTAGTCTGTTGTAGGGGAAACCTTTTACTACCGGCTTGAAAATAGAGTTCTTGCCCTTCGGGCGTAGAAGGGGGTATAAAACCGAGGGCAATAGGTCTTTGCAAGCAGGGGGAGAGCGTACCTGAGCTGATCCATCCCACAGTCGCCCCATCGACATCGACAATAGAATAATCGGCACGTGGCACGCGTCGGGTGAGGGCATAAAACGCGCTAAGTTTTTGTTTTATGCCCTGCTTGCGCTGTTGGAGAAGTGCTTCTTTGCCTATGAAATCTCCCTTCTTCCATTTGATGACCCAGGAGAGACCAGCTTCGAGGGCGGATATCTCATCCGTAAGCTCATGTCCATAAAGGCAATAGCCCATTTCGAGTCGCAGAGTATCGCGTGCTCCAAGACCAGCGGGTAGTGCATTGAATGCATGAGCTTTGTCCAGGAGTGCGTTCCATAGGGACGGTGCATCCCGGGCGGGTATGTAGAGTTCGTAGCCACCAGAACCCGTATATCCCGTTGCGCTGATTGTGACGGGTTCGATGTGGCCAATTTTGGCTTGTACGAAATGGAAGGGACGCAACGGCTCAAAGGAGTTACCGAGGAGTGCTTCGAGGAGCTGATGCGCCCTTGGCCCCTGAACGGCTATGAGTGCTATTTGGTCGGAGACATCTTCCAGTTCAACTTCAAATGGGCTGCTGTGTTGCTGAAGCCACTGCCAGTCTTTTTGGATGTTGGAGGCGTTGACGACGAGGAGATAACGATCGTCCTCTAAGCGATAGAGGAGTAAGTCATCGACCGTTCCTCCGCGGTGATTGGCCATGAGGGTGTATTGTGCTTTACCGGGTTGGAGTTTGGCGACGTCGTTGAGCGTAACGTACTGGAGAAAATCTTCTGCCTGGGGACCCGATACGACAAATTCCCCCATGTGGGAGCAGTCAAATATTCCAGCGGCATTGCGCACGGCCTTGTGTTCGCTCTGGATACCACTGTAATAGATGGGCATCCAATAGCCCGCAAAGGCGGCCATTTTTG
Organism: Saprospiraceae bacterium; assembly: GCA_015490715.1. GTDB lineage: Bacteria > Bacteroidota > Bacteroidia > Chitinophagales > Saprospiraceae > S141-43. Next base: position 6,157 of record WFXH01000057.1, on the reverse strand, counting down.
CTCCTAAAGCTTCGTGGATTTCGACGAGTGGTGTCTTTTTCAGTGGAATGGTTTCCTCTTTCATCTCTACAGATTATTGGATGATTTGCATGGTATAGATGGTGTCGCCGGGGCGTATGTGGTATACCACCTCAGGATTGGTATCGACTTTTCCAAATGCCGTATAACGCCAATCGAGAAACGGAGCGGGGCTTTGAGTGACAAACCACTGTGTGCACTCGGTGTCTTTGCCTGCACTGGCCATGCCGAGAATACCGCTATCGTCGTACAAGGCATTTTTCAAATCCGAGGGAATAGTATAGTCCAGAGCTCCGTAGCCATCGCCACGAGGGCACCCATCCTGAACGACAAAGCCGTCGACGACGCGATGAAAGACCTTGCCTTCAAAAAACTTGTCTTTCATCAAAGATACGAAGTGCAAGACCGTAAAGGGAGCTTGTTTTTTAAACAACTGGAGGCCAAATACCCCTCTTTGGGTGCGCACTTCGACAGCGATGGTATCTGCTAAAGCGTCGAAGGCGGACCAATCAATATCTGTTTTGGGATGGGGCTTGATGTAGTGCGGTCTGCGCTCGAAGAGCTGGGACAGCACTTCCTCCATGATGTTGTAGGTTTCAATGGCTGCGGGGAGCGGAAGGCGTTTTTGGAGCGAATCGAGGAACAGGAGCTGTTCTTTGTTGGCGGCAAAGTCAAATTTCTTCGACTGTAAAATCGGTATGCCTTCGGCGAGTAGGCCGGGATCCTCCGATCGGAATATCTGCTGGAGCTTACGCCATATGTGGCGTCGGATTCTGTATGCTGCAGCGCCATAGGTGGCATCGAGCAGATCACTTTCGAAGAGCGTACGAAGGGATTGCATGCTTTGGGTTCGCACAGCGGGGTGGTCGTCTTTGAGGGCGATTTCTGCAAGTGCGGTATAGAGCTGGGGTGCGTAAGCCATAGCGCGCACGATTTCACGCCGTATAAAGGGCCTGGTCTCCTTGCGATACCATTGGTATAAGCGATATCGCAATCCGCTGCGCGTCAACACGTAATAAGCGGGTAAGTGACGCAGGGCCGCTCCCATGAGACGTGCGCGTACTACGGGATCCAGAGAGGCCTCCTTTGCCCATTCCTTGTAATCGAGTGCATCGTCGGCATTGCCAAAGTCGATAAAATACTCCGCAACAGCTTGGGCTACCCTACGATCGCTGTCGTACCGCAATGCCGAAAACCGAGGGAGATTGATACTTGCGGAAAAATTACCAAGGGCACGTACAGCGGCGATGCGCACGCGATAATCTTCGGCTGTATCCGATGCGATATTGAGCAGTACACTGCGTGCACTTGTCGAGAGGGTCTTTCCCAAGGCTATAGCTAAATAAGCACGTGCTTCGGGTGCGGGCAGTACCTTTATAGCTCGAATGAGGCCAGCTACGTAAGGCTTGAGTTCATCCGCCCCACGTCGCGACAAGTAGATGGATGCATACAGGGAGAGCTCTTCGGGGTAGAGATTGGTCTTGAGGAATTCGACCATCTTGCGCGTTCCGACGGGGTGTACAGCATTGCGCTGACTATATCGATAAATGCCTTTAGCAAGCCCTATGAGCAAGGCCGTATCTTCGGGTCGATAGCTTTCGACAGTAGCCAAATGGCGGAGATAGTCTTTACTGCCAATACGTCCTATGATCTCTAAAATCAGCGCATTGGTCGCACTGTACTGGCGCAAGCTGTCGTCCCTACGAAAGGCTGCTACTAATTGCGCACTAAAGGTAGAATCGCCTATCTGACCAAGGGCTTCGATGGCGGCCTGGCGTACCTGTTCGACTTTATCTTTCAGTAAGGGCACCAAATACCTTGCCATCGACGAGTCTCCCACAGAGATAAGGGCACGGGCTGCGAAAAATCGATAGGAGGCTACGGGATGGGTTAAATAGCGCTGTAAACTATCGGAATTGCGCTGCAACTCAAATTCGTACAGTTTGCGTATGATGGGATCGCTCCAATCGACCACGACCTTTTCTGGGCCTTTTTTGGCTATGGGCACACAGCTATGTTTAAGGTACACAAGCCCTCCCAATAGGAGGAGAACACCCAAACGGTATAGCCAATGGCCCATGCGCTTCATGTTGGTGGATGGTTTGTACTGTTGATGGAACAAATGTATAAAATTTCTTATCTGATGCGGTCGACTTGCGCTCCTATTGGTCGTCCTTCTACTGATGCATTTTGGATAAAATTGTTATAGCCTCTTCGATAGACAATGCATGTTCGAGTTTATATGGTCCGATCGCTGTACGCACAAGACGGCGGAGGTAGGCCCCCGACTGGCACTGTTTGCCAAAGTCGTGGACGAGGCTTCGGATATACACCCCTTTCCCACAATGCACCGAAAAATCGACCTCTGGAAGGGCGATGCGGGTCAGTATGAAATCGTAGATGACCACCTTTCGCGGCGATAAAGGGACTTTTTCTCCGCTACGCGCATAGGCATAGGCCGCTTTTCCTCCCACTTTTACTGCCGAATAAGGCGGTGGGATCTGGGATATCTCCCCGACAAATGTGTTCGCCACTTGTCGTAGGAGGCGCTCGTCGATGTGATCGATGGGAAACTTTGCATCCGGGGGCATTTCGGCATCATAGGTCGGTGTGGTAGCCCCGAGGATCATCGTTCCGATATAGGTCTTCGACAGCTGCTGCAATTGATGGAGTCGTTTAGTCATCTTGCCCACACCGATGAGCAAGAGTCCCGTGGCGAGGGGGTCGAGGGTGCCAGCGTGTCCGACTTTGAGACGTTGGCCCAGCGCTTTTTTAAACAGATTGCGGATTTTGTGGACGACGTCAAAGCTGGTCCAGTGCAAAGGCTTATCAATGGCGAGAAGTGCTCCACTGTCCAGGACACTGTCAAGTGATGGCAGCGAACGCAAATCTGTCAACCGTGGTAAAGCATCCATATCCATACGATTAGACCCAGACCGATACAATACCATGCAAAGTATCGCAATCGAGCTGTTCGCACCAGCTGGATCATCCATCGACAAGCAAAGTATCCAGACACAAAGGATGCCAGAAAGCCAGTAGCCAAAACCCCGAGAGATAGCTCCGTATGCCGAAAAGCACCTTCTCCCACATCGAGCATCATCTTGCCAATGATGAGCGGTACGACCATCAGGAAGGAAAACTGAGCCGCTTCTTTGCGATCTACCCCACACAAAACGGCCGTGCCAATAGTAGCGCCCGATCGCGAGATACCGGGCACAATGGCAAATGCTTGAGCCACCCCCATCATCACAACGGATGATACAGAGAGCGGCTTTGATGCATTTGGCACATAATCCGACCACCAGAGTACAACTCCAGTCACCATCAGCATTGCTGCAACGAGTGTGACGTTGCCACTAAAGAGCGCTTCGATCTCCTCATCAAAGAATACTCCCACGAAGCCCGCGGGAATCATCGACAATGCGATAAAGCTGATGTATCGAAGGTAATGGGGATGACCCGAAAAAAAACGACGCAGAATTTGGGCGATTTCTCTTCGAAACACCGCTATTGTCGCCATCACTGTACCGAAGTGTAGTACGACGATCAAGAGGAGGCGGTCTTTAGCGGGATTGTCGACGCCCAAGAGGTTTTGAGCAATTTCTAAATGCCCTGAGCTGCTTACGGGGAGAAATTCCGTCAATCCCTGAATGATGCCCAACAGGATGGCTTCCAGTATTTCACGCACCGCGTACGAACGATTTTATCGCTTAAAAATCGCCCACAGTCCCACGACAAAACCCGACAGAATGACAATAGGTGCGAGTGTAATCCGACGAAAGGAATAAATGCGACTTTCGTCCCACACATCGGGAGAGGGCATGCGCCCTCCCGACATGAGCAATAACCCGATGGCCACCAGGACAAAGGCGACAATGAGCAATCGGTAGTTTTTCTTGCCGAAGATAAGTGTCTCTTCCGCCCCTTCCTTCGCCCCCGTCGCCTGTGGATCTACTTTTAGTACGCGGACTTTTTTCTTTTTAGACTGCGTCATTATTTTACAATTTTATACTCCTTGGAGTCTGCATGCGTAAGACGATGTGCATAGCTCCAATGTACAACACCACGCTGATGATGGTAACGAATAGAGCTGTTTGAAGCACCCGCGTCCAATACACATGCGGACCGAGCTGAGGCAAAGATACTATCAAAATAAAAACAGTGACGAGTATCAGGCCGATTCCCACCAATGCCGAGACGAGCGCATATTTTAGTGCGCGCCTGTAAAAGGGTACAGCAAAGTACTCCCTCGACGCTCCCAAGAGACGCATGATCCGTATGGGGTGTCGCTTGGTGCGCAACATCCACATCAAAGTATTGAAGATCATTCCAAAAGCGAGCAGACTAATCAACACACCCATAGAGAGAAACAGCCACTGAATGCGTCCCCTCCACTGATGGTACTCATCGACATAACCGCTCTCCACAAAGACCTCGTGTACGCCGTGGAGCATCCTTAACTGGTCGATAAAGGCACGCATGCTATCGCTGTGCATATAGACCGCATGCACATTGAAAAGGATAATGTCGCGAAGGGGGTTGTCGATAGTACTGTCCAACCAATCACCTCCCAGAGATTGACGCATGATGTCCAATCCCTCTTGGCGCGATACATATCGGATGGAATGCTCTTGCACCTGCGGCATGGCCTCGAGTGCCCGCTCCAACTGCTCTCTTTGTGCTGAGGAAAGACTGTCCAGTTCAACCACGATGGGCGTGCGTTCTTTGAGATACTGCACGATTTGATCGTTGTGTAATAGTAAGAGGGTGAAAATTCCGATATACCACAAAAACAGGCTTGCCGTCAGGACGGTCCATACAATGCCCAACCACTCGTCAAAGTGCGAATATGTGCCATCCCTATCTACGGCCATTGGATTTTTGCATGGATTTTAGGGTATGAAATCGTTGAGCGTTCCGGCTTCTTTGACGGCATATCGTCCCCGATTATCGCGGTGGATGCGGATGCAAGCATTTTTGGGATCGTGTTCGAGAAAGATGATGACGTCTTTTTTGATGGCCTCCTGGAAGAGAGCTTCTTTTTCCTTTAATGTCGTCAATGGACGTACATCGTAACTCATCACATAGGGCATGCGGACATGAAACTGTGAGGGGAGCAAGTCCGCTCCAAAGAGGAGTCGATAGCTGTCGGTTACTATGTAGGGCAACATCATGCCATGGGTATGCCCATAGCAGCGAACGACGCGTATGTGATCATCCAGCGGGGTCCATCCACTGAGGCTTTTCGGCATAAAATGGAGCACGCCATGCTCCTGTAAAGGCAGGAAGTTTTCCCGCAAAAAGGACGCTCGTTCGCGCTCATTGGGTTCGACAGCCCATTTCCAGTGCTCCTGGTCGACCCAATACCGTGCGTTTGGAAAAGTGGGGACGAGCTTCTCTCCCACTCTCTTGACGGCTCCTCCTACATGATCAAAGTGCAGATGCGTAATCCACACATCCGTGATATCGTCGGCTGTATAGCCCTCAGCTTGCAGCGCCTGCTCGATATCGATCGTACCGTGAGGGTGAAAAAAGGATCGGAATTTCTCATCTTGCTTGGTGCCAATGCCTGTATCGACGAGGATGCGGCGTTGCGGTGTTTCGATGAGCAGGCAGCGCAGGGCCCATGTACAGAGATTGTTTTCGTCGGGAGGATTGAGGCGCTGCCACAACGTCTTTGGCACCACACCAAACATGGCACCACCGTCCAGTTTAAACCATCCCGCCTGTATGGTGCGAAGTTTTATTTGCATGGTCGTACTTTTTCTCTAAGTGCCAACATGTGGAGAGCAGCCAGCGCAGCCTCGGCGCCTTTGTTGCCGTGGCTGCCCCCCGCCCTTGCCCAGGCCTGCTCTACAGTATTGACGGTCAATACACCAAAGATAACGGGAACACTGTATTGGATGTTGAGCTGCATCAGCGCTTGCGACACGCTATGGGCGATGTATTCGTCGTGGCGCGTTTGCCCCTTGATGATGCACCCCAGCGCTATGACGGCATCACATCGGTGATGGTGAATGAGCCACTTGCACGCCAGTGGGATCTCGAAGCTGCCCGGCACTTCTGTAGTGATGCATTGCTGCTCAGGTATGCCGAGTTGATGCAATACCTCGACAGCTGCCGCATGAAGTGCCTG
>WFXH01000056.1 GCA_015490715.1 Saprospiraceae bacterium | reverse complement strand
GCCATCTCGACGATTACAACAACACGACAAACCCCTCTCACAGTGCAGCCAATTTTCCGACGGATTGTGCACAGTGTCATGGTACTGCAGGGTGGACACCTGCTACCTTTGATCACGACAACGACTACTTCCCCATCTACAGTGGGGAGCATAAAAATGAATGGAACGCATGTACCGACTGCCACATTGGGGGAAATTACAACGATTTCAGCTGCATTGATTGCCACGAACATCGCCAGAGCAAGATGGATAGCGAACACGACGATGTCGGTGGCTATATCTACGAAAGCCATGCGTGTTATAACTGCCATCCAGATGGAAGGGAAGACGACGATTAATGTGTCGTGATGAGTTTTTAGAATACAAAAAAGTAGAACAGAAAAAAAATGAAGGATCAATTGCTCGTGAAGTTTTTCGGTGTATTTCTTTTTGTATGGCTATCTCTTTCTCTATGTGCACAAAATCGCGACTCTATAGGGGTTGGTACGGTGAGTTATGTAAGCAAGCTGCATATATATGTCAAATTTACCTCGACAAAAGGACTCGAACGAGGTGATACGCTCTATTTTGATTCGTCTTGTACCCAACCAGCATTAATCGTGATCAATACTTCTTCGACGACGGCTATATGCGATCCGATTTACTTGGAGCGGTCACAATTTCAGAAGAACACGCCCATTTACGGTATTTTCAAAGTAAAGCAAGAGAATGTGGGCGTGCAACAACCTCGGATCGTAGTATCCCCTGATGACAATACTGAATTACAACGCGCCCGTGGAGTACGCAAGCGCAGTCTTCGAAGTCGACCGCGGTATAGTGGACGCATTACGCTCTCCTCCAACTCGTATTTTAGCGAGGGAACCTTTTCATCGAATCCGGGACGCCATCGCATGCGATCGACCTTTACCTTTCGGGGATACCACATGCATCACATGCCTTTGTTTGTCGATGTGTACGGCGGGACCGACTACACACTTGGCCCGTTGGAATCCGAGCCCTTTGGAAGCGATAACGTGCGTTTGTATCGAGCCTATGCGCGCTACGAAGGTCGATCATTTGACTGTGCTCTGGGACGTGTGATGAACAGGCAAGTGCCCGCCTATGGGGTCGTGGATGGCCTTCAGCTGGCCGGCAAATGGAATCATTGGTCGTTGGGTACGGTGCTCGGTTTTATACCCGACTATCGCTCGGTACGCATTCACACCGATTTGAGCTTGATGGGCCTTTACCTGTCCTTTAATCGTCAGGATTCGGTCTATCGAAACGTCCACATGGGTATATTCGAGCAGCGATATCGAGGTCGCACCGACAGGCGTTTCCTCTATCTGCAGTACTACGGCCAGATCCTTCCGCGTATGAACGTCTATGCGGCAGGGGAGTTTGATTTGTATGAAATTGTGCAGCAACAGGCCCAAAGTATCTTCCGGCTCACCAATGCCTACGTCAACGTTTCCTACTACATAAGCAGGAGGTGGAATCTATCGCTGGGCTACGACAATCGACGCAACATCATCTATTACGAGCAATGGCGAGATCTGCCGATAGGAGATTTTTACGATTACCACCGGCAGGGATATTTTTTCCGCATGGGATTTCGCCCACTCAGGCGAATGCACATCAGTGCTACCACGCGCTGGAATTTTGAAAAGACCATGCAAACACCCGAATCCCGATACCTCAACCTCACAGCTGCGTATACGCGTGTGCCACTCATAGCGGCAAGGGTAAGTGTGAGTTATGGCCTATCGGAAAACCGATATTTAAGCAGCGCCTTTTTGACTGCTCGTCTATCGCGTAGCTTCTTCCGACATCGCCTTTCCCTGCAGCTACTCTATCGCCGATACCAAAACCGCTATTTGCGTGCTGAATTGAGCCCTTCGATACGGCAGACTTACGGGTTGAGCGCCAACTTCCGATTGGTCAGGCGCGTGTATCTGACGAGCTACTACCAGTGGAATACCAGTGGATTTGGAAGAAGCCACCGATTACACCTGCGGGTAAGTTATCGTTATTTGTAGGGAGAGCGATCGGATCTGTTGGGCTGCTTATTCTTCTTCGGTGTGCGCACCGAGTGCGTTGCGTTCGAAGATCCGGATGATTTCCTTGACCAAGCGATGGCGCACCACGTCGCTTGCACTCATCTCGACGACGCCGATACCTTTGACATCGCGAAGCATTTCAATAGAGCTGCGTAGGCCGCTCATGCGGTGATGGGGTAAGTCCACTTGGGTCAGGTCTCCGGTGATGACGTATTTGGCGGTGGGGCCCATGCGCGTGAGAAACATTTTGATCTGCATCAGGGTGGCGTTTTGTGCCTCGTCTAAGATGACAAAGGCATCGTTGAGCGTACGACCGCGCATATAAGCAAGAGGAGCTACTTCGATAATGCGCTGATCCATAAAATGCTTGAGCTTATCGGCAGGGATCATGTCGTGGAGTGCGTCGTACAGCGGCACCAGGTACGGATCCACTTTTTCCTTTAGATCACCGGGAAGAAATCCAAGGTTTTCACCGGCTTCGACGGCAGGGCGCGTCAGGATGATCTTTTTGACGGCCCTCGATTTCAGCGCCTTGACGGCCAGCGCCACAGCAGTATACGTCTTACCTGTGCCGGCAGGGCCAACGACGAACACTACGTCGTTGGCAGCGACCGTCTTGACGAGCTTGCGCTGATTGTAGGTGCGCGCCACGATGGGACGACCGTCCTTGCCGTATATGATTACTTCGCCGTTGGGAATCTCCTCCGCCGTAGCAGGTGGATGATATTCAATCTCCAATATGTCGACGATGTCGTACATGCTGAGGCGCTGCGTCTTCTTGAGTACGCGTAGCATCTCTTCCACCTTACCCTTGGCCTTTTGGGTGTACTTCTTTTCCCCACTCAGCATGATTTGATGACCACGTGAGTGGATTTGCAAGCTCGGAAAGGCCTGACGAAGGAGGTTGAGCTTACTCTCGTGTTGTCCAAAAAACTCCAGTGGGTCGACGCCCAATATGTTGAGTACGATCTCGCTTTTAGGCAAGGATTCCTGTCGTTTTTTGTGAATAAAGACTCTGCTTCAACACTGGCTATCTACAATTTTATACCTCCTCTTCAGAAGGATGTATCGACATTATTGTAACATTGTGCGTTAAAAATTGTTGACCTAACAAGGGCATATATCGACGTACATGGCAGTAGTGACATTGACAACAGATTTTGGGCTGCGCGATTACTACGTCGGAGCACTCAAAGGTGAAATCATCAGCGAAAATCCCGGCATCCAGCTGGTGGATATCAGCCATCTCATCACGCCTTTTGATATCGTTGAGGCCGCATACACACTGCGCAATATCGTTTCCGCTTATCCAAAGGGCAGTTTTCACGTCGTGTATGTCAAAAATCACACGCCCGGACAGACTTTCCTCTTTTTCGAACATCAATATCGGTACTACATCCTTCCCAACAACGGTATCCATTCATTGATTTTCGGCGAATTGGAGGCGGAAATTCGGTCCATTCCCCCCCACGAAGACCGCACGCCCTTTCAGAGTATTGCCCGTTTGATTCGGGACATTCGCCTTGGTGTAGATGTGCGTGAGCTCTACCCCATCGCCGAGGGTGTGGTCACCAAAATTCCCTTACAACCCATCGTCCATCGCGATCAAATACGAGCGGCCATCATCCACATCGACCGCTACGGTAATGCCGTGATCAATCTCCAGCGCTCCCTCTTCGAAAGGGTACGCAAAAATCGCCCGTTTAAAATCTTTTTTAAAAACACCAATCCCATCACGCGCATTGCCAAGAGCTATGCCGACGGCAATATCGGTGAGCCCATCGCCTTGTTTAACATGCAGGGCTATCTGGTCATCGCCACCATCATGGGTAATGCCGCCGAAGAGCTCGACTTAAAAAAAGATGAATCCATTCAAATCGTCTTCGGGTGATCGTGCGCATTGTACATATGTTTTTTCGCCCCCATGCCTTGGAGCAGCTCCTGCCCCTCATCCATCGCCAATTGCGCAATGTGATGTCCCATCCCGGTTGTCTGGCAGTCAAGCTCTTTCGCGATACGGCCGACCCCGACCACCTCTGTACCTTCAGTATCTGGGAAGACCAGGAAGCGCTGGATGATTACCGCCAATCCGACCATTTTGTCGAGGTGTGGAGGACATTGAAGAGCCATTTTGCTGAGCCCCCGCAGGCGTATTCGTTCAAAGACTGCACGCCATGAGATCAGTCCCTACGGAGTGGGAGTCTTATCCCATCTGGTATGCGGACTACGATGCACTGCGGCATCTCATCGGTGGATATTCCAAGGTGATGGTATTGACCGACGAGCTCGTCGCTCGACATGTGCTCAAAGATTTCATACAGCAGTCTAAAATGGTAAGTGTACCAGTCGTCACCCTTCCCCCTGGCGAAATCCACAAGGATATAGAGAGTTGTCGCCACATTTGGGATGCCATGTTGCGCCACGGGATGGATCGGCAAAGCCTGCTGATCAACTTGGGCGGTGGTGTGATTACCGATATTGGGGGCTTTTGTGCAAGTGTGTACAAAAGGGGTATCGATTTTATGCATGTGCCGACGACATTGCTGGCTATGGTCGACGCCGCAATTGGAGGGAAGACGGGCATTGACTGGCGGGGTTATAAAAACCAAATCGGCACGTATTGCCCACCCAAAGCGGTCTTCATCGACCTGCGGTGGTTGGATTCGCTGCCGTCGAGAGAAGTGAAAAACGGCGTGGCAGAAATGCTCAAGATCGCGCTTGTGGCCGATGCGGAGCTGTGGTCACAGTTAAAGGACCTCGAGGAGGTGCGAGACTTTGGCCAGCAGAATCTCATTGAGAGAGCTATCGAGCAAAAACGAGCCATAGTAAGGCGTGATGTGCGCGATAGGGGCGTGCGCCAAATTCTCAATTTCGGCCATACTGTGGGTCATGCATTGGAGTCGTGGTACATGCATCGATCACGACACATTGCCCATGGTCGTGCGGTGGCTATCGGCATGTACTACGAGAGTAGGCTCTCTGTGGCGAAAGCAGGTTTGTCAAGTCGAGCATGCGATGAAATCGCAGAGGTTTTGCATCGGTTTTTTAAAATATCTGGCTTTTCGAAGGAAGAGGCTAAAGAGCTATGGCGCAATATGCTCTTCGACAAAAAGACGCTTGGCAATACGGTGTACGGTGTAGGGCTTCGATCGATCGGCCGAGCGGAGTGGGGGATAGCTCTTTCGGAGGATGAAGTCGTGTCGTTGTTGAGTGGAGCAGGGAAATAAAAAAGCCCTTTGCGAGAGCAAAGGGCTTTGGAGTTGGCGTGGTTCTTTTCGGGTATATTAGTCGACTTCTTCGTATTCCACATCGGCTACTTCGTCGCCGGCATTGCCTTTGCCGCCTGTTTCTCCTGAGCTGCCTGTGGTAGCCTCGCTCTGTTGAGCTTGTTGTTGAGTGGCTTGGTACATCTCTTGTGATGCGGCTTGCCATGCATTGTTGAGTCGTTGCATTGCGCTATCGATTTTCTCCATATCTTCGGCCTTGTGGGCCTCTTTGAGCTCTTCGATAGCGGCTTCGATTTCCTTTTTCTTTTCTTCAGGCAGCTTGTCGCCAAACTCCTTGAGTTGTTTTTCACTCTGGAAGATGAGCGCATCGGCGGCGTTGAGCTTCTCTACGCGCTCTTTTTTCTTGCGGTCTTCTTCGGCATGGATTTCTGCTTCGCGTTTCATGCGTTCGATTTCCTCTTTAGTCAATCCCGTCGAAGCCTCGATGCGGATGCTTTGCTCCTTGCCGGTGGCCTTGTCCTTCGCCGAAACGTGGAGTATGCCGCTGGCGTCGATGTCGAAGGTCACTTCGATTTGCGGCACTCCTCGCGGTGCTGGTGGGATGCCTTCTAAGATAAATCGTCCCACCGTGCGGTTGTCTTTCGCCATCGGACGCTCACCTTGTAGGATGTGAATTTCGACCGAAGGCTGATTGTCTGTAGCCGTGGTGTAAATCTTGGTCTTTTTGACAGGGATGGTGGTATTGGCTTCGATGATCTTGTCAAACACTCCGCCGAGGGTCTCAATACCGAGCGATAGCGGCGTGACGTCGAGCAGGAGCACATCTTTTACATCACCTGCGAGCACACCGCCCTGGATAGCTGCACCGATGGCTACCACTTCGTCGGGGTTGACGCCCTTATGTGGTTTTTTGCCAAAGAAGTCCTCGACGAGCTTCTGCACTTTGGGTACGCGCGTCGATCCACCCACCAAGATGACTTCATCGATGTCGCTGGCAGATAGGCCGGCTGCCTTGAGTGCCTCTTTCATCGGTGGGATGGTCTTCTTGACCAGGTCGTCGATGAGCGCTTCAAATTTGGCGCGCGTGAGCTTTTTGACTAAGTGCTTCGGCACACCGTCTACAGCAGTGATGTAAGGCAGGTTGATTTCCGTCTCTTGGGTGGACGACAGCTCGATCTTAGCCTTTTCGGCGGCTTCTTTCAGGCGTTGGAGTGCGATAGGATCTTTGCGCAGGTCGATGCCCTGCTCGGCTTTAAATTCCTCAGCAAGCCAGTCGATGATGGCTTGATCGAAATCATCGCCCCCCAGGTGGGTATCTCCACTAGTCGACTTGACTTCAAAGACTCCATCGCCGAGTTCGAGTATGGAGATGTCGAACGTACCACCTCCTAGGTCGTAGACGGCGATCTTTTCGTCTTTACCCGCTTTGTCGAGGCCATAAGCCAGCGATGCTGCCGTCGGCTCGTTGATGATGCGCTTCACTTCCAAACCTGCGATGATGCCGGCTTCGCGCGTCGCCTGACGTTGTGAGTCGTTGAAGTATGCCGGTACCGTGATGACGGCTTCTTTGACCTCTTGTCCGAGGTATTCTTCAGCCGTGCGCTTCATCTTTTGCAGAATCATGGCCGATATTTCCTGCGGCGTGTATTCCTTGTCGCGCACTTTTACGCGTACGGTGTTGTTGGGTCCTTTGACGACCTTGTACGGTACGCGCTTGATTTCGTCTTGTACCTCGTCCCATCGTCGCCCCATAAAGCGCTTGATGGAAAAGATGGTATTTTCCGGGTTGGTGATGGCCTGGCGCTTGGCAGGATCACCTACTTTGATTTCTCCATTTTCCAGGAATGCCACGACCGAAGGCGTAGTGCGCTTGCCCTCTTCGTTGGGTATGACTACGGGGTCTTTTCCTTCTATAACTGCTACCACTGAGTTTGTCGTTCCTAAGTCAATTCCTATGATTTTGCCCATATGCTTATACGTTTTTTAAGGTTGATAAATTCAGTACACCTCTTTCACCTCAATATGAGTACCAATCCAGGTTTTGCCTCGAAAACATGACAAAACTACCCAAAACACTGACAGTCTGTCTTTTTATGGCAGATAGTCGATCGTCTACGTCTGTCAATCCGTATGATAGGGGTATAAAAAAAGCCTCCCGGGAAGGAGGCTCAAGTTGTAGTGGACCCTATTGAGAAGGGGTTTGTGCGGCAAAGATACGATGTTTTTTTGAATGTACAATGGTTTTTGAAAAAAAATTTAAATATCTGGATCCGGAGGACAATTGGGATTGCGCGAACGTTCGGAGGACGGATAGGGATAGAAATTTCGATTTCTTTCGGAATTATAATCGATTTGACGCGGGGGGTCTGGACGGCCGAAGCGTCGGCTGTCTTCGAGGGCCATGCCGGTGAGATAGAGCTCTAGTCTTCGGTTTTTGTATATTTCGTTGAGCAGGGCCTGTACGTCGCCGTTGGAGGTATAGGTATCGGGCAAGTTGGCTGCCAGCCCTTGGGCTAAGGGGTCGTCTTCGGGTTTTTTATTGCGCACGCGATTGAGGGCTTTTTCTGCCGCGTCGAGATTGCCCAATCGTGCCTGAGCTTCGGCTTCGATGAGTACCATTTCATACGGATTATAAAACGGTATGGATGCGTCTAAGGTAGTGAAGAAGGGGCAGATCAGGCTGTCGATGGGGAGGCCCACCAGGCTTACTTTGGGTATGGAGACGAAGTAGAATGCCAGTCGTCCGTCATTGGGATCTGGGGCCAGTTCGTCGGGCAGGCCGGCGTTGTCGCGTGGGGCGAGCTCGACGAGATCTTCCACGAAGCGCACGTAGACGGGATTTTTGTTTTCGCCGTCGTAAGAGAAGAAATAGGCTTTGGTGAGGTCAACCTTTTTAGCGGCGTCGATGGCCTTTTGATAATCGCCGGCGAAGAGGCTGTAGCGCGCTAAGTGGGCATAGAGCTTGTTGAGCATTTCTTCCTCGCTGTAGAAGCGGCTGACGAATTCGTCGGAGAGGCCGCCCGATTCGATGCGTTGGATGGAGGCTTCGAGTATGCGGACGGCTTCTTGAAAGGCCTCTAAGCGCGGAGAATAAGTGGCCTGGCCGTTACGGTCGTTGACGATGGCGACGTATTCCCAATTTTGGGCGAGGTTGCCTAAACACAGCGCTCGATAGAGGTTGGCTAAGGCAAAGAGACCGTTTTTGGTACCCTCGCTGACAGGTAGCTCATCGACGTTGGCGATGATGTCTTCGGCCATGCCCTTGACGCGGTACAGCCGGCTAAAGGTGCGGCTGACGCGTTCGTTGTCGCCGGCCAGCTCGGGTCCGCCGTCTTCGAGGTTTTCCAAACTGGAATAGGTGGTCACGGCAGAGGCTTCGCGCGCCGTCACGGCGATGTTGGTGATGACCGAACCCAGGGCTCGGGTGGCGTAGTAGTTTTCCATCCCCACTGCCAGACCGAAGAGCCCTTCCTTGGTCTTGAGCACCTGTGCTTCGGTGGCTGAGTTGGGGTTGACCAAGTCGAGGTTACAGCTCACAAAAACAAGCCCGGATAGTGCAAGCAATGCGCCATACAAAGCCCTCTGTCTCCATTTTAACATTGTCGCTTTCATATTTTGTGTGTTTTTCTTCATGATTTAAGGTATTTAAAATTGTAGCTTGAGGCCTACTTGGACGGTCCGCGGGATGGGTACTTCGTTGAAGTCAAAGCCGCGCACGCCGTTGCTCTGTCCTGCGGTGGATAGTTCGGGATCCCAGCCGAGATATTTGTCCCAGGAGTAGAGGTTGCGACCGGAGAGGTACACCTGAGCGGATCGAATGTAGGATACGGGAGGTCGGAAGCTCCATCCGGCGTAGAGCTCGCGGAGTTTGATGAACGAGCCGTCTTCGATAAATCGCTCCCAGATGTTGTAGGCTGCTTTGTTGTAGCCCTTGGGCAGTTTGCCGCGGAGTTCGTCTTCGTCGTAGTGTCCGCCGCCAAAATTGGGATGGCTGTTGACGCGGTCGGTAAAGTTGAAGACATCAAAACCCCATACCTGGTCGAGTTGAATGCGGAAGATCCAATCTTTGTACTCTACTTCGTTGATCAGCGAAGCGACGAAATCGGGATTTGGGTCGGCGATGACTTTGCGAAGGGTGCGGTTGTTTTCGTCGACGGCGCGTTTGGGTAAACCGCGCTCGTCGGTCCATATTTTACCGTTTTCGTCGCGTTGATAGTAAAATCCGTAGTGCACGCCGAGGGGGTAGCCGTTGATGGCGCGCACGATGCCAAAAGTTCGCGCCAAGGTGACCATACCCCCTGGGATGCTATCGACGCGGTTGCGGTTTTGGTGATAGGTCGCCTGTACCCGCCAGGTGAGATCTCTCGATCGGACGGGTACGCCTTTGAGCAGGACTTCAAAACCGCGATTCGTCATGATGCCGACGTTTTCGTATCGCGTAGAAAAGCCCGTCGTCGGCGCCAACTCGATCTGCAAGAGCAGGTCGGTCACTTTGACGCGATAGTAGGTAAATTCACCGCCGAGGCGATTGTTGAGCATGGAGAAGTCGATGCCAAATTCCGTTTCGCGCTGGCGTTCGGGTTTGACGTTTTCGTTACCCATCGCCGCCGAGGGGATGAATCCCAGCCGTCCCAGGTAATTGAGGTCTGCGTAATTGGAGAAGCGCTCATAGTCGCGCAGTGCCGTCATATTACCCGATTCGCCGTACGAGGCGCGAATTTTAAAGGTCTCTACCATAGGTACGGTGTGCTTCCAGAGTGGCGTCTCCGATACCAGCCACGACACACTCACCTTGGGATAAAATTGCGTGCGTGCGTTGATCCCAAAGGGAGATGCCTGATCCCATCGCGCAGACCCCGTCAGATAGAGCTGATCCCAGAGTCCAAAGGTCTGCTGGAAAAACAGTCCGCGGATGACGCGTTCGCCCACGACATCCGTCTTGCCCGTGATGTCGCCGCTGACTGTCTCGACAAAGGGGGAGATCTTTTCCGAGTTGAGGATGAGATAGTGGCGCTGGTCGCGGTATGCGTTGACACCTACGGCCGAATGCGATTGGATGAAGTCGCCAATATCGCGATAATAGCGCAAGGTTGCATCCAGCGTGAGGCGGTGGAAATTTTTCAATGCAGCACGGGCAAAACCGCGCTTTACACCATTTGATCCTATGGGAATGTATCCCGTCGCCTCGTGATTGTACCAGTCATTGCCGATGGTGACTTGACCGTACAATCCCGGAGCAATGTTGAATTTCATCTTCAAATTGCCGATGATGCGGTTGACGTTTTGGTAAAATTTGAAATTGTTGATGGCTTCCAGGGGATTGGGCACAAATCCGATCGGACTCTTATAGTTGCCGTTTTCGTCGGGCTCGGGGTTGAAATTGTTGTTGTTGAAATTCATGCCCGTCAGAGCCCCGTAAAACTTCGAAATACCGCCGTTGGGTACATTACGCGTGTGCGTCTGTATGTAGTTTAAGCCCATTGAGAGGGAAAACCATCGGTTGATCTCCTGGTCGATGTTGAGTCGACCGCTGTAGCGCTTCATCCACGTGTTGTCGATGATACCTTCGTTGTAAAATTGGTTGAGGGAGAGGTAGTATTTCGTGCGCTTGACGCCTCCGCTAAGTGAAAAGCTGTTTTCGGCGCCGTAGCCCGGGCTGAAGACGTAATCCTGCATTTGATAGCGCTCGGTGGGCACACGCGTGGTGTCGTCTAAGTCGTTTTTGTCTTTCCACACGTAAGGATAACTGTTTTCATGAATTTTTTTGCGGAGCGTGTTGACGCGAAACGAAGTGGAGTAGCTGATGCGCGGCTTGCCCGAGCGTCCGCGTTTGGTAAAGATTTGTACGATACCGTTGCTCGCCAAGGAGCCGTAGATGGCTGCTGCCGATGCTCCTTTGATGATCTCGATGCGCTCGATGTCGTTGGGATCGATGTCGATTAAGCGGTTTTGGGTGTACCCGCCGAGGTCGACGAGCTGATCGGAAGAGTTGTCGATGATGACGCCGTCGACGATGTAGAGAGGGTCGGACTTACCGACGATGGTGCTGTATCCACGCAGGGTAACGCTGACACCACCATCGGGATTGCCGGAGTTTTGGTTGATCAGAGCACCTGCGATTTTACCCGACATAAGTCGATCGACCGATAGGGCAGGGGAGCGCTCTATGTCGGCTTCGCCGACCGTCGAGATGGCGTTGCCGTAGTACTTCTTGGCCAGCTCCGTAGCTGAGCCCGTCACCACTACCTCTTCCAAGCCGATGAAGTCTTCTTCCAATACCACATCTACAGTAAGGGTCACTCCTGCCTGTGGACTGAGCAGTTTTTTTACCGGCGCGTATCCCACATAGCTGTATACCACCGTCACTTGCGAGTCAACGACGGGAATGTGTAGCTCGTACTTGCCCTCAAAATCCGTCACCGTACCGATGTCGGTGTTTTCGACGATGACTGTTGCGCCGATGAGCGGCTCGTCTTCAGGATCTTTTACCGTCCCTTTGACGACAAAATCTTGGGCTACTATCCCTTGCATGAGCAAAAGGTATCCCATGGCTCCGAAAAGCCACCTTCGGTAAATCTTCCATCCTTTCATGGTGCGTTGGAATTTTGTTTTGCACGCAGCAAATATATAAAAGGTGTTCATATATGAGCAAATCTCATTTGTTGGATTTGCGAATTATTGCAGGACTGCAGTTACTCCGTCGAGCGAGCACATAGGTGTGGGTGTTTAGCCCACTGTATGACCATCCATCTAAAGCTGAAGGACGGCATAGGAAAGTGTCCTCTTCGAGGCTTATACAAACCGGCTGTCTGCTGCTAATCCGTGTTTTGTTAGCATGCTGCGAAGGAGGCGTGTGTTTAGACAATGGCTACCATGAACAATAGCCGCCAGTACATATCTTCCACTTCCGACCGATCTGGTCGTGGCCCTCCAAGATGGACGAAAACCGCGAGGTGATGCATTGTCGGTCGGTCTCGTATCCGCAATACAAGTTGTCCGAAATCTTCACGATGATGGTCATTCCCATCCATTCAAACACGGCATATACCTTGTAAAGGTCGAATTCGTAGGTGTCCGCAACCTCGTTCATCTCCCTGCCCGTCAGGAAAAAGACCGTCACATCGACATAGGTAGACCATCCAAAGGAAGTGTAATACCGCACCGAGCACGTCTGCACGTACAATGCTTGCGACGGCATGATTGCAGCAATGATGAAAAACAAGGTGAGTAGTATTTTTTTCATAGGCATGAAATTGTAGGACTTTATCGCACGATTTTATACAGCACCATTTTATACATATAAATAACAAAGTACGGGCAGCCAAATACTCGATAGATCGTGGAGAAGAGCACAATTTAACGCTATGGGGCAGCTAAAAGACGAGCAGGGCAGTGTGGGGTTGCGGCGTCGACTATTTCCCTCCGCGCTTTTTGGCCCAACTATCGCGCAACTCGACGGTGCGGTTGAAAACGGGCTTTCCCTTGTCGCTATCGGGGTCGGCGACGAAGAAGCCCTTGCGCAAAAACTGAAAGTGCGTCTCGGGTTCGACATCTTTCAGCGAAAGCTCAGCCCTGGCATTGGGTATGACGCGTAGGGAGTCGGGATTGAGAAACTCCGTAAAATCATGGCTCTTGTCGGCGAGGGGATCTTCTACCGAAAAGAGGCGATCGTACAGTCGCAGTTCGACCTCGACAGAGCTGGGGGCATCGACCCAGTGGATGACGCCTTTGGTCTTGATACCTGACCGGTCCTGGCCACTTTTGCTCTCGGGAATGTACTCGGCGTAGATCTTACGCACCTTGCCCGTCTGCTCATTGATTTCATAATCGACACAGCGAATGATATAGGCGTGTTTGAGGCGCACGTAGCCGTCGGGACGTAAGCGGTGGTACCCCTTGGGTGGGTCGATCATAAAGTCCTCACGATCGATGTAGAGGAATTTCGAAAAGGGGAGCAAGCGTGTGCCGAGGCTTTCGTCTTTGGGGTGGTTGGCAGCGGGGAGCTCTTCGCTCTTGCCCTCTTCGTAGTTGACGATCTCCACTTCGATGGGATCGAAGACGACCATGCGCCGCAAGGCACGCCGGTCGAGGTCTTCGCGCACCTCGTGTTCGAGCAGGGAAATGTCGATGATGTTGTCGCGCTTGGCGATGCCGACCTTGTGGATAAAACTCTTAATGGCCTCGGGCGTGTATCCGCGGCGTCGCATGCCGCGCAAGGTGGGGAGACGCGGATCATCCCATCCCGTGACGTGGCCCTCGTTGACTAAGCGCAGCAAGAGCCGCTTGCTCATCACCGTGTAGTTGAGGTTGAGGCGGGCAAATTCGATTTGACGTGAGGGAAAGATCTCCAATTCGCGTATAAACCAGTTGTACAGCGGCCGATGGTGTTCGAATTCGAGGGTACACAGTGAGTGTGTGATGCGTTCGATCGAGTCGGATTGGCCGTGCGCGAAATCGTACGTCGGATAGATACACCACTTTGTACCTGTACGGTGATGCGGATGGTGAATGATGCGGTACATCACGGGATCGCGCATGTGCATGTTGGGCGAGCGCATGTCGATCTTTGCACGCAATACGCACTCTCCCTCTTTAAACGCTCCGCTGCGCATCTGCTCGAAGAGGGCGAGGTTTTCCTCCACGCTGCGGTTGCGATACGGACTCTCTTCACCCGGCTTGTCGGGGGTGCCACGCATGCGGTTGATCTCCTCCTGGGAGGAGTGGTCGACATAGGCCTTGCCCTTTTTGATGAGCTTGAGGGCGTATTCGTACAGTATCGGGAAGTAGTCGGAGGCATAATATTCGCGATCTTCCCAATCGTAGCCCAGCCAGCGTATGTCTTCCTTGATGGCCTGTATGTATTTGGGATCCTCCGTCAAAGGATTGGTGTCGTCAAATCGGAGGTTGGTCTTTCCGCCGTACTTCTTCGCTATTTCAAAATTGAGCACGATGGCCTTGGCGTGACCGATGTGCAGGTATCCGTTGGGTTCGGGCGGAAAGCGCGTCAGTATACGCCCGTCGTATTTGCCCGAACGAAGGTCTTCTTCGATGATCTGTTCGATAAAGTTTTTACTGCCTCGCTCTTCAGCCTTCGGTGTGTCGCTGTCTGCCATAGTATCAAAACACAATAGAGGTTAGCCTCAGAGCCACAAAGGTACGAATTTCGCCCAAGCTGCGCGATGGAAGCAAAAATTGTCCCAACTCTGGGCGTGTTGATGTGAAAAAATCCCTATCTTTGCAGCTCGATTTTTTTTCGGTATTAAATCGTGCCAGCCATGGATCATCTCGTTCGACAAGTCGAAGAGCAACTCCTCCAGACGGATCATATCCCGGATTTTCGCCCGGGCGACACCGTCGAAGTGAGCTATAAAATCGTTGAGGGCAATAAGGAGCGCATCCAAAAATTTAAAGGCGTCGTATTGAAGATCGAGGGTGAAGGCAAGCGCAAGACCTTTACGGTACGCAAGATGAGCGGCAATATCGGTGTGGAGCGCATCTTTCCCTTTGCCTGTCCCAATGTCGTCGAAGTCAAGGTGACCAAGTACGGCAAAGTGCGTCGAGCAAAGCTGTATTATCTCCGCGGTAGAGTGGGTAAAAAAGCCCGTATCAAAGAGCGCCAGGTCTTTAAGAAGTCCGACAACAACTCCCAAAAAGCTTAGTGCACCCACCGCCAATACGGACACTATCGGGCGTATTTCAAAAATAGGGAATCTTTCCATCGGTCGGGTAGGATGCGCATCAGGCGATACATCCACGCGCCGCGCGCCACGAGGTAGCGCGTCTTGGGCTTAGGTTGCGTACAGGCCTTGTACACTACCTTTGCCACGCGCTCGACGGGCAATGCTTCGCGCACCATTTTTTGGACGACGCGGTCGGTCTTTTCTAAAAATGGTGCGTATTCGGTATCTCGGTATTGGTCGATGTACTTTTCGAAGCTCTTCCAGATCGGCGTGCGAATAGGGCCGGGTTCGATGAGGATGAGCTCTATTCCGAAGGGTTTGAGCTCGATGCGCCAGGCATCGCCAATGGCCTCTACGGCGTACTTAGATGCCGAGTACGCGCCTAGCATGGGGTGGGCCACCAATCCCGCTACCGAGCTCATGAGCAATACGCGTGGCCGAAGATGTCCCGCAGGGCGCAGCAAGGGCAACATGCGCTGGGTAAAATCCACCAATCCAAAGACGTTGACTTCAAATTGCTCTTTCAGCTGTGTCATAGGAAGGTATTTCATCGGTCCCGGCACGGCGATGCCCGCATTGTTGACCACGGCATAGAGCTGCCAACCTCTCTCCTTCAATACCTGTGGGATACGCTCTGCCGCCTGTCTGCGCGAGCGTTCGTCGGCTACATCCATGGGTACAGCGACAAGGCGCTCAGTGCCCAGGGTAGCCAGGAGCTCTTTCATCTTTGCTTCATTGCGATAGGTGCCGATGACGGGCACCCCTCGACCCACAAAGTGACGCGCACAGGCCGCTCCTATACCCGAATTAGCCCCCGTAACAATAATCGCATGCGTGCTAAAGGCCTTTTCCATCGTTATATCTTTACAAGTGCTGCGCTCCATGTTTTCCAAAGGGCACAAATTAGCAATTCTTCTCTTAATGTTTCCATCTATTGGATGGGGGCAGCGCCCACATGCCTGCCCCTGGGCTGTCCAGCACGAACTGTGGTACCATGCGGATGGACCTCCGGATCTGCTATTGCACTTCTACGAGCGCCAGCACAAAGCACCGGATCAACTTCAGCGGAGCCGCGAGGGCATGCTCTACATAGAGCTCGTGCGTGCCGATGTCGTCTTGCGATGCGATACCCTGTGGTGGCAAATACCCGATACGGTGCCCTACGGCCAAGGGTATTTCACCCACTGGATGCGTGCAGTGGCTCCGGGCGATTATCTCCTGCGCACGCGATGGGTACCTTTCAACGACTTCGATGCAGTCCCCCTCTATTGGGATAGCTTGCACGTGGCCAATTACGAAGAGGAGGATTTGCTGTATGAAATCGTACTACCCGTACCAGTAGCATCGGCTCAGGGTAATAAAAGCCAATGTTCCTCTGGCGAATGGCAATTCGACATACGCACGGTGCGGCCGAAGGTACTCTCTGGCCCCATGGTGTTGAAGTTTTCGATCCACAACCGTGCGAAGGAAAATACATTCGTTCCATTGGCGGCGACGGCTTGGAAGGTAGATTCTGCGGTCTACCAAAACCGAAGTCTGTGCTTGCGGTTGGGGCAATCTCAGGGAGAAACTGTGGCTTATAAGGTGGTGTTGGAGCTCTACGACAAAGACATGCAGAAGCGATCATCACTTCAGAGAGTGGTTTATCGCGTGGGCGATGGCCTTGTTTCGGGTGCATGTGGGTCCGATGCGGTGCATTTAGAGTGGGTCGATACGATGACGCCGGTGCAGTTGCGTTATGCTTTACGGGCATTGGCTGTAGGCCTTTCGGGGCATGATCGTGCACGCATAGCAAGGGTCTTGAAGGGGGCATCACCCGACACGATGCGCCAATTGCTCAGTGCTCTATGGCTGCGCGTTGCACCATTTCATACGCGGAGACATTATGAGCAATACATGCAGCGCGCACGATGGGCCGATGCGGCATTTTACTCTGGTTTTGGGTATGGCTTTGAGACGGACCGCGGGCGGATTTACATGCGCTATGGGCCTCCCGACGACCGCATTGTTGAAGAGCAGGAACCCGATGCCTACCCCTATGAGATTTGGATCTATCAGACGACGGCAGATGGTCAGCGCAATGTGCGGTTTTTGTTTTACAACCCGTCCCTTGCTAGCGGTCAGTACGAGCTGTTGCACAGCACAGCCGTTGGAGAGCGCAAAAACAGCCGTTGGGAACGCGTGCTCTACAGTCGTGCAATCGCAGACCCTCAGCCACAAAATTTTATCGACGAAAAACGCGCTTCTGACGGCATTTTGCGCCGTGCGCGCTGGTATTTTACGCGCTATTGAAAAAAGCTGAGAGTTATACGGTCTCATCCGTAGAGAAATCGTATCTTTGCGCCGCAAACCCGCAGTTTGGTTAGCAAAGGAAGCGGGTCGGAGTCGTATAAAATTGTTGAAAACTATGCCAGTACGCATTCGCTTAGCACGTCATGGGCGTCGTAAGCGTCCGTTTTACCACATCGTCGTGGCCGATTCGCGCGCAAAGCGCGACGGGAAGTTTATCGAAAAAATCGGCACCTAC
This sequence comes from Saprospiraceae bacterium, assembly GCA_015490715.1. Taxonomy (GTDB): domain Bacteria; phylum Bacteroidota; class Bacteroidia; order Chitinophagales; family Saprospiraceae; genus S141-43. The sequence goes on along the minus strand of WFXH01000056.1, from coordinate 10,086 downwards.
AATCCACTGACACACCCTGCCACTATTACCCTCGATCGGGAAAAAGCCGTCGAATGGATACTCAAAGGGGCGCAACCGAGTGAAACGGTGCGTTCGATACTCCGCTTGAAGGGCGTCCTCTACCGCATACACCTGCTGAAAGGCGTTAAAAAGGGTGCCCTGACCCAGGAAGAAGCCGATCGCCTCTATCAGGAATTCATCCAAAAGAAAGAAGAAAAGCTACGCCAGATGCGTCGCGAAGAGCTCATGCGCCAGCGACAATTCTGGGAAAAAGTCTCCGGTGCTGCCGAAAGCCCATCGGCAGAGCCTCAGGAGGTATCCGACACAGAGGAAAGCACGACCGAAAGCGCTACAGGTGAAAACGTCACCACTGAGGCGCAGGATACGTCTGAGGCGGAGGCTGCCAACGAGCAAACAGCTACCGACGAAAGTACCGAAGATGTGGACACGACCGCTGCCGAAAGTCCACAGGACGAGCCCACCACCGAAGAAGAAACCAACTCTTCCACGGAATCGGACGAGGAAAAATCCGAGACCTGAGGCGTCGTCAATCCCTCCGTTCGACCATCTCTCACGAGGAGAAACAACGCAGTAGCAATCTGCAGAGCTGAGGTTAAAATAAGATACATATGCGTGTACAACCCCTCGACGATAAGTACAAAATGCTCCTCGATAAAATCGCTCTGGCCATTGAAAAATCGCCGGAATGGGGGCAATTGCTCGAACACGAAGACGAAGAGACCTATAAGGAGCTGCGAAAGAAGTTTGAACCCTACTTAGCGAAGGTGCATCATGCCGTAGCGGTAGAAGCTCCCCTGCAGCTTTTCGAGCTGGAAGACCTCATGCTCGACGATCGCTTTGCAGGGCTTTTCTTGCCGCGTATTCTCGCATATACCATACTTCGCGGTTCGATCAATGATAATTACAAGTTTGTACGACCGGTCGAGCGCTTCGAAAAGGTCTTACGAGCAATCGTCCAGAGTCCCAACTTTGAGTTTATCGTACCGCGCATTGGTCAAACCATCGAATTGGGATTTGCACTGAGCAGCAACGTCTGGGTCAACAATTTCATAGAATCCATTACCCAACCTCGTATTCAGAAAAGCCTTCAACAGTATATACGATTGAAATACAAGGAACTGCGTGCGCGCAAATCCCTCTATCACCGATATAAGCGACAATTTAAAAACTACATTTACGAGACCACACCCTTCCCCGAAAATGCAAGAGAATTTGCCCTCTTGTACCAGGATATCATCCACTTTTTAAAAGCTCGCCAATCACGAGGCCTCAACCACACCAGCTATATTCTCGAACTCAATGCGCTCGTCCAATCGCCAGCCTACCACGAGCTCGACGAGTACATACCGGTGTTGTACACCTTGGTCAATTACATTACGTACGACGATTCGTTTGAAAAAAGCCTGGCAGATGTCTTCAACGCACTGCGGAAAAAGCGCAAAGACCTATCGAGCAAATACTTTGAGGAGCACTTAAAAAACCTGCAAGAGGGCATCGACGATCTTAAAAAACTGGACGAGCGCGTCTATAAGCTACTCGATAAAAACATCAAAGACGATCTGCTCGCCTTCTACGAGGTGATGCATTTCATCCATACGGAGGGTTATCTCAAAGAAGCCACGATCGATGCCATCAATACTTTTTATCAGAGCAATCCCATGCTCTCCGAAATCAACGAAAGCCTTCGCATGGCCGTTTTCAACCTCTTCCGTCAGTATGTCGACCAACTCAAGGAAGAGGATTACAAAGAGTTTTTCGAGTTTCATACACATTTCCGCCAATACATCGATATCTTCCAGAAAGAGACCTTCCGCAATAGCATTAAAAAGCTCTGCTACGACTACTTGCGCCGGACACTGCTCTATTATCGACGTCTGGAGGATGTCAATAAGAGCAAGCAGGCCATGAAGGAACTGAAGCGCTTAGTCAAGCAGTGGTATTCCGACCAAGGATTCGGATTCTTTAAGGATAAAGAGATCAATGCGCTGTTTTCGACCAAGCGCAAGCACTTCCCCATCAATCTCCTCGAATACTGAGGACCAGTCCTTGCTATGTGAGCTGCGATGTTGCTCGATTGTATAGAGCAGGGAATACGCTCAGCGATCGCCTATCTGACCGTATGGTCGGAGGTGCCCTGGTCTTCGATTGTGCGATGGTGGCTCTGGTGGCTCGGAGCTCTTGTCCTTTGGCTTATAGTGTTCGTGGGAGCCTTAGCTGCGGGCGCCTTTGGGCTTAAGGTCCTCATAGAGGAGCTCCCTTGGGACATTTGGTCATGGCTACAGGGGGTCCTCATCGCATTGGGTACAGTGCTCATGCTGTTTTTGTTGAGTGTACTGTACCGCTATACGGCACTCATCGTTGCAGCTCCTTTTATCAGTCTCATGACAAGAGAGATGGCCCAAATACTCCGCGTGGAAGTTCGTCTCAAGGATCGACAGCGCAGTATTTGGGAGGATTGGTACCGCGGTCTATCTGTAGCGCTTTCCGTCCTGTGGAGAGAACTCGCATGGACGGTCTTGCTTCTCGCGCTCTTATTGATCACGGGCTGGGGAGTGGTCTTTACCCCCTTGCTCTTTGCGGTACAGGCATATTACGCCGGTATCGCTCATGCCGACTACATCTTCGAACACTTTTACGACAAGCGTCGGACTTGGCAGTACGTGAAAGCGCATCGCTGCGCCATCCTTGCCAACGGCACGATCTTTTTGATGGTCATTTTATTCATTCCCTGCGTGGGATGGCTTGTTGGGGAAATCCTCGCGGCTATGGCCTTTGCGTGGTACTTCCTTTCCGACTTAGCTCATCCCGCCGAGTATGAATGACTCAATAGACGCAGCAAGTTGGTGTAAAATAAAAAAATACCCTCCATGAGCTGGAGGGTAATGATCCAGTACGCGTTGATGGTTTCGAAACGGCGGAAGGACTAAAGCGTCCCGCGACGTTTTTGTTCGAGTTCGATGGAAATAAATAGTGCTTTAAAGTTGCCCTTTCCAAACGACTTTGCTCCCTTGCGCTGGATGATTTCGTAGAAGAACGTCGGCCGATCTTGCACGGGTTTGGTAAAGATTTGTAGAAGATACCCTTCGTCGTCGCGATCGACTAAGATGCGGAGCTTCTTGAGCGTTTCGATATCTTCATCGATCTGTCCGACGCGTTCGGGAAGGAGCTCGTAATAGGTATCGGGTATGGTGAGAAATTCTACTCCACGGCGTCGAAGTTCGGTTACCGTATCGATGATATTGTCCGTAGCCAGAGCGATATGCTGGCACCCCGCTCCCTGATAAAATTCCAGGTATTCTTCTATTTGGGACTTTTTCTTCCCCTTGGCGGGTTCGTTGATGGGAAACTTAATGCGGCCGTTGCCGTTGGCCATGACTTTACTCATCAACGCAGTGTATTCGGTGGAGATATCCTTGTCGTCGAAGGTGATGATGTTGGTAAAGCCCATGACCTGCTCGTAAAACTTAGCCCATTTGTTCATTTCACCGAGGTGGACGTTGCCCACCATGTGGTCGATGTATTTAAATCCCACTTCCGGTGGTCGATAATCGGGAGTCCACGGCTCATAGCCCGGCATAAAAACGCCCTTATAATTCGAGCGTTCGACAAAGACGTGTACGGTATCGCCGTATGTGTGGATGCCGGATACGACGACTTCGCCGTGCTCATCGCGCAACACTTGTGGCTCGAGGTAAGACTTTGCTCCTCGTGCGGTCGTTTCTTGCCATGCCTTTTCGGCATCTTCCACCCACAGCGCGATAGTCTTCACTCCATCACCGTGGCGGGCAATGTGCTCAGTGATGTGTGCGGATTTGGGATGCGGCAGTGGAGAGGTCAGCACTAAGGTCACCTTCCCTTGACGCAAGACGTAAGAGGTCTTGTGACGTACGCCGGTCTCTAATCCAGCATAGGCCAGTGGCTGAAAACCCCAGGCGGTCTGGTAGTAATAGGCTGCCTGTTTGCAATTGCCTACATAAAACTCGACATAATCCGTTCCGAGGAGGGGCAGAAAATCTTCTGCTCCTTCGAAGATTTTTTCTGGCTTCTTAGCAATGATATCCGTGCTCATATTTCAATGATTTTATGAAGGATTTTATGAAGAGGTTTCTTTGTCCCACCAGCTCTTGAAATACTCCTCATTGGCGATAATTCGCGCGTGCTCTGAAATGGCAATGGGGCGGAAGGGATCAATCATAACGGCCAACTCATCGGTAGACTTTTTACCAATACTGCGCTCAATGGCTCCGGGATGCGGCCCATGGGGTATGCCGCCGGGATGCAAGGTGATGTATCCCGGCTCCACGTCGTTGCGGCTCATGAAGTTGCCGTCGACGTAATACAGTATTTCATCGGAGTCGATGTTGCTGTGATGATATGGCGCGGGTATCGAAAGAGGGTGATAGTCGTACATCCGCGGTACGAAGGAACACACGACAAAGTTGCGTGCCTCAAAAGTCTGATGCACCGGTGGGGGCTGGTGTATGCGCCCCGTGATGGGCTCAAAGTCGTGTATCGACAATGCATAGGGGTAGTTGTAGCCGTCCCAACCCACCACGTCGAAGGGATGATGGTCGTAAGTAAAGCGGAAGAGCTTGTCAAACTTTTTGATGTAGACCACAAACTCTCCCTGCTCGTCGTAAGTTTGGAGCTCTTCGGGGATGCGTATATCGCGTTCACAAAAGGGCGAATGCTCGAGCAGCTGGCCGAATTCGTTGCGGTAACGCCTTGGAAAGTGTACCGGTGTAGCCGATTCGATCAGGAGCAATCGGCCCTCACCACCGTTTAGCTCCAATTGATAGATCGTTCCTTTGGGAATCACCAGGTAATCACCCGAACGAAACGAAATCTTGCCGAAGATAGTACGCAACACTCCCTCTCCGCGATGCACAAAGAGGATCTCGTCGCCATCGGCATTTTTGAAAAAAACCGGCTCGTCGTATCCCGTCAAAGCAATCACACCAATCTGTAGGTCTGTATTGAGGAACAAGACTTTACGGGCTTCGAAGAAATCTGTCGTTGCCGGGAGCTCAAAGGTCCGAAAACTCAATGGAAGGATTTTATCGGCAATCCAGATGGCGGGACGAATACTTCCGAGGTCTTCGTGTTGGCGAAAGCGTGGTGGGGGATAGATGTGGTACAGGGTAGACGTCACACCACTAAATCCCTCCCTTCCGAACACCTCCTCTTGATAAAGGCGTCCCGAAGGGTCCCGAAATTGGATATGTCGTTTATGCGGGATCTCTCCCAATCGATGGTAGTACATGGCATGTCGTTTTTTTGGTATGTTGATTCCTTAATCCCCGGCGTGCTTAAAATCACTAAAGCACATTGTGATAGATGCGATCCAACAGGCGTGTCAATTCTGCAATGTCCCGATCGGTCAGATAGCGATACGTCTTTTGGCGGTAACTCTTGACCATGGGAAGAAAGTTCATGATCTTCTCTCGGCCCTTTTTCGTCAAGAAGACATTGGTCTTGCGGCGGTCGACTAAATTGCTCTTGCGCTCAACAAGTCCCATCTCTTCAAGCTTGTCGATGATGCGCGTCAACGATGGCGGATCCTTGTAGATATTATCGCCGATCTCTTTCTGCGTCGCACCGTCGTGCTCGAGCAAATAGTACAACACCACCCATTGCTCGGTGTTGATGCCCATGTGGTGTTTGTGAAGCAATCGCTTGAACGCACTGCGCATCTTCTTTGCTGTCCGTTCAATTAAATACACCGGTACTTCTTCCTTCGGCTTGTACATATGGAACAATTTTTGGTGGAAACTTCGTACCTTTGACGGCCAGCAAAGTGTTTATCAATAAAATTGTTGGCATTGCAAATATATGGATACTCAAGAGAGAATCCACCATTTCATACGGGAAAAGTTATTGCATAATTCAATAAACGAGTCGGATGCACGTAGCGGTATTCCCGGGTTCTTTTGACCCCGTCACTAAGGGACACGAAGATATCGCCCGAAAAGCCCTCCACTGGTGCGACAAGCTCATCATAGCCGTAGGAATCAATACGACGAAAAAGCCGATGTTTCCCGCCCATGTACGTGTACAGATGTGGCGTGCCGCTTTACCGGATCATTCGCACATCCATTTTGTCGCTTATAACGGTTTGACGGTTGATCTGTGTCGATCGATGCGAGCGTCGTACATCATTAGAGGTGTGCGCGATGGTATGGATTTGTCCTATGAGTTGTCGATAGCTCATATGAATGCAGAGATGGATCCCGCTATTCAGACAATCTTTCTTCCGCCGTCGCCTGCACTTGCGCATATACGGGCTGTGGTTGTCCGCGAAATATGGAGTCATCGCGGCGATGTGCGTCCCTTTGTCAGCGATGCCGTATTCGGTATAATGCAGCAGTACAGCTCTTTGTACTGAGACTGGGACGTGCATTTTTACGCGTACGGTTATTTGGCTACCTTTGTAGCCGATTGGCGTGTGAAATACTGGGCTATGAAAAAAGTGATCATCGTTGGAGCAGGAGGAATCGGAAGAGCCACTGCACTCATCATCCTGGCCGATGAAGCCTTTGATGCAGAAATCTGGCTCGGCGACCGCTCGGAAGCCGCCTTGCAATCCAGCCTCGATTGGATCAACGCAAGCGGCATACCCGCCGACGGCAAGGTGAAGACCTTTGTCATGCCCGATGAGGGCATGAGCGAAGCAATGAAGGAAATCTTCCAACAAGGCGATATCGTATTGGACTGCCTGCCCGGCAGCCTGGCGCCGCGCATAGCCCAAATGGCCAAATCCTTTAAACTCCACTACGCCAATCTGACGGAATACGTCAAAGAAACCGAAGAAATCACCCACATCGCCCGCGATGCCGATACGGCCTTCCTACTCCAAACGGGGCTCGCACCGGGGTATATCAATGTACTGGGGCACTACCTCTTTCAGAAATTTTGCCGCACCTATGGCGTCGAACGCGCCCACCTGCTCAGCATGAAAGTAGGCGCACTGACGCGTCATGCCCCCCCTCCCCACTTCTACGGTTTTACATGGAGCCCCATCGGCGTGGCCACCGAATACGTGCGCGATGCCATTGTGCTCGAAAACGGCGAAATCAAAGAAATAGCAGCCCTCTCGGGGATCACCTCCATCATGATCGACGGTGTATGGTACGAGTCCAACTACACCTCGGGTGGAGCGGCCGACTTGCCTTACGCCCTCAAGGGAAAGGTCGACAACCTCCACTATAAGACGCTGCGCTACCCCGGCCATTACCAGTGGGTGAAAAACATCCTCAACAGCGCTCCCTACAAGGTCGACCGCATACAATACCTCAACGAGCAAATGCTCAAGACCATCCCCTCCTATGAGGAAGATGTTGTCATCATCTATTCCGAAGTGCAAGGCCACGACCGCCATGGCCACCTGCGCGCCCTCAACAAATCCCTGCGCATCGAGCCCACTTACATCGGCAAACAATATCTCAAGGCCATTCAAGCTACCACTGCTTCGGCCTTGGTCGAAGCTGCATGGATGCTGCTCACCCAACAACCCCGAGGGCTCATCCTCCAAAGTCAGATCGACCCAGAGCAATTTTTAACGGGGCGATTCGTTACACGATTTTACGGGACAGTTATCGACAGTGAATAAATGCATTTCATTGGTATAAAATCGTTGGATATGATTCAGTGGAAAGTCGGATTATTGAGTGCAACTCTTGTATTGCTTAACCTACAGGGAACTGCCCAACCCCCCTCCAAAGACTGGTGGCTCGGCTCCATTACCGATTCGACGGTGGGCACTAACGTGGAAAAGGCCTATGCGGAACTCCTCCAAGGCCGCACCGCCCAACCCGTCATCGTCGCCATCATCGACGCCGGCGTGCAAGCCGACCACGAAGATCTCAAAGATGTGATGTGGACCAACCCCGACGAAATACCCAATAACGGCATCGACGACGACGGCAACGGCTATGTCGACGATATCCATGGATGGAACTTTATCGGCAACCCCAACGGCGAAAACGTCAATGAAGATACCTACGAGCTCACCCGCTTGTACGCCGCTCTGCGTAAAAAATACGAAAACGCCAACCCCGACAAACTCACCAAAAAACAGAAAAAGGAATACGAACAATACCTCGAATACAAAGAAAAAATCGAAAAAGAAGTCGACAAAGCCAAGCGCAACCTCGAACAGTACCGCCAGATGCGCCAGCATGTGAGCGATCTCTTCGACCAACTCGAAGAAGCCCTCAAAACCGAAAATATCACCATGGATAGTATCCACCTCTTGCCCTTAGATAAATACCCTCAACTCGGACAAATCGTCTCCCGTCTCAGCCATATGGCTGACCCCTACGAAAACGTCGATTCCTTGCGCAAAGACGTGCTCAAACAATTCGACCGAGCCATCGACTACTACGAAAAGAAAATCAAGTACCATTACAACCCCGACTTCGACCCGCGCCACATCGTAGGCGACAATTACAACGATCTCAACGAACGCTACTACGGCAATAACGACGTCGAAGGCCCCGATGCCTTCCACGGCACCCATGTGGCCGGCATCGTCGGCGCTAACCGCCACAACGACATTGGTATAAAGGGCATCGCAGACCATGTGCGTATCATGTCCGTGCGCGCTGTGCCCGACGGCGACGAGCGCGACAAAGACGTGGCCAACGCCATCCGCTATGCCGTCGACAACGGCGCCAAAGTCATCAACATGAGCTTCGGCAAAGGCTACTCCCCCCAAAAAGAAGCCGTCGATAAAGCCGTAAAGTACGCCGAAAAACACGATGTGCTCCTCATCCACGCAGCAGGCAACGACGCCTCCAACAACGATGTAGTCGACAATTTCCCCAACGACATCTACATCCGCAAAGGTCTCTGCAAGGCCTTCAAGCGCAAAAAAGCCAAAAACTGGATCGAAGTGGGTGCACTCAACTATACACTCGACGAAAACGCCATCGCCCCCTTCTCCAACTACGGCAAGCAAAACGTCGACATCTTCGCCCCAGGCATGTTCATATACTCCACCGTCCCCCACAACGACTACCAAAATGCACAGGGTACGAGCATGGCCGCACCCGTCGTAGCCGGCGTAGCCGCCGTACTTCGCAGCTACTTCCCCGAACTCAGCGCCCAACAAATCAAAGAAGCGATCCTCCAATCGGCGTACAAACCCAAAGACTTGAAAGTAAAAGTGCCCGGAGACTCTGAAGAGTTAAAAACGCTCGACGAATTGTGCACCTCAGGCGGTATCGTCGACCTCTACGGGGCTATACAGTACATTCTCACACATTATTATAAAAACAACAAGGCCTGATACATCGTAGATAAGGATAAGCCCCCCGATGAAAATCATCAGCTACAACGTCAATGGCTTGCGATCCGCCATTCGCAAGGGATTGCTCGACTGGCTCGCCGAAGAAAACCCCGACATCGCCCTGATACAGGAGATCAAACTCCAACGGGAACAAGCGCGCGATAGTTGGTTTCACCAGATCGGCTATCCCTACGTGTACTGGAACTTCGCCGATAAAAAAGGCTATAGCGGTACCCTCACCCTGAGCAAATACCACCCTTTAAAGGTCGAAACCAGCATGCATATGCCCCAATACGACGCAGAAGGCCGAAGCATCCTCACAGTGTACGACACGTTGGCCGTACTCAATATCTACATCCCCTCTGGCAGCGTAAGCGAAGAGCGCCATCAGTTTAAAATGCAATTCCTCCACGACTTCGAACCCTACCTGCGCACGCTGATAGAGCAATACCCAAATCTCATCGTCGGCGGAGATTTCAACATCGTGCACACCGAAAAGGACATCCACAACCCCGAGCGCAAAGACAACCCCAGCGGCTATCGCCCCGAAGAACGCGCATGGCTGGATCACGTCTTTAAAGAATACCTCGTAGACGTCTTCCGCTACCTCCACCCCGATACCATCGAATTCAGCTGGTGGTCGTACCGAGCCGCATCCCGTCAGCGCAACAAAGGCTGGCGCATCGACTACATCGCCGTCACGCCCCCCCTGCTGCAATACTTGCGTAGCGCTCGACATGCCCGCGAAGCCGTACATTCCGACCACTGCCCTGTCG
>WFXH01000055.1 GCA_015490715.1 Saprospiraceae bacterium | reverse complement strand
ATCGGCTTTCACCCCGCCCAAAGGCGCAAAAAGTAGGTCTTTCTTCTTGCGATGGACTTGAGCATTATTCATCAAACGCGTCGCCTCAAGGGCCGCGTCCAACTACCTCTTTCGAAGAGCATACTCAATCGCTATTTGTTGCTGTACCACATGGGCGGCGGTTTGAAGCCAGAGCTCAGCACTTACCCCCTTGCCGAAGATAGTACCTTGCTGTATACCCTCTTGTGGGAACACAATGGAGGGACGTATCACTGCGGCAATGCAGGTACAGTATGTCGCTTTTTGACGGCCTATTTTGCTACCATGACGGGCACCCAGGTGATCGACGGCAATGAGCGCATGCGCCAACGACCCATTGCCCCACTAGTAGAAGCCCTACGGCAGCAAGGAGCTCAGATCGACTACGTCGACCTCGAAGGACGTCTTCCAATTGCCCTACACCGACCTCAGCCGATCGCTCCACCGCCTCTGTTAAAGCTTCCCCCTTCCCTGAGTAGCCAATTCTTCTCTGCACTCGCCTTGACAGGCTGTCGTTGGCCCGAAGGTCTGCGCCTCCACGTACCACAACACATGGTGTCAAAGGGCTACTTTCACATGAGCCTACAGGCCTTAGCGACATTCGGCATACCCTACAAGTGGGAGGGAAATATTCTCCAGATTCCGTCAGCACAACCCCAGAGCGATGTAGGTCTCCTCTCGAGCGTTCCAGCTGATTGGTCGGCAGCGGCATTTGTCTACGGCCTGGCCGCCCTTTCCCATGAAGCGGACATCTTCCTTCCCCGCCTGAAAATAGACGACAGCCAAGGGGATGCCATTATCCGCCAATGGGCAAACCACTGGGGTGTGTATACCGAGCCCATGCCTGATGGCTGTCGCATTACTAAACCCAAAAGCACAGCATTTCCTTCCACCCTTCTCCACTTCGACTTGCACGACACTCCGGATCTTTTTCCCGTCTTAGCCGTCTTGTGTGCGGCAAGTGGGAAGCCCTGTGTCTTCGATGGGATCGCTCACCTGCGCTACAAGGAATCCGACCGCATCGATGCAGTGCGCCAGGGACTTTCAGCCTGTGGGGTGCCCACACGGGTCGAGACCAACCGCTTCTATGTAGAGTCAGCCACCTATGGTACGACCCACGCCCACCCCGTCATTGACACGTACGACGACCACCGCATCGCCATGGCCTTTACCTTGTGGGGCATGCGACATTCCGTCACCCTACGCGGGGCGGAATGCGTGCGTAAGTCCTTCCCCCACTGGTTCGACCAATGCCAGAAGCTGGGATTCAAGATCACAGTCCTATCCGATTAATGCGCTTCAAGCCAGTTTTTTCCCACGCCAATATCGACGACGAGGGGCACCTTGAGCTGGAGGGCGTTTTCCATCGTGTTGCGCACGAGTGTTTGTACCGATTCGAGCTCATCTTTGGGGACTTCAAAGAGCAGCTCGTCGTGCACCTGAAGCAGCATATGGGCATCGGGATGTTGGGCTTGAAGCTGGTCGTCGATTTCTATCATGGCGAGTTTGATGAGATCCGCCGCGGATCCCTGGATGGGCGAATTAATGGCATTGCGCTCGGCCGCTTTTCGCACCGTGTCGTTGCGCGAATGAATATCGCGCAGGTACCGCCTTCGCCCGAGGAGGGTCTCGACATAACCGTGCTCTCGCGCAAAGCGGATGATGCGCTCCATGTATTTCCTGATGCCGGGAAATTCCTCATAGTACTGTCGTATGATTTCGGAGGCCTCCTTGCGGGAAATTTCGAGCGTTTGCGAAAGACCAAAAGCCGATTGGCCATAAGCAATACCAAAGTTGACGGCCTTTGCGATGCGGCGCATTTCAGGAGTGACGGCCTCCTCTTCGACCTTAAAAATGCGCGCTGCCGTGGCACGATGGATGTCCCGACCCTGTTGAAAAGCCCGTATCATGTTTTCGTCTTCACTCATATGAGCCAGTAGGCGCAACTCTATCTGCGAATAGTCGGCAGAGAGCAAGACGGAGCCCTCGCCCCCAGCAACAAAGGCCTGCCGAATGCGTCGACCGCGCTCGGTCCGGATCGGAATGTTCTGCAAGTTGGGATTGGTCGAGCTCAGCCGACCCGTGATGGCTATGGTCTGATTAAACGTCGTATGGATACGACCCGTCTCTGGGTGCACCAGTTCGGGTAGCGCATCGACATAGGTGGATTTCAGCTTGGCAATCTCGCGATACTCCAAAATGAGCGGGATGATCGGGTGTTTGTCCTTGAGCTTACGCAACACTTCTTCGCGCGTGGAATACTGCCCCGTCTTGGTCTTGGGCCGCGTATAGGGAATCTTGAGCTGATCAAACAGCACAGCCCCCACCTGCCGAGGGGAATCGAGATTAAACTCCATGCCCGCCAGCTGGTAAATTTGCTCGCGTATCTGGAGCATCTCGCGCTCCAGCTCCTCCGAATACGCCTTCAAAAATGGGACATCCACAGCGACCCCCTTCAATTCCATGCGAGCCAATACAGGCATGAGCGGCATCTCGATCTTCTCGAAAATACTCCTCTGCTCCCTTTGCTCCAACATGCGATCGAGTATCGGCTTGAGCTGAAGGGTCAAATCCGCATCTTCCGCCGCGTAGATGCCGAGCTTTTGGGGGTCGACGGTGTCCATACTCCGCTGTTTGGGCCCGCGCTTGCCGATCAAGCTCTCGATCGAAATCGGCGTGTAGTGGAGATAGTTTTTCGCCAAATCATCCAAGCGATGCCGCTGCTCGGGCTCCGCCAAAAAATGGGCAATCATCGTGTCGTAATACGGACCTCGTACCTCAACCCCCGCCCACTGCAGCGCCTTCACATCAAACTTGGCGTTGTGCGCGATCTTTAAAATCGACTGTCGCGTAAAAAATTGCTGCAAAAGCTCCAGCATCCGACGACGTTGTTCGCCTTCCGAAGGAAGCAAAACCGCATAGGCCCGATGCGGCTCCGCGCTCAGCGAAACCGCTATGAGCTTCGAACGCAGCGGATCCAAACCCGTCGTCTCCGTATCAAAGGCGACCTCCTCCTCCGCACCGAGCGCATCAAGTATCTCCTGAAGACGTTCGACGTCTTCAATCAGTAGGTACTGTTGTGTCTTTCCATCGTACTGCTTGCGACGATCCCCATCGCCCTGCTCAGTCGCCGCACCAAAGAGTTCGCCCTGGACAGAAGGGGTAAGCGCAGGCTCTTCCGTGTCTTCGAAGAGCCTCCGCAAGAGCGAACGAAACTCGAGCTCTTCAAAGATTTTACGAAGGATGTCGTTATCGGGCTCCGAACGCACTAAGGCATCGGGATCAAACGGTACAGGAGCATCGTATAAAATCGTCGCAAGCTTTTTCGACAAAAAGGCATTCTCCTTGTCCTGGAGGAGCTTTTCCCGCAACTTGCCCTTGACCTTGTCGATGTTGGCGTAGAGGTTTTCCAAACTGCCAAACTCGCGAATGAGCTTGACGGCCGTCTTTTCGCCGACGCCCTTGACTCCGGGGATATTGTCGGAGCTATCGCCCATCAATGCGAGGACATCGATAAATTGCCGTGGACTCTCGAGGCCGTATTTTTCGCGAAACTTCTCAACATCGATGATTTCAGGCGGATCCCCCCCTCGCGAAGGCTTGTACATTGCGATGTGTTGGTCGAGTACTTGCATGAAATCTTTGTCGGGAGTGACCATGAAGACCTCATAGCCCTTTTCCTGGGCTTTCTTTGCAAGGGTAGCAATTACATCATCGGCCTCGTACCCTTCGGCCTCTAAAATCGGTATGCGAAGGGCCTGGATGATCTTGCGTATCCACGGTTCGGCCTTCTGGATATCCTCGGGAGTTTCCTGTCGATTGGCCTTGTACAGCGGATATTCCTTGACGCGAAAGCTCGGCGACTTGTGGTCGAAGACCACAGCGATATGACTGGGATTGTGTTCCTGAAGGATGTCGAGCAAGGTGTTGACAAATCCAAAGATGGCGGATGTGTTGAGCCCTTTTGAGTTGATCCTCGGATTGCGTATAAAAGCGTAATAGGCGCGAAAGATGAGGGCATAGGCGTCGAGCAAGTAGAGGCGCTTGCCCTCCTCAACCGATTTTGTCATTGCGCTATGGGTTTACACCTGTTCTTCCGCTCGTAAAAGTACGAGCTTACGTCGAGTTGGCAGGTAAAGATGCCGTCGCAAAGGCCGCTCCGATTAGGCTTCAGCCGTCACCTCGGCGCCTTCCATGGCTTCTTCGATGAGTTCGATGATGTCCTTGACTTCAATCTTGCCTTCGTTGCCCGAGGTTTTGACAGCATCGGAATACATGGCGAAATCTTTCGGGCAGGCGATGATGAAATACCGTATATCTCCGAGCGAAAGAGCTTCCTTGATGCGGTTTTCACTCGGTCGCTCTTTGAGGCCAGAATCGTCCATCCAGATGCGTCCCCCGCCTGCGCCACAGCAAAACGAGTTGCTGCGGTTGCGCGGCATTTCGACGAGCTCCATGCCGAGAGCGCGAATGATTTCGCGCGGAGGCTCCGTAATGCCGTTGTACCGCCCGAGATAACACGGATCGTGGTAAGTGACGCGTATGCCCTTGAGCTTGTCGCTAATGCGTATTTTTCCCTGGCGAATGAGCTCAAGCAATAATTCGGTGTAGTGGTAGATTTCAAACTCGCCTCCAAAGTCGGGATACTCGTTTTTAATCGTGTTGTAACTATGAGGGTCGGTGGTGAAAATCTTCTGAAATTTTGCACTCTTGAGGGCGGCGATATTGTCTTCGGCGAGCATTTCGTAGAGGCCTTCCTCGCCGACACGACGCACGTCGTTGCCGGCATTGCGCTCATCTTCGTAGAGCAAGCCAAAGTCCACACCTGCTCGGTGTAAAATCGTAGCCACCTTGCGTGTGAGCTCCTGAATGCGCTCGTCAAACGAAGCGTAATCGCCGACAAACCACAGGTATTCGACGGGCTCCTTGCGCGCATCTTTGGGTTTGAAATCGAGGTCCTTCGTCCACTTCGCACGCATGCGCTCGGGCTTACCGAAGGAGTTGCCATAATCGCCGATGTTGGCCAAAGCATCTTGCAACATGTCCTCCATCTCTCCCTCGTCGACAAGCGCTCTGCGCAAGTTGACGATCGTCGTCAGGTGTTCGATACCCACGGGGCACACTTCCATGCAAGCCATGCAAGTGGTACACGACCACAGCGTCTCGGGCAAGATGACATCGCCGGCGATGGACTTGGCCTTTCCTCCGTTGACCAAGACTTGCTTGTCGACCCACTCTTCGGTGCCCGACAACTGGTCGGCATACATGCGCATATCCAAAATCACATCTCGTGGCGATAGTGGTGCACCCGCCGTGCGCGCTGGACACACGTAGTGACAGCGACCGCACTTGGTACACGCATCAAAGTCGAGCAATTCCTTCCATGTAAAATCTTCCAGCTTGACATAACCCATGCCCTCTTTGTCCATCTTCTCAGCAGGCACGCGCGGCAAGCGCTTGGCCGTAGTCTTATCCGCAAACATCAAATTGGCATAGTCCACCAAGATGTGCATGGCCTTCGAATAGGGGATGTACGCCACAAATATCAAGACCGCTATGCCGTGCACCCACCAGGTGGCCATGTGGATGGCATTGAGCTGGCCCGTACTGTCGAGCAGATGCGCCATGGCATACCCAAAGGGCGCCCATTTTTCGAACTCCGGAAAACCATCCGCCGCAATGCGGGCCGCCTCAATGATAAAGCCCGTCACCGCTATGAAGAGCAACAGCCATAAAAAGATCTTGTCGTCGCGGATATAACCACTGCGATCGTACTTGCCCTCGGGGCGATCGACGCGCGCATAGTTGAGATTAAAGGGCTTCTTTGCCCGACGCACCATCATCATCAACAGACCGATGATGAACAACACGCCAAACACGTCCATAAACAAGCTGAAGACAATGTAAAAGGTGCCCTTGAGCAAGTGCACGCCGAAGAAGCGCAAAAAGTCGTGATCAAAGGCAATGATACACGTACCGATAAAGAGCACAACAAACCCCCAAAAGATCATCCAATGCGCTAAACCTACATAGGTGTAGTTCTTGCGCAACGTGGCATGGGTCATCATAATGCCCAGGACCTTAAAAAAGCGCTGCGGTAATTTGTTAAAGCGCCCCGCCGGTCGTCCCTTTCGGTACTTCTGTATGCGCTTCCAGGCTCCAAACAAGAAAATCCCAATGGATGAAAAGGCCACGATGTAAAAGACCACCTGCATCCACAGGGGAAAGTTGCGGAATATTTCGCGCGTGATTTCGTGTTCGTGCATCGCTCTACGATTTTATACCCAATATCGCATCATCAGAGCTTTTCCATCAACTTAGGCACCAGGTCGAACATGTCTTCGGTTACACCGTAATGCGCGTAGTCAAAGATCGGCGCCTTGGCGTCGGTATTGACGGCGATGATGAGCTCGGAGTCTTTCATCCCTTCGATGTGTTCGGGAGCACCGCTGATGCCGAAGGCAAGGTACACTTTGGGTTTGACCTTTAGACCGGATTTGCCCACCTGTCGCGATTTAGGTAGCCATTTGTTGTCGACGATGGGACGCGAGCAGGCGAGTGCTCCACCGAGTTTCTGCGCGAGCTCTTCAAACATCGGTATATTGTCTTCACTCTGAATACCCCGGCCCACGCTGACGAGGATATCCTGCGCTGTGATGTCGACGTCGCCCGCTTCGGGTTCGATGAGCTGTTTAAATCGCACCTTAGCACCGCTCAAGTCGGGAGCCGCCATCTCGACGACTTCTGGCGTGCCGTCGGCTTTACCCTTGTCTGCAGGAAAGGCCCCCGCCAACACCGCGGCAATGTACGGCGTGCTGAGTCCCACTTCGACGTTCATCTTGCCCCCATACAGCTGACTGACGGCCTTGCCGTCTTCCAGTGCACCGACATAGGCGACGAGTGGCATCTTCAAGCGCGCACTCAAGGCACCGGCTAAATCCATACCCTGCGAGGTCGTGCCTATGAGCACGATGTCGGGCTGGTATTCCTCAATGGCTTTTGCCGCCGTGAGAAAATAGGTTTGGGGATTAAACTGTGCGAGGGCATCGCTATCGACGTAGAGCACCTTGTCGGCTGCACCGAGGCTGCTGGCTGCATCTTTCATGTCTTTACCCATGAGCAAGACCGCTACTTCCCCTCCTTGAGCCAGCTCTTTGGCCTTTCCGAGCAGTTCGTAGGTGATATCCTGAATTTGGCCGTTGAGATGTTCGGCTATGACGAGTACTTTTTTCATGGCTTTTCGATTTTAAGGGTTATTAAATCTTACTCTTGATCAGTTCGACGATTTTTGCTGCGATTTCATCGACCGAGCCGGTGAGGAACTCAGCTCCTCCACCCGTTTCGGGTTTAAACATGCGTTCGACCGTGAGTGCGGAACTGGCATCGTCGACGGTGGCATTGACTTCTTCGATTTCGGCACTGCGCATGGCACGTCGCACCTTTGCTACGGGCACATAGCGCGGCGTTTCTCTGGCGGCTTGGATGCCCAACACCGCAGGCAAGTCGACTTCGTATTCCCCCACGATACCGCCGGAAAATTCCTTCTGAACGGTGGCCACGTTGCCGTCGACCTTCACGCCAGTGACTACTTCGATGTGGGGTAGGCCGAGGTACTCGGCAAGCAAGACCGGCAGCTGTCCGTCGAGATCATCAACGGCCTGTACGCCAGTGAGGATCAAATCGTAGTCCATATCCTTTATCACACTGGCGAGGGCCTTGGCCGCCTTGTGATTGTCGAGCTCAGCATCCACACCGGTCACTTTGATGAGCTTGTCGGCACCTTTGGCAGCAGCAGTGTAAAGCGCCTTGTCGACGTCGTCGCCATCGAGGGCAATGACGGTCACAGTGCCTCCTAAATCCTCTTTGAGGAGGAGTGCTTCTTCCAATGCGTGATCGTCGAATTCGTTGATGCGAAATTTCAACCACTCCTTGTCCAGCGCCTTGCCACTGGAATCCACTTCGAGCTCTTCGACCAAATCGGGCACCTGTTTGATTGGCACAATGATATTCATATCTCCAAAATTTTTTGTTTTATACAATTATTTCTTCTAATCGCAACTCACGTCGTATTTGCCGAAGGTCTTCTTCGGTCGGCGTAAAGGGAAAATCTCGATACGGCTCACTCGGCCGATAGCTGCCGTAGGGACGCGTACAGCCGGGCTCTCCATTGGCAGCTGGGCAGCCGTCCGTTTCGAAGGGAT
>WFXH01000054.1 GCA_015490715.1 Saprospiraceae bacterium | reverse complement strand
CATCGATACATCGGAAGACGACGCGACAATTGGTTGATCGATATCGTCTACGATCAAAAAAAGCTACGATCTATGTGGACCAAATTTGGCGATATAGCGACGAAGTATGCCAGCCATGAAGACGCTCTGCGAATCCTACAGCAGCTCGGCGGATTCGATGGGGTATGGTTTACCTACGGCGGCACCCGAGACGGTTATGCCATCTATGTCCATGAAGAGCATCGAGACATGTACAGCCGAAAATGTCTTGTACTACGCGTGCGGCTCAAAGGGGATGCCCTGCGGAGAAGAGTAATCGGCAGGGAGTTGATAGAGCGTGCTTCAGACTTCGTCATCGAGGAGGGCATTATCGCACCCTATACGGGCACACGGGTCCTTCGGCAGGTCTACGCACACTGGCGCCGGTGGCCGAAAGTGCTCATGAAGGTGATCGTGCTCAATTAAGGGCTCTTGCCGAGAAGAGTCGGTTGGAAGGGGCCGTGAAAGGCATCTAAGCGCTTGAAATATTCCCCTTAGCCTGCATCGTGGGATTTCCAACACCCGCATGGAAAATCCACTTTGAATCCTGTAAAAACAATTTCAAATCAACATTTTATACATATCAAAAAATCATAATGCACCTACCTCGTCTTTCTATCGGAATGCGCGATGGATGTCGTAGAGGTGGGGATTGGGGTGTGCCCCTTCGCCCTTGCGGGCTTCGGGTCGGGCCCCTCCGGGCTCACTGTTCGTTCGGTCCTTCGCCCTGCGGGCTCGGACCGCCGTCGCCTTTCGGCGCGGCGCCCTCCGGGCCCCTCACACGGCGTAGACGTTGCTCTTCAAACAACCAGCGCTGCCGGTCATTGGGGCAGTTGGTGGGTCGAAAACCACCGCCAGAGCACTTCGGCGGCGTCGATGCCGTGTGGGTTGTTGCGGCCGTTGGCGTATTCGTGTGCGAGGCCATCGACGATGAAGAGGGTCGCTTCGCTGGCGTGGGCCGAGCGCGCCTCCGCCCACCGTATGCGGTTGAAGGCAGGCAGCCTGGCGTGTTCGGTATAGCGGTCGGTGAGACCGAGGCTCATGGTCATATACTGTATGCGCTCGCGCAGGGCATCGTATTGTAGGAGCGCTTCGAGGGAGTGGTAGGGCAAGCTTTCGTCCAACATCAGTCCCTCCTTCAGGCGTTGGTCGTCGGTGCCGACGATTTGAAAATACGGCGGAATGCGTCCGACGATGGCGGTCGGTGCGTTAAAGCCGATACCCCAACCGGCACAGGCCGCAAAGCGGTTGTTCATCTCGGGCAGCAGGCGATTGGCCACGAAGCGGCCGCCGTTGGAAAAGCCACTCACGTAGATGCGCGTCGTGTCGATATGCATACTGCGCACAATGCGCCGTATCATCTCCTCAAAGAAGGGTACATCGTCGACGATGGGATAGCCCGGCGGCAAATCGTCGGCAAGCTCGGCTTCCGTCCATCGCGTGATGCGCCGCTGTTTGGAGACGATCGGATAGTCCAGAGCCGTAGGAAACACCA
This sequence comes from Saprospiraceae bacterium, assembly GCA_015490715.1. Classification (GTDB taxonomy): domain Bacteria; phylum Bacteroidota; class Bacteroidia; order Chitinophagales; family Saprospiraceae; genus S141-43. Next base: position 9,862 of record WFXH01000054.1, on the reverse strand, counting down.
CCACACAGCCCACGCGGTCGGCTACTGCCGTCCAGCCACTGATGCGGTAAAACTTCTCCCCCGTGCCCGAAGAGCCGTGCAGCATAAAGACCAGTGGTGCTGGTTGGTCAGGTGCATAGTTACCCGGCACGTATACGATAAATTCGCGCAAGGTGTCACCAACAGGGACGGTGTAGTTGTTTTTTCCTATGTGCCACTCAAGCAATGCATCGTCGCCACTGTCGTCCGTACTGTCTTCTTTACGGCATCCCCCCAATAGGAGCACCCCAAGCACCAAACAATGGAACAGCAGACTCAAATGATCCACTTTGGGCGAAGGTTTTATCATCTGTTTGAACATAATTGATCGCGTTTATGGTCCAATGATGCACAAAAGGCGGGAAATCATCAGCGGTGAACCGTACCCCCTGTACGCCAACAAAGGTAGCGATAAAATGCGAATGTCAAGGTGAGTGAGCTAAGAGCACTTGCATAATGCAGCAAGGTCAATTTAAAAAATTGTATATATTTGCTCACAATAGTGGTCGAATTCTCAAACTCAATTAAAATCATGCGTATGAGACGGTTGTACGGATTATTGATGGTGTTCTTGCTTTCGGCACCTGCTTTTGCAGTGGGTACGGCTGTCGTACCGAAGGAGCAATCCCAGATGGCAAAGGTGGACCCAGCGCTCGCAGGTATGTCTGTCGAGGCATTCCTCCAGCTCACTCCGATGAAGTACGAGGAGCTCACCGGGCGGACCATGTCGATCGAGCAGATCCAGACGCTGAAGGCCACACAGCAAGCGCTTCGCGCCGAAGTGATGGCACAGCCCAAGATCGACAAGACGGTATACATCCTCCTGGCCCTCCTCGGTCTGGGGTGGTTGGCCTTAGGGATCGTTTCCGACTGGGAAGGCAACGACTGGCTTGTCAACCTCTTGCTCACCATCCTGTGTTGGCTTCCGGGAGTGATCCACGCCTTGTTTGTGATGAAAAAATACTACAAGTAGGCAGCCCCCTACGCGAAGCACAAGAGGCGGAATACACATTTTATAATATATAACCCAGAGGGCGGGTGTACGCATGCTCCTGTGGTAGGGAGTCGTGTTATGTAATGCCGTCGGCCTTTTGGGCATTACATCCATTGCGGTGATTGGGCCTTAAGCTATTCCCGAGGGTTTAGGGTATAGTGTCGTTTGAATTGTGACGCTTGACCTTCCCCAAAACCGCTTAGCTGGGGCTGTACTTGAGCTGCTCCTTATGCAGTACCTGATGCGTGCGTCGTAGCTGAGGAGCATCCAGGCGTCAAGTGTTGGGCTATTGCGAAGCGTACATGTATGAGCGGACACTGTGAGTGCCCCCAACATGAGCGCGGACGCTTCGAATCACCTGCGAAATGCCCTTTCACAGTACTGGCATGAGCGGCGCATGGATAGTGAATATTTTACCACATGCCGATTGTTATGGTTAAAAAAACACCCAAGTCATGAAAAAGTGGTATTTTGCAGTAGCCCTCTCGATGGTTCTCCTCGTAGGTTGTAAAGAGAAGAAGACCGACAGGAGCGCTTTTATCAACTATGTGGAGTCGCATACCTCCGGGATCGTATCCAATTCGAATTTCATCATTGTGCGCTTGCGCGCAGACGCGCCTCTATCCGTGGGAATCGTTCCACAGAGCTTGTTTTCCTTTTCTCCGAAAATACGCGGGCATGTGGTGATAAAGGACCGCAGGACGTTTTTATTCATTCCTGATGAGCCATTGGTTTCGGGACAGCGGTACAGGGGCGTGTTTCATCTCGGCAAGCTGATTGACGTACCTCGTAGGCTGGCCGAGTTTGAATTTGAGTTTCAGGTCATACCGCTCAAGGTCGAGCTCAATATCAGCGGGTTACAATCGTATGAATATGGCGATGATCAATGGAGCACGCTATCGGGCGACATCGCCTCGTCGGATTACATTCCTGCCGACGAAGTGGAGAGTGGATTGAAGGTCACCCAGGAAGGACGAAAGCTACCCGTGCGGTGGATTCACAACAGGAGTGAGAAAATCCACCATTTCGCGATCGACAGCGTCCGTCGGACGAATGTGGCCAGTGAGGTGGTGTTGCGCTTTGAGACCAGCAAAGAACGGGGCGATACCCTCATCGTGCAGCGCATACCCGTGCCCGCCATCAACGATTTCAAGCTGTCGAACCTCCGCATCGTAGATCAAGATAACCAGATTGTGGAGGCGTATTTCACCAAGGCGCTCGATCCCAAGCAAGATCTCAAGGGGTTGATCTACTTAGAATCGGGTGAAGAGCTCAAATTGCTTATCAGGGGCAATGTCGTCAAGATCTATCCCGCCACAAGGCTGCTTGGCGAAAAAACGGTAATCTTTGATGCCCACATCCGAAGCGCCAAGGGCAATGAGTTGGATAGCATATACACGCATACCGTATATTTTGAAATGCGCAAGCCGAAGATACGAGCGCTGAGGAAGGGAGTGATCGTGCCCACTACTTCGGGGACTATCTTTCCGTTTGAAGCGGTCAATCTCAAGGCAGTGCGGCTGACCGTCGTGCGGATAGCCGATGCCAATGTGCACCAGTTTTTTCAAGTCAACGATTGGGATGAGTCTGAGGAGCTGGCCCGCGTCGGGCGAGTGATACTCGATCGGGATATCGAGCTGATTTCGGATAGCGACATCGATTACAGCAAGTGGAACAGCTTTGCCATCGATTTGTCCGAGCTGATGGAGGTCCAGCCCGGAGCCCTCTACCGCATCTACCTCTCTTTTCTGCCGCGACACACCTTGATCGATTGTCCGGAAGGAGAATCCAAGCCCTCGGTCGATCGCGATTTCATGCCCTTCCTTGAATACAGAGTTCGTGAGCAGTATTTCAGCTACAACGACATTGCGCAGACATGGCAATACTACAATTATTGGTCGAATCGAAAGAATCCCTGCCATATCTCCTATTACGCCAATCCCGACAACCACATCGTGCGCAACCTCTTTGGCTCGAACTTAGGCATTGTCGTCAAGAAGACCGAAAATCGCGCCTTCGACGTCTTCGTTCGCGATCTGCACACGGCCGAGCCGGCGGGGACCGTGAGGCTGCAGTTTTACAACTACCAGGGCGAAATCATCTATGAAGACGAAACCGATGCCGACGGGTATCTGCACGTCCAGCTCGACAAAGATCCCTTCTTCCTCGTGGCGCGTCGCCAAAACGAGTATGGTTATTTGCGCATTGATGATGCTTCGGCGCTCTCCACCTCGGTATTCGATGTCGACGGAGTCAAGGCAAAAAAGGGCATCAAGGGCTTTGTGTATGCCGAGAGGGGCGTGTGGCGGCCGGGCGATTCGATCTTCCTGCAGTTTATACTGCAAGACAAAGACAATACCTTGCCCTACAACCACCCGGTGATCTTAGAGGTATATACCCCTGAAAACACCCTGTTCTTGAGGCGCGTCAATACCGAATCGTTTCATCGCTTTTACGACTTTCGGTTTGCAGTGCCCAAGGAGGCCAAGACGGGTACGTGGACAGCGAATGTCATCGTCGGGGACAGGCGGTTTACCAAGGAGTTGAAGATCGAGACCATCAAGCCCAACCGGCTCAAGATCCTCTTTACACCCGAGGATGGTGCCCTTTTGGCGTTGAAAAAGAAGCCCACGATCCAGCTCCACGCCGAGTGGCTGCACGGCGGCATTTCGCCCAATCTAAGTGCTCGTGTCGAGGGCATTATTATGCGTTCCTCTACCCAATTTGCCAATTTTCAAGGCTACATCTTCGAAGACCTCCGCAAGGGGTTTTATCAAGATATGGTCTACCTCTACGATGATGCACTCGACGATAAGGGCAATGCTGCCATAACTATTGACGAATTTGACACGGAGGGTGCGCCCGGACTACTCAATCTTTATCTCCATACCAAGGTCTTTGAGCCCTCGGGCGATTTCAGCATTGGGCGTGCCCACTATCGCATTTCCCCCTATCGGGAGTACATCGGATTCAAACTCGAAGGTGGAGAGAGCTGGTGGGAGAGCTTCAGGACCGATGTGCCCGTCAAGATACCCGTGGTCATCGTCGACGAAACGGGCGAGTTCGTCAAAGGCACTTCTAAGGTGGCCGTGCGGCTGTACAAGGTGGACTATCGGTGGTGGTGGGAATACCGAAGCGGCAGCGATCACAACTATTTGAGAGAAAAATACCTGCAGATCGTGCAGGAGGATACCATCAGCGTGCGTGCAGGAAGGCATGACTACACCCTGCGCTTTCCCGAACGCCTGAACGGAAGAGTCTACCTCTGCTTTGAAAATCTCTCATCTGGGCATTCGAGCGGCAAAATCGTGTATGTCAGAAGCTATGGCTATGAAGAAGCGGATACAGACCATGAGGCGGCGGAGATTTTGAGCTTTTCGACCAACAAGGAGCGCTATCGCGTAGGGGAGGAGTGCATCATCAATTTGCCGGCCGCCGAGAAGGCGCGCGCATTGATCAGTGTCGAAAATGCCTCGCGCGTGGTGCGGCATTTCTGGGTCGATATCTCAGCTGATCAACATCAGGTGCGACTGCCCATCACTAAGGACATGTCGCCCAATGTATACCTCGTCGTCCATTTCATACAGCCCTATCACCACCCCGACAACGACTTGCCGATCCGACTGTACGGGATACGGCGAATATATGTGGAAGATGAGGAGACCAAGCTCGAGCCTGTGATTGAGGTGCCCGATGAGGTGCGCCCGCTGTCGGAGATGGTCGTGCGCGTCAGCGAGAGCCGTGGCAAGGCCATGGCCTATACCCTTGCCGTCGTCGACGAGGGTCTGCTGGACCTGACCAATTACCAGACACCTTCGCCGTGGGAGACCTTTTATCAAGCCGAAGCGCTGGGCGTGAAGACCTTTGACATGTACCACTATGTACTGGGCGCCTACGAGGGCAAGTTTATGGGCGTGTATGCCATCGGTGGCGACGATGCCCTCTCGGCCGAGGGCAAGGACAAGCTCTCGCGCTTCAAGCCCGTCGTGCGTTTTATAGGCCCCTACTACTTGAAAAAGGGCGGCGAAAACGTGCACCGCATACCGATGCCGAATTACATCGGCTCTGTGCGCGTGATGGTGGTGGCTGCTGACGACGAAACCCTTGCCTACGGCAAAGGCCAGCGAATCGTCAAGGTGAAAAATCCGCTGATGATTCTTCCCACGCTTCCGAGAAGCCTCTCTCCATTCGAAACGGTCAACGTGCCCGTGACGGTGATGGTCGGCGACGAGTACATCAAAGACGTGCGCGTGGAGATGCGGTACGAGACCACGCATTTCAAGGGCTCGGGAACGCAGACGAAGCGCGTGCGCTTTGACCGCCCCGGCGAAAAGGTCATCCATTTCATACTCGAAACGGGAGACAAAGTCGGATTTACGACGTTGAGCTTTACAGCTACTTCTGGAGTAGAGCGCTCGACCGATACGACGCATTTGGAGATTAAGCTCCGAAATCCTCCTGTGGAGGAATTCAGCATGGATGAAGTGGCTCCGGGCAGGCAGAAGACCTTTGTATTCAACCCCCTCGGAGCCGAAGGTACCAACGAGCTGAAGCTCACGCTGTCGACTTACACGAATTTTGACATCTCGCGTCGCCTCGATTATCTCATACGCTATCCCTACGGCTGCTTAGAGCAGACCACTTCGTCGGGCTTTCCGCAGCTGTTTCTCACGGAAGTGATGAAGCTCAACAAATGGCAAAGAGCTGAAATCGATCGCAACATTAAGGCGACAATAGCGCGCATCGCCCTCCGTCAGCGCTACGACGGCGCGTTTACCCTCTGGCCCGGGTGCTGTCTGCGTGAATGGACCAATACCTATGCAGGCCACTTCCTCTTAGAAGCAAAGAAAAAGGGCTATCACGTGTCCCATGAGATGCTCCGCAAATGGCTGGACTATCAAGAAAGGCAAGCCAGTGAATGGTCTTTAGGGAAGTACTGGTACGATAGAGACAAATACGAAGAAGGAGAAGACTATCAAAAGACACTTCAAGCCTATCGGCTCTTCACCTTAGCTTTAGCTGGCCGGCCGCAATACGGAGCAATGAATCGACTCCGGGCGATGAAAGACCTCCCGCAGCTGGCCAGAGTACTTCTGGCTTGTGCCTACAGCGAAGCGGGCAAATCCTACATCGCTGAACAGCTCCTCGCTCCCCAACAGCAGATCGTCTTCGCCTCCTATCGCGATAGCTACTTGACCTTTGGATCGGAATACCGCGATCGAGCCATGGCCCTCTATGCCCTCGTGCGGATGAACCGCTGGGGACAGGCTCAAGCACTCACACAACAAGTGGCGGAAGCCCTCTCCTCCAATAGACATCTGACCACCCATGAAATTTCCTTCTCCCTGCTGGCACTGTCCCACGTAGTGCGCGCATCAAAGACGAGCTCGATCGATGTGGAGATATTCGACGGGTCGAAGACACAGCATATCAAGAGCGCGGACAATAAAGTCGTCGAACTCAAGTACACCGACTTTCCCCTGCGATTGACGATCACCAATCTCAACGACGAGCCCGTCTACATCAACTTCTTCAACAAGGGCGTGCCCCTGTATTACGATCGCAAACAACCCATAGAAAACAATCTCAGGGTGCAGCTCAGGTATCTCGACGTCGAGGGCAAACCCCTCTCCCTGGACACCCTCCGCCAGAACACCGATGTAGTCGTCGAGGTCACCGTGGAGAATCCAAACTTTCGGAAAATTCACAATATGGCCCTGGATTTCAAGGTGGCATCGGGCTTTGAAATACGCAATACGCGCATGGATGCCGTCGAGTGGTTTGAATCCTCCCGCTACGACTACCGCGATTTCCGCGACGATGCCGTGTATGTGTTTTTTGATATTGATTCTCGGTCGACCGCGAACTTTTACATCCTGCTCAACGCGACCTACAAGGGCACGTTCTATCAGCCGCCTGTGCAGTGCGGTGGAATGTACGACCTCGATGTCGTCAGCATCTTACCCGGACAATGGATAACCATACGGTGATGCGTCGGCACTGGTATCGCGTCCTTGGGTGGGGAGGCCTGGCCCTCGTAGGAGCCTACCTCCTCGTGCGTTTGTGCTTTCGCCCGGAGTGGTACTTCGAAGAGATCCCCTTTTCGACGGTGGTGTACGACCGCGAGGGGCGTCTGCTCGGTGCTCGCAGGGCAAGCGATGGACAGTGGCGCTTTCCCGTCGGCAAGATTCACCTGCCGGAGAAGTTTACTACCGCCTTGCTGTACTACGAAGATGAGTACTTCTATTACCATCCCGGCGTCAACCCCGTGTCGCTCGCTAAGGCAGCGTACCAAAACCTCAAGGCAGGGACCATCAAGAGGGGAGGCAGTACCATTACGATGCAGCTGGCACGCATCGTCACCGGGCGTGGAAAGCGGCGTACGCTCTGGCAAAAGCTGAAAGAGATCAGCTTGGCGCTGTGCTTTGAAGCGACCATGACTAAGGATGAAATCCTCGCCCATTACTCCGCACTGGCGCCCTTTGGGGGGAATATCGTCGGCATTAAAGCTGCGACGTGGCGCTACTTCGGCCGCCCTCCCGACGAGCTCAGCTGGTCAGAGGCGGCCATGCTGGCCATCCTGCCCAACGCCCCCTCGCTGATCCACCCCGGCAAAAACCGCACGATTTTATTGCAAAAGCGAAACGCCCTCCTTCGCAAACTCCTCCGAAAGGGCGTCATCGACACTGCGACCTACCACACAGCCCTCGACGAGCCCTTACCCGACCGACTCTTCCGCTTCCCCAACGAGGCCTACCACCTCGTCAATCGCCTCCACCAGACTGCACCAGGCCAGGAGCATTTCACCACTATCGATTGGGGCCTACAGACCAAAATACTCCACTTGCTGCGCGGGTACGAACAAACCCTCTCCTCACAGCTGATCTACAACTACGCCGTCGTCGTGGCCGACACTCGGACGGGGAAAGTACGTGTCTACATCGGCAACAGCCAGCTGCCGCAAAATAGAACCCACGAACAGGAGATCGACATGGTGCACCGAAGGCGAAGCACGGGAAGCACCCTCAAGCCCGTCCTCTATGCCCTGTGTTTGAAAGAGGGCATGATTCTCCAAAACTCCTTGGTGGCCGATATCCCGACCAATATCGCGGGCTTTCAGCCCAAAAATTTCGACAAGACCTACGAAGGTGCCGTCCCTGCGAGTTATGCCCTGGCCAAATCACTCAACATTCCCGCCGTGCGGCTGCTGTGGGGCTACCACCACCAACGATTTCACGATGTACTCCAACAACTCCAGCTGCGCAGTATCGACCGACCGGCCGAGTATTACGGATTGAGTTTGATACTCGGCGGTGCAGAGGCTTCGCTGTACGAGCTCACGCAATTGTATTGCGGCATGGGACAGACACTCCTGTATCCCCACGCAAAGGCCATCAAAGGCCTCCGCCTGACAGACGAACCCATCGCGGGGGCCAACTACGCGGGAATACTGGGGCCTGAAAACGTGTGGGTTGTCTTCGACATCCTCGCTGCCAAACATCGCCCTGCCGAAGAAGAAGACTGGGAGCGCTTTTCCTCCGCCCGGAAGATCGCATGGAAGACCGGTACCAGCTATGGCCACCGCGATGCATGGTGCATCGGCGTCACTCCCCAATATACCGTCGGTGTGTGGGTGGGCAATGCCGACAATACGGGCATACCCGAGCTGACCGGCATCGCCAAAGCGGCGCCACTGATGTTTGCCATCTTCAACGCCTTGCCCGACAACGGAGAGTGGTTTGCCCCACCCGACGGACTCGTCTATGCCGAGGTATGTACGCGATCGGGGCATCTCGCCTCGAAGTACTGTCCCGAAAAGAAAGGGCAATACATCCAGCAGGGAGGACTGCGCTCTCAGCCCTGCAGCTATCACAAGGTTTTTCCTCTCGACGAATCCGAATCCTACATCGTCGACGCCTCGTGTTACCCGCGCGATAAAATACACCAACGCACCCTCTTCGTACTGCCCCCCGCCATGGCCTATTACTACCAAAAGCACCACTTAGACTATCAAGACTTGCCACCCCCGTACCCCGGCTGCCACACCTCCGATGCGGAGTGCATCGATGTGATCTATCCCTACTCCGGCAGCACGATTAAAATACCCGACGACCTCAACTTTCAAAAGCAAGCCGTCGTCATGCGCGCAGCCCACCGCTATGCTGGTGCTCGGCTCTACTGGTACCTCAACCACAGCTTTTTGGGCACCACCGACCAACAACACGTGATGACCAAGACGCTATCCCCCGGCCCGTACCTCCTCACCCTCGTCGATCAAATGGGCAATATCAAAAGCGTCCGCTTTGAAGTAAGAGACTGAGCCGTCGCCCAAGTAGAGCAAGAGGCAATAGCACATGAAAAGCCTATGCCCCTATTCCGTCTGTCTATCTACAGGGGCAGGGGCAGTGCTATCATAAAATCGTGCGAAGTCCCCAATGCCTTGTCCAAGTGAGGATTACAGCGTGCCGCCATTGGAGGAGTTTCCCAATTTTTCTTTGATCGGGTATAAAATCGTACTTCAAGCATGAAACAGAAACAAGCGCCAACCCCTAAAGTTGATTTCGAGCAAAAGATGTGGGATGTTATGAGAAAATATGCGTGTCACACGCATCACTTTTCGATTTTTTTGGTATAAAATGGTAGACGCCTACGACACATTGCATTAAATCTAATGCATTGATATTGATAAAATTGTATTAGAACAGCACAAACAATTGAAATCACTTTTCACATGAAATTGTGAAAAAAATTCGAGATGTTGCAATACATGTTGGATGAGATGCATTATATTTGTACAACGATACGGTGTTTTGCGCATCAGTAGTTTGTGATGATAAGTAGGAGGGCACT
>WFXH01000053.1 GCA_015490715.1 Saprospiraceae bacterium | reverse complement strand
TTTGAGTATAAAATATACACACCGGAAGAATTTTACAGTGACACGAGCATATTTAAGAATGTGTACTATTACTATGATGTATATGTACCCTGTACCTATCTTCGATCGCAACCTTTCATTGTACGATATTGGTGGTTTACTGGGAGATGTTTATTGTTGATCTTAACTGGATGGCTTGGTTGGAAGTTATACAATTTTATGTACAAGATAAATAATAAGGATAAGCAAGAAATAAAGGAAGGAAGCACATAGAGCATATAGAGGCGATTTGATTATTGTAAATTAGACAGCATAGAAATGCCTCCCTCACCGACACCATTAGCTCCCAAACATCCACATTATAGGTCGCGATATTGTGTAGGAGTTTGACATGGGTAGGGGCATTATTAAGAAGACCTACGGTTTTATACGGTTTTATAATCCGTAAATCAGTTTGGGGCGTTCAGCGGAAGGATACCGATCAAGCGCGCGCATTATTCGGTGGCGGGAGCTTTACTTTCGTCTTCTGCTCGCTCTTTGTCGAGGGTGGGGGATTTGCGTGGGGGCTCGAGGTTGCCAAAGCCAATACTGACCTTTTGGCCGAGGCCGATGTAGTAGGGCAGGTAGACGTTGGTGGTAAAGTCGATGTTGAAGGCGGTCTTGGTGATGTTGTGGCCGTCGTGGCGCTTGTAGCGCACAGCACCTACGCGCCAGATATCATCGATTTTGACGGTGATTTGGCGAGGCACTTCCCATTCGATGCCGCGGGCCATGCTCAGTATGTTGCCAATGAGTATGGTTTGAAGCAGGTCGATGATGCCTTGGCGGTCGCCTTTGTCGGTTAGTTCGATGTACTTATTGTAGTTGTGATCGTTGAGTGGGAGCCAGCGCTTGAGTGTATAGCGGAAGCGCACGTTTTCCCACACGTTGAAGGGCCACAGCCGAAACCAAGTTTCGCCCACCTTGATGGGCTTCATCTCACCGCGGATGTCGATTTCGGGGCCCAGCGACTGAAAGAAATTTTGTACCTCTACGATACCCTCGCCTAAGCAGACGAGCAGGGGATAGTCCTTGTACCATCGGTATTGGATGAGCGGGTATTGATAACGGAATTGATCTTTGTCGTAGTGGTTGTGAAACAACACGTGTTCCTGGCCGGCAATCTTCGAAATAGCTCCACGCAGGGCATAGAGGTCTCGTATTTCGATATCGCACAGCAGAGATATGCGAAAGATGGGGTACTTGTGTGCTGGTGCGGTGGCTTGTGGTGTGGTCATTGTCGTGGTATTTGAAATGCTCGAAATTGCACGAATTCAAATCGCTTTACAATAGCGCCGCTTTCGTCGTGTTGGACCATGCGTTTGGTCGTCGCATTGTAGCACGGCAAATTAGCTCTTAAAAATAATAAAACCAATGCAAAGCTGAAGGTGTATTCGCCTTGAACGACGGCGGCTGCAGGGAGGAGGGAGCGATCTTGCAGGTCCTTAAAAAAGTCGACGGCCATTTCCACTACGCGTGTGCTCTCCCATGTGGGGTCGATTTCGGGGAAGGGAATGTCCACGATTTCACGCCCGATAGCCAACGCCGCCTCTCGTTGTTCTTTGGGCCATTTATCCGATGGATGATTGGTGATATTTAAGAAATACCGATAGCGCCTATCGTCTACCATTTTATACGCATTGAAGGGTAAAATTAGTTATTCCCCGCATGGGATAAAAATTCGATGATGGGATCAGGAGTTTGCTTGGGCGATACGCATTCGACCAAGAGTGTGTCGCAGGGCAGGGTGTTGTCCTCATCCCGTCCTTGGCTTTCGGCAAATTGTACGACCTTGTTCCAATCGCTTAGATAGCTGTGCAAAGCATGGGTGTCGGACGGAGATATCCCACAAAATGCTGCAAACTCAGCGAGCTGTTTGCTGCACAGGTGTACGCGCTCGACCGACACCTTAAGGGTTCCCTTTAGGTTGAAATTGCGATACGGCACGTAGTAGTTCAACAGGTCTTGCAGCGAGGGGTGGTAATAGACGCGATTATACGCCGGGGCGTTGATATCGGTAATCCGCAGTCTGTAGAAGGCGATCCCGAAGCCTTTGTCGACAGTGTTTATGGGAGGTACGTCCCACTGCAGAGGTATTTTGCGCGCTCGAATGCGCTCGATGACTCGTTGGATGACTTTTGTAGACATTGATGCACTGTTTTATACACTCAAAGATGTATTTCTTTTACACGCTCGAAATGATGAAATAGTTGTGTATGAAATCGTACTCCTCATTGCGATGGACTACGCTGAGTGCTTCCTATAATAAAAGAACAAACATTTCATACAAAAAGATGCATGGGGTATGAAATTGTAGGATGTTTGTATGAGCAAGGGTTGGGCCGTGGTAAGCTCGTGGCAGGGAATCGGAGGTGGCTGGGGACAACGCGAATGTCTTTCACGGGAAGTGCCTTTGAAGGATGGGTTGAAAGGTGCGCCAGAGCTCGACGAGGCTATTGTGAAATTTATCCGCATCCCTCGTAGCGTTGTCTGTAAAACCGGCGTGGTTGATATCGTTGCGCAGTTTGTAAAGGCGGTCGAGTTGGCGCTTGAGCTCCTTATGGCGCATTTCCAGGACGAAGGGATGGTGCTGGAGGAGGTAGAGGAGGAGGGTGCAGTGCTCTTCGGAGGGAACTCTCCATTCGTGGGGGGCGTCTTCTTTGTTTTGTGGCAGTATGTAAGAAAAGATGATCGCAATGGTTTCGAGGAGAGTTTTGTCCCAGCCTTGTACTCTGGACTTTGTCTTAGTAGCGTGTGACTTGTCTATGCGATGGAGAATGCTCTTGAGCTCTTGGACCTTTTCGGGGGCGAGTTGGCTGTAGGCGCAATCGCTGTAGAGATCTGCCAAGAGGGCGACGGCAAAGCCTTCGCGCAAGAGGGTCAGGCCCTGTTGGGTCATGCGGTATCGGATGGCATAGTCGATGGCGTACCACAGAGCCGATAGGGAGTCATGTGCTGCGGGTAAGGATTTAATTTTGTCTTGCACCTTGCTGAAGAGTGGTTTGATGGAGGCGAGGAAGGTGGTCTTGTCGACGTTGGTGTGAAGCAGGCTTTGGATGCGTTGGTGGAGGCTTTTGCCGGCGGAGTTGTGGAGCAGGACCTTGCCGCGACAGGTGGCGATATTGTCGTGGAGGATTTTCGCTCCACGGAAGAGCTCTTTAATATCGATGAGGACGCGTCGTTCTTCGTCGGTGGCGTGTTTGACGCCTTGCTCGAGGGATTTGACGAGGTGGTCGGCCTTACCCGTATCGAGAAAGGTGCGCACGCTGTAGCTGATTTCCTGGAGCTTGGCAAAGACGGCGAGTTGGAGGATGGGTACCTTGCGGTCTTCTACCTTGGGGTATTTTTTGGGTATCTCTCGAGGGGGACCGAGCACTTCAAAGGCGCCGTAGTAGATGCCTTCCACGGTGACTCCCTTAGTGGCTCGGGCGTAGGGTATGAGCACGGTAAAGAGGATGGGAATGGTGCGAAAGGCGTTGGTGATGTCGATGTATAGTGCGCTGTTTTTTGGAATTTCATGGTAGATGGTATAAAATAGTTGCCATATTTCGGCTTCACTAAAGCCGTGGGGGATTTCGATGGTCCGATATTGAAAGGGGTAGTTGGAGGACCGCAGTACTGCCTCCAGGCCCGGGCCGTGAGTGGAGTCTTCGGGAGAGGGCGACCAGTTTTTTCTCTTGGCTTCTTCGGTGACGAAGAAAAATGCTCGATCACGCTCGGTCCAATCTCGGGCGATGGCTTGTAAGATGGCTTGACTGACGTAGCGCGTCGAGTAGCTGTATCCGTCGAGGGTGTAAGTGACTTCTTCGTACCTTGTGGTACCGAGAAAACTGATAAAGGTGCGCCGGGTGGGCATGACTATTATGTGAGTTTCTTGAAGTACTTACACGAGGTGGGTTTTTCCTTTCCGTGGTTTTCCGGCGTGAGTATGGCGAGCACGATGGTTCCCTTGGGGAGCGCGCTTTTATACCCTCGCATTTCGAGGAGGACTTCTTCTTGGTGGGTGGAGCCGTCGTCTTGCACGTATTCGACGATGGCTTTGACGGTGTGTAGGTATTCGAGGTCGTCGAAGGCGACGACTTCAACGGTGATTTTGTCGTGCTTTTTGGTGTCTATTGCCCCCTTGATGCGATAAGGCATGAGTGTTGGTGGAGGAGGGTGGCCTCCATTGCCATTAACAGGGGGAGTGCCTCCTCCATTCTTTGGTGTTTTTTTGATGATTTGGAAGATCTTGTCCAGGGCTTCTTTCTCTTCTGGGATGGTGATTTCGACGAATCCCATGGGATAGAAGGTGTACTCATCGTTGTCGCTTTTGGTAAAGGCGATTTTGCGCGTCTTGAAGCGCACTTTACCCTTGTGGTTATCGACGGGCCAGAGGTGGTCGTCGTACTGCCAGTCGCCCGTCATGGCGTGGAAGCCCGTGCCCTGACCGAGGCGGAGTAGGGCGCCGGTGGATTTTTCATTGCGGTTTTTGAGTTCGTTTAGGGATTTTATTATTTTATCGATGTGTTCTACATTGTCGAAGCGGCTGTCTTTGAAGAAGGCTATTTCGCGCTTCAGGTACTTGTCCATCCAATCGCGCGTGTAATCGAGGAGTGCCTGGACGAATTCTTTGGCCGTTTTTCCGTGTTTGAGCGGATGGTCATCGAGGGTGTATTTGTAATTACTATGGGTGTACTCGCGTGGAGGGACGATGCTGATATACCCATAGGCTTCCTGCTCCTGGTCGATGCACTCGTAGGCGGTAGCGAATTTGTGGGGAATGAATTTTTTATTGTATGTGTTTTTAAATTGTTCTTTCCAACCGCCTGTTGCACCTATTATCCTTGTGCTCCACCATGAGGTTTGATGGAAGTAGAAATCGGAGAGTTGCAGAAAACGGGTGAGGGCATGCTCGAATGTACCAATGACCTTATTGTCAATATTTGAATTGCTATGTTTCTTGTCAAAAGTTTCGCGTTTTAGAGTCTTTTTTAGAATGTTTTTTATTGCGTCTGAAAGTGAAGAAAATTTAGAGTCAAAATGCACCATCAGCAGCGTACGCAGGGCGCCTTTGAGGGAGCTCCCCGGTATGATGGGATATCGACCCTCCTCGTAAGGGGGCGTGGTCTTGAGCTGTAGTTTGAAGTCGCGCCCGTAGAGGTTTTTGCCGATGGGGATGAGGCAGTTGTTCTCCTTAAAGATCTTCATATGGTATTGAGCACTCGTGCTCTGGAGGGCCGAAGCGATGCGCTTTAATGCATCGAGGTCCAATTGGCGCGTTAGCGCATCCCAGTCGACGATGTAATAGGTATTGCTTTCTTTTTCCTTTAAGACATCCTTGGATAGTTCCAGGGTCTTGCCGCTTCCGATGTGTACGGGCGTGATCGTCTTGAGGTGAAGGGGGATGCGCACGTTGCGTTGATCGTTTACTTTTTTCTCGTCGTAGTGGGGTGTGGCGTGCATACAGCAGTGTTTTTTAGTCTGTAGTAGATGCACTATAGGGTACGAACAGGCTTGTGCCGGAGCGGTATATCTTTGTGTTGTTATCAATACCACCAGGAGTGACATCCTGCACCCTTCCCCTTCGGAGAGGTGCGGTAGGACTGTCGAGATCTGAGAAGCGGAAGAGGCCGCCTTCTTTGAACATGTAGAGGCCTTTCCTGCGGAAGTTGAGGTAGTCGATGTGGGTGACCCAGCCGCTGCGCAGGGTCAGCTCGAAGGACAGCGGCTGTACCGCTTCATGGAGCACGGAGCCGTTGACTTCTG